>JAKACG010000045.1 GCA_021821605.1 Microcaldota archaeon | reverse complement strand
ACCGTATAAGCTTCTACATGCGCTTCCGCTTATCTGCCTTGCCATGATAGAAAGCTCTTTTGTATTCATATTCAAAGCAAGTGCATCATTTAATGCTACTACTAATGCAGCAGCGCCAGAAGCACTTGATGCTATTCCTGCTCCAGAAGGAAAGTTATTTTTTGAAACTATAAGTGCATGCTTGTTAATCTTAGAAATTGATCTCATCTTGTCTAATATTGCATTCATATATCTTGATTTTTCTGATACCTCTTTAGCAGCAGATATATTTTCCTCAATTCCATTTATAAAAATGGTGTCCTTTTTAATTTTACTGGAAAAGACAACACTTGTGGTTGTTTTTACTGTTTCATCTAATGTCATACTAATGCTTGAGTTGTTTGGTGTATTAAGGCCCGTATAATCCCGTTTGCCCCAATATTTTATAAAAGCTATGTTAGGGGTTGCTATACCTGTTACAATATTTGTTTCTGTCATATCTTCACTGTTATACATTAATAATCTTATATAATTAAATACTATTTAATTAATACATTGGCTAATTAAATAACTTTCGTTGTTGATACAATATTAGATTTTGTTGGTTTAATTTTACCTTTCAAAAAGTTTGACTCTATAACTAAATTTTACGTTTTAAATAAATCGTAATTATATGGGACAACAATCAGGTACAAAACCTTATAAATGCGCATGACCTATATTTTTTATGGTTTTAGAATGGCAGTTACAAAAAATAATCAGTCACTTCCTGTAACTAATCCTGAGATAAAAGAAGCAGGCAGACTTGGATATAACGGTACACTTGTGTGGATAGGCGGTTCTATAATTCTAGCAATAATTTTTGCGGTAATAAATATAGTATTTCTAGCATCTTCTGTGCTTTCAGGTTCACAATTATCTGGTATTTCTTCATCATCAATATTTGTATCATTAATTCAGGGCATTCTTTCAATTATAATTACATTTATAGGACTTTATCTTATAAACTCTGGAGTTCAGAAATTATCTGTAGTTTACAAAGATCCTTCAATAAAAAAGAACTTTACGATAAGTTTTGGAATAATTATCTTATCCTTGATAGTGTCTATGCTCTTGACTCTTTATGTAATTATTACTTTAAATAATTATATTAACTTCAATGGTGCTTTAACAGGAACTTTGGGTGATGCTTTTGGATTGTCTGTACTTGTATTAGTTGTAGATGTTTTGCTTTCTATAGCATCATATTTATTCATGTATAACTCTTATGATAAAATCTCAAAGCTTACCGGCAGAAATGAGTTTCATACTGCTGGAATACTCTTATTAATAGGTGCTGTACTCACTATAGTTGTAATAGGTGGCATATTAATTTTCATAGGTGCTGCATATGCTGGTTATGCGTGGTATAAACTTAAGAGCGGAGAAGACGTTTCATCTCCAAAATCAAACTCAAAAACAACAGAAAGCACTTCACCATTAAGTTACTAAGTTTGTGGCATACAGTAATTGGTATAAATACGCAATTACTAGCAACTATTGATATTACCTTAGCATTTACTTTATCGGTAATTTATTTTACTAGTTTTGTTTTGTTATTAGACCGGTAATTTTTGTTGTTATATTTATTTTACAAAATCAGTTTAATCACTACTGTCTTTTGCTCCCTTTTCTGAAATCTTAGCCTCTATACACACAAAGCCTTCTTTTTTTAGCTCATCCTCAAGTTTTTTATCATACTCTTCAAGAAGAGCTATGGCAACGCCGCCTCCGCCTCCGCCACTTAGTTTTGCCCCATGAGCACTGTATTTTTTTGCTATATTTACTGCCCTGTCTAATCCATCACTTGATACCTCTAGTTTTCTTAATAGCTCATGATCTTTGTACATTACTCTTCCAAGCTCCTGAATTTTGTTGTTTGCAATGGCGTCTAGACCTTTTATTGAGCACTCATTAATCTCATCAAGTATTTTTTCAGTATACTCCTTTTTTTCATTAAGCAGCTTGGTAACTCTTCCTACCGTTTCAGAGGTGGGCTTTTTAGGCCCGGTATTTATTACAAGAAGCTTAGGGCTGAACTTAAAGTCATGCTTTACAAAGCCATCCTTAGTGTTGAAGCTTACATACCCTCCGTAATAAGCCGTGCTAACATCTATTCTTCCAGCACCTTCATTTTTATGCGATACTTTCTCGCCATCACGCGCAAGCTCTATGGCTTCAAAGTCGCTTAGATTTATTTTAGATAGCCTGCTGAGCAGTACGGTAAACGCAGTGTAGCACGAAGCGCTGCTTGCAAGCCCGCTCTGTTTAGGTATCTCTGAGCTTATTACTATGCTTCCATTAGCTATTGCTTTGTGCTTTCTATAAAAAATTGCAGCTATAGTAAGATATGGCAATAGTGTTTCATCAACATCTGAACATTTTTTTATGTACTCATCTAAGCTTACTCTTTTTTCATATCTTTCTGCAAGCTCTCTTAGCAGTTCTTTTCCAATCAATACCGTTTTGTTATAATCTTTAAGCTCAAGCTTAAAACCATCTTTTACATCTGAGCTTACAAATGAAGCGGTAGCGTAAAGTTTTAATGCAGCTGCAACGGCCATTTTTCCATGCACCACCGCATGCTCTCCTAAAAGTTTTACTACACAAGGCGCATTTACTTTCATAAATTCAACATCATATATTTATCTATTATTTTTTATTATTTTTCTTATTTATTTCTCTTGTTATTGTCTTCTTGTTATTGTCTTTATTATTCTATATATTATTCTGTATAGTGTTTAGTTATATAACTACTATACTTACTCTATAATCATTTGCTTTGTAGTTTTATACTAATTTTTTATTATCCTGTAATTTTTGATATGTCATTCCTCTTTTAAGTGATTCTAGTAGTTTTTTCTCATCATCAAAATCAGAGGTGCTTCTCTTTTTAAACTCTTTAATAAAAAGATGTAGCTCCTTCCATCCATGGAGTTTTGCTATTGCGGCTGCACTAAGGTGTTCATCATTTTTTATATCTTTTTTAGCTCCTTTATCAAGAAGAAGTTTAACATCCTGTGTTCTTCCGTTTGCTGCAGCATGCATCAAGGCTGTCCAGCCATTTTTATCTATTGCGTCTATGTTTATATCTTTAAGAAGTATCAAATTAGAGCATCCTATATTTCCATTCTTTGCCGAGTACATAAGTGGCGTAAGTAAGTTCTTATCCGGCAATTCAATATCAGCATTTAATTTTATTGCTATTTTAAGTCCTTGAACGCTTCCATACTCAGCTGCATAACTTGCTATTGTTCTACCTTCTCTATCTTTAGAATTTATATCTATTTGGTTAAGGTTACGACTAATTATGGCCAATACACTATTAAACTCTCCAATCCTGGCAAAGTGAAGCGCTCCGCCATTTATTATCTTCTCCACCAATCCACTATATTATCAATTCACAAAACCTTAAATCTTTTTTGTTGCAGTTCGTTATTTGTATGTTATAGTTATCCAATTTATATTGTCTAAAATAGCGAGAATCAATAATATGTATACTTAAATGAAAGTATTAATCAGATATAAAAACGGTCATAAAAATCTCATACTGCTTCTATATTTTAAAAAATTAAATAGTAAAGTATATTAATCTTAAAAAATATACAATTCGACTATTGTTTTGTGATATTTGATTATATGAAACTGAAACAAAAAATGGCCATAGATAACTCTACTGACTCTGTGGTTAAATCTGGCAGCACTACACCGAAACAATTTAAAGAAACAAATTCTGTAAAAACAACTGTTCCAACAACTGCTAAAGATCATAATACTCCTAATAACCCTGATGCAGTTACCTTTGTAGAATTATGTTCCATGCTTCACATTCATGGGTATGCATTAAGGCCTTATGTAGATCTCTTAAGAAAATCTAATTCTGAAGCTCAAAAAATGATTTATCCAGGAACTAATGGAAATCCACTTTTCGATTATAAATTTGTAAGTGTGATACAAAATCATTTACGTGGCTTAAAAGTTAGACCTCCAGAAGGATGGTTTTCAGAGTATGAAATAAAACGTGAACTTAATTTAAATCCGCAAGCTCCTAATAAATCACTTAAACAACTTTTAAAAGAAGCTGTAGAAATACATGGAATAAAAACAGAAAAAACAAAGAAAAAAGATGAAATTCTATATTACGAACCAAAAATATTAGAATTTTTAATGGCAAATTTATCTAAAATTTCAGGAGCTAATGCAACTAAATCAAATCAGAAAGATAAGTGGCCAACTGAGGAACAGATCTTTGATTTATTCAAGCCTACCTCTAAAGAAGAAAAAGCAAAAATGCTAGATATAATCCTTTATTCAGACAAGTTATATGGTAACAGATACTCAAATAAACTCGATTCTGAGGTTAAAAGACATACTCCTAAGGCTTTGTTGAATATTGGCAGAAATGTTGTAAATAAGCTATACTCTAATGACTTTTCAGATAACGATACATTTTTGAATACTTATTCTACTTACATAAAGTCTGCAATCTTCTATGTGGATATCTCTGGATCAGATTACTTTGATCATAATGAAGCTTTTACTTCTTCAATGAGATATGCCATGAAACCTTTAATTAAAAAAATAAGTGCTTCTAGCCGTTCATCTCATATCTTTGCAAAGAAAACAATTACTGCAATAATAAATTTAGACCTTCAAAATCCTTCTGATCCAATACTTCATAAAACAACTAAACACATGTGTGCGGCATTTCTTTCAGGAATACGATTTGGTATAAAAAAGAAACTTCCAGAAGATATTACTATCCCTATATACGAACATTTTTTTGCAAAAAATCTCAATACGTGGAGTCGTTTTGATTTTATCTTTGCACAGCTTTTATCTGAGTTCCTTCCAGAAAAGCATCAAAAAGATCTTGATAAATTATGTGAAATATATGGAGATGAAAGATGGTTCAATATACGCTCGTAAATACATAAGTAATACATAAATTATAATTTATGAATATATTTAATATATAAAATATTTAACATATTTTGAGATTTGGTTAATTTAATGAGTATTTTAGTAAAAAAATCCGAAAAAGAAATAAGAGAAGAAGTAGTAGCCGCTACTATTAGCCTTTATTCAAAAGGTTTAAACTCTACATTGTCAGGTAATGTAAGTGCAAGACTAGGCGAAAATATGATGCTGCTCACTCCTACTGGCAGTACTGGAATACTAAAGGGCAATATCAGGCCTGAGCAGTTAAGCGTTGTAACATTAGATGGCGAGTTAATAAACGGACCTAAAAATTCTTCAGAATGGCGCGTACATGCAAAAATATACAAAGAAATGCCAAAAATAAATGCAATAGTGCATCCTCATCCTATTGATTCTATTTTCTTTGTAATGAACAATGATATCTCTAAAACCTCTTTAATTCCTGAGATCTTTGTAGAGCTAGGTGAAGCAAGATATTATTTAGGTTCTAGTAAACCTCCTTATGTTGGCATTTCAAAAGGCGCTTCAGGATCGCAAGAACTTGCTGACGATGTTTTTTCAGAGATAAAAAGAAAAGAGGTCTCAATAGTTATAATGGAAGGACACGGTACAGTTGCAATAGGTACAAATATGGCA
>JAKACG010000044.1 GCA_021821605.1 Microcaldota archaeon | reverse complement strand
AACCCTGTTTTAACTTCGTCAAATCCTACTTATTATGGAAATACATATCCATCTACTGCCGTCACAGCTACTTCTGGAAATCAAGTATATCTCTGTACCATTGCAGAAGATTACCAAAGTGGGGCTACAATAACTTCAGAGTCTTGGTCACAAACAACAAATACACTTTATTCATCAGTAGGAATACAAAATGGAAATACCTGTTCTGCATCTTTATCTTCAAGTACTCCTTCAATAATAGGTGCATATGGAATAAATGTTCCTACCTCAACAAACACAGTATATACTTATTCTTCAACATCAGCACCATCTCCATCATATTTGAGTTATACAGTAACAAACAGCATAAACACAGTTGTAATTGCAGCATCAGGTTCAACAAGTGGAATAAGTAGTGTAACCCTTCCGTCAGGATGTAATGAAGTAATGCAACAATCAATAAATAATTGGGGTTCTGATTCAGTATATTATGCAGTTTGTAAAAATCAGAATCCTGGAACATACATTATTAATTATAATTTAAATAATGCTAATTGGGCATTTTCAACTACTGCATATGTTTTCGAAAATCCTGTTTTAATACCTTCGTCAAATCCTACTTATTATGAAAATACACAGCCATCTACTGCCGTCACAGCTACTTCTGGAAATCAAGTATATCTCTGTACCATTGCAGAAGATTACCAAAGTGGAGCTACAATAACTTCGGAGTCTTGGTCACAAACAACAAATACACTTTATTCATCAGTAGGAATACAGAATGGAAATACCTGTTCTGCATCTTTATCTTCAAGTACCCCCTCAATAATAGGTGCATATGGAATAAATGTGCCTACATCAACAAACACAGTATATACTTATTCTTCAACATCAGCACCATCTCCATCATATTTGAGTTATACAGTAACAAACAGCATAAACACAGTTGTAATTGCAGCATCAGGTTCAATAAGTGGAATAAGCAGTGTAACTCTTCCATCAGGATGTAATGAAGTAATGCAACAATCAATAAATAACTGGGGTTCTGATTCAGTATATTATGCCGTTTGTAAAAATCAGAATCCTGGAACATACATTATTAATTATAATTTAGATTATACTCCTTGGGCATTTTCAACTACGGCATATGTTTTTGAAAATCCAGTATACAGTGATGTTCCAATACAACTTTCTAATTTGCAAAGTAGTGCAACAAGCACTAACTTCCAAGACATGATCTCTTTCAACCCATCAACATATTCAAATTATGAAACAGGTAATCTTAGCAACATAGAGTTTACTGCAGGTGCACCGATAGGAATGCCTGGCAATGTACCTTTATACACTTGGTTTGAGAGCGGCGCTTCATCAACTGCAACAAACACAGTTGCATGGGTGAATCTTGCAAGTAATACTCTTGGCGCAGCAGGTTCTGGAACAAACACACTTACAATATACATGAACTTTTTGCCAGATACTTCTCCGGTAACTTCTGGTTACACAGGTTATGCACCACAGTTGTACTGTGCATCTGGATGCTTCCAGACCTCGTACGCGCAGTATGATGATGGAGCAAATGTGTTTAGCAATTATTTGAACTTTGCTGGAACAACTTTGCCTAGTGGATGGGTATATAGTTCTAGTATAACAGGAATTGTAAATAATGGAATTACTCTTTCAAGTTCATCATCAGCTCAATATTTAGGATATCAAACTCCAATATCTTCTCCATTTGTTTACGATATATATGGGAAGGTTGTTAATCCTTCTACATCAGAACAATCAAATCTTTTAGCTCTTGTTGGCACAGGGTTAAGCGGAAGTTCATATTATGATTGGTCAGGAGAAAGATATCAAAGTGGTAATTATTTAGATTATGGTATTGGCGGTTCATGGATGCCCATCACATCTATACTTTGGTATATTAATACATTTTATCTTAATAGTGTAGCAGTAACTTCTTCTGGAACTTCAGAATATGTAAATTATAATCAATTAGGTTCATCAACCTCCTCTGGAGGATTATCATCTTCTTATTTAATGGTGTGGCAAGATAACACTGAAACATTCGTCCAGTGGCTACGAACACGAGTCTATCCACCGAATGGAGTAATGCCAAGTGCTAGCTTTGGAAGTGTCGTTTGATATTTAATTAATATTACTATTCATAAATAATGCAAAATTTTTCATAGAAAACCTTTTTATATCATATACTTTAAATGTTTTTTGATGAAAATATGGAAAAATCTAAAAAATCTACAACTAATAACGGAATTATCATAATAAATCCCAACGATCCAAAATTGCTTCGTCTTAAACGTGGGATTGAGTTTTGGAAAGATGATCTAGAGTACCCTAAGATCTCCTCTGCTTTAGGTTCGATCTCCGATGTTGTTGAATCATGTTTTGGACATAAACTCAATATATCCACAGCAAAAGAAACCTTCACTTCAGAGTTGGATAAAATAGCAGAAGCAGCATATTTTGTTGTAGCTTCAGAAAAAGACTCAAACACTAATACGGAGTTCAAATTACAACGTATAGATATGGATATAATAAATCCCTTCATATTCTTTGTCAAAAATAATACCGTGGACTTACGGCTTGCAGAATCTAATGGTGCTGTTCTTTCAATACTTTATAATGTAGCTGCCAATGAAGAATTTGGAAGCAGAGCTACTATCAAAAAGCTTGATATTGCTGCGTCTGAACTATTTAGGCCTCTAATGCGTTCTGCATGAATCGAATCTATTATTTAACTAAATAGGAAGTAATAGTAATTCATCTGAACCTTTCAGACCTATTTGCTTTCCATTCAGAGCTTTTACGTTTTCTTTTTCTTTTATCGGTATTTGTAGTTGTAACTTTACTTGTTATTGTTTGTAGCTCCTCAAGTTCCTCTCTTTTAATGGACTTTAACTCTTCAAATTTTTTATTTATCTCATCCATATTCTTGAAGTACTCATAGCTTCTTATTAAACCGCTAGCAACAAGGTTAGCTCCTACAGTAACGCCAATGCTTCCTATGGTTCTTGCATCTACATCGTGAGTTTTAATGAAATTATTTACTAATGGCAAGTAATTTACTATTACTACTGGAACAGAGAGTCCTATTGTAGCAAAGCCTACATATATAGCCTTACGAATATCTCTTCGTCTAATGTATAGCTCCCTATCTGATAAATTACAATGTTTTCCAAAAACCTCACCTTTAACCTCTTGGAGCTTGTAAGACATTATACCACCAATTTAAGTTTAATTTTTAGGTATATATGTTTTTTGTATTAGTGGAAAAATCAGATCAATTTTACACTTAATTATGGTATATAATATATAGTATATATTTAGTATATATTATTACATTACAGATTATATCTTACATATGAAAAATATGAAAATTAAAACTATTAAAATCATAACTCAAGTAATAATGTAAATGCTTTTTAAAAAAGTTATATAAACCTTTCTAATCTAATATATTAGATGCTTCCAATTAGGTCAGTGTTAGTACTTATTTTAATCATAGGAATTTGAATGGTAGAAAAAAGCAGTCATGAGCATATCCCAGTCCACGAAATCCTTAGCGTAGAGGAGTCTATAAAGGTGCTTTCAAAACTAAATCTCAAAGCAGAGAATCTACCAAAACTTCTAAGTTCAGATCCTCAGGCAGTTAGCATAAAGGCAAAACCTGGGGATGTTGTAAGAGTAAAAAGAAATGATTACGGCAAGGAATATTTATATTACAGATTTGTTGTAGACGGTTAATGCCGTTTACATAGTAAAAGTTGATTTGATGGAGGAAAAGAACTTATTGTTAGCATCGTATTTGAATAACTCTTCTTTGGTACAGCACCAGGTGGACAGCTTTAACAGATTTTTGGATAACGGAATAGCAAAGGCTATGGGAAATCAAAATATAATAGAGCCTAGCGTAGAAGGTTTTGCTTTGAAGTTAGGTAATGTAAGAATAGGTAGCCCATCAATAATAGAGGCCGATAGTTCAAGAAGGAACATAATGCCTAACGAAGCAAGATTAAGAAATATAACCTACGGCGCTCCTTTATACATGGAAGTTGTTCCAATAATAAGGGGTATAGAAAAAACTGCTTCATATGGGGAGGTATATGTTGGAGACATTCCAATAATGATAAGGAGTAATGCGTGCCATATGAAAAATATGAGCAGATCTCAACTTATAGAAAACGGAGAGGATCCGGATGATCCTGGTGGATACTTCATAATAAAAGGAGTTGAAAGAGTACTTATAGGTCTTGACGACGTCGCATCAAATAGGATAATAACAACTAAAGAAAAGAAAGGCACTGAGGTTAAAAGTAGAGTATTTTCATCAACACCTGGTTTTAGAGCAAGATGTGTAGTTACTAGAAATCAAAGTGGAGTATTTTCAGTAGACTTCCCTACAGTAAGCAGAAGCTTGGAATTAATATTATTATTAAAAGCAATAGGTATGGAGTTAGAAGAGATAAAGGAGTATGCATCAGCAATGCTTCCTTTCAAAAATGATATTCTATTAAATATAGAGTTAAGTTCGGTAAATAAAAAGAAGCCAGAAACCGGCATATTAACAAAACAGGAAGCACTGCTTGAGTTAGGCAAACTTGCAGCTCCTGGACAAGCAAAGGAATATCAGATAAAAAGAGCTGAGATGCAGATAGACAACTATCTTTTACCTCACTTAGGAAGCGATGAAAAATCAAGACAAACTAAGGCTAATTATCTTCTTGAAATGGGAAAGAAATCAACGGCAATAGCAAACAAAATAGTAAAACAAGATGATAAGGATCATTATGCAAACAAAAGGACAAGATTCGCAGGAGAGCTTATGGAGGAACTTTTTGCATATGCTTTCAGATTCTTTTTAAAAGAGGTAAAGTATCAAATAGAACGTATGAGCGCAAGAGGAAGGCGTTTAAGCATGCAATCAATAATAAGTCCAGATACTTTATCTGAAAAGATAGCATACGCTATGGGAACTGGAACTTGGGTTGCAGGACAGACAGGCGTATCACAGGTTCTTGATAGAACCAATCTTTTAAGCACATATGCACATTTAAGAAGAGTAAAATCCCCTCTAGCTAAGAAACATCCACACTTCAGAGCTAGGGATGTCCATGGTACTCAATGGGGCAAGATCTGCCCTGCAGAGAGCCCTGAAGGACAAGAAGTAGGCCTCACCAAGTATCTAGCTTTGATGTCTAAGGTTACTATTGGTGCAGACGAAGCCGTAACTGAGAAGGAACTCAGAAAGCTTGCGGATATAAACTCTATATAAAACGTGATTTTTTGGACAACTCTAAAAAAACTTTCATATACTTGAACGGAAAGGTAATAGGCTTTGTAGAAAACCCTGAAAAGTTTGTAAACGAAGTAAGAACCACTAGAAGAAAAGGTCAAATCTCAGGAGAGATAAATATAGCTTACTCTGACAAGTTGAACAGCATAAATATAAACACAGACAGAGGAAGGCTCAGAAAGCCTTACATAATTGTCGAAGCTGGCAAATCAAAATTTACAGAAGAGCTCATAGAGAAATTAAAGAAGAAGGAGATAAACTTCAACTATCTAGTAAGAAATGGTGTAATAGAGTATCTTGATGCTGAAGAAGAGGAAAATACTCTTGTAGCTATAGG
>JAKACG010000003.1 GCA_021821605.1 Microcaldota archaeon | reverse complement strand
GGATTGGGATGATCTTACAGATAGTTTTATTGAAGGAATAGACAAAACTATACTTAAAGACTCAAGCTTTAAATTGCGTAATCTGCTTTTAAATCCAACTACCTATGCGTCGAAACCTTCAGCTAATGAATCGTTAAAAAAAGCAAAAGAAGCTGTAGAAGAGTATTTTTCTTCTGTGTTTCTTGCATTTAGTTCAGATAAAGAAAAGCTTGATAAAGAACTTGAAAGCTCAAGTGTAAATTTTGCTAAAATGTCAAGTGTTATAACCGAAAAAGCAACACTGCTTGATGTACCTTTTATAAAACCATACTCTTTAGAGGTCACCGAAAACAACAGGGAGAGTATAATAATAGAAAAATATGATCCTTCTATAGAGCTTCTTATAGGCAAATTGCTTTCAAAATCTAAGTACGTCGGAGATATTTCTGGCAAGTATCATGATCATACGCTTGGTTCGTGGATTTTTTCTTCAGATAGGGCGTATATACTTACTATAAAACCTCCTGAAAGTATAATATTAGATATAGAAAACTCAAAGGACACTATACTTTTTAGGCTTGAAGGATTCTCCAATCAGCTTGAACTGTTCAAAACCTCAAAATGAGATTGGTAACATAATGCCAAAAATATATGTAATAACTGGTGTTCCAGGTACTGGAAAAACTACTCTTGCAAGATCCATCTCAAAAAGACTTAAGAACAGCATAGTTATAAGCGCAAATAATATTGCAAAAGATAAAGGCCTTCTTATAAAAAAAGATATCGACGGCGCGTTTCCTGTGAATATTAAAAAATTAAATAGATCTATTTTGGCAGTTATTAATAAAAATAATATAAAAAATAAAAAATACATTATTCTAGAAGGGCATTTACTATGCGAAATGAAATTAAAAGGTGCAACTGTCATAGTTTTGCGTTCACACATAAAACAACTTGAATTACGACTTAAAGCGCGTAAGTATCCTTTAAAGAAAATTTCAGAGAATATACTTTCTGAAGCTACTGATTATTGCGGTGTAATGGCACTTAAAAATTATACTAATGTATATGAATTACTTGGAAACAAAAAACAAGTATTAAAACAAGCTTTAAAGATAATAAATGGAGATACTGTTATATCAAAAGAATTTGATTTATTGAATGAACTTAATCAAATTAATTATAATAAATATTTATGTTAAAAATTATTTGAGAGTTGGTGATAAAATGAAGGCCATGGGTTTTTATGAAAACGGAACCTCAAACGTTATAAAACAAATTGAAATAGATACTCCAGTTCCTGCTCCAGACCAAATACTGATAAAATTGAAGATGACATCTGTAAACACTCTTGATTTAATGGTAAGAAGGGGAGTTCCAGGAATGAACATTCCATTTCCACATGTTCCAGGTACAGATGTTTACGGAACTATTGAAGCTGTCGGGAGCAATGTAAAAAAGTTTTATGAAGGTGAAAAGGTAATCTCAAATACCGTTTATGGTTGTGGCAGTTGTAAATATTGTATTTCAGGTCATGAACAATTATGTCCTTCATGGAAATGCTTTGGCCTTCATATTAATGGAAGCTATGGTGAGTTTATTACGGTTCCAGAGCGAATAGTTTCAAAAGCACCATCTAACTTTACAGACGAAGAGATTGCGGCTATGCCACTTCATGCTTCGTTGGCTTGGCGCAACATCAAAGGTTTGGGCAATGCTACTGAAGGAGAAACTATAGTAGTTCTAGGCGCAACTGGCAATGTTGGACTTTTTGCAATAAAATTTTCAAAGGCATTAGGGTTAAAAACTATAGCATTAACAAGAAGCGATGAAAAAATGCAAAAATTAAGGGCTATTGGCGCAGACTTTGTAATAAAACAGGACAATGCTACAAATATAATTAAAGAAGTTATGGAAATAACAAATGGAGTTGGAGCCGATATAATAATAAATTCAATGGGCAATAATCTTGGTGATACCGTAGAGATGGCTGCTTATAATGCAAGAATTATCTCATTTGGAGTTCTTGCAGGAGCTACATCAAGCTTAAATGTTAGACGACTGTATCTGCGAAACATTTCTATATTCGGAACGCATAACGCAAGTAAGTCTGATTTGGATAATTCCATAGAGTTTGCAAAAAAGAAAAACATAAAGCCTATAATATACAAATCATTTGACATAGGTATGGCTGCACAAGCACAAGATCTTCTTGAAAGCTCTAAGGCTTTTGGAAAGATAATACTTAAGCATTGGAGATGAGATAATGAAATTGGAAAAATATGAGTATCTATACCTTGCATTGCCGCTTATATTATGGCCAATGTCATTTATAATTTTCAGCAATTATTTTGTATATGCTATGTCAATTTCAACTCTAATACTTGCTATTTTTACATTGGCCAAGTATAAAAAAAATATAAAAGTTAAGAGCGGAAGCATTAAAAAAATACTTTTATTCGGATCGTTGGGCGCAGTAATTCTTTATCTTATCTTCCTTGGTGGATATTATCTGACTATACTTACTGGCACAGTTATATATGTTAGAGAAATATACTCTTTGATATACTCTCAAGCACAGACAATATTTCTATTTATTCTACTTGCGGTTATAGGCATATGTGAAGAGATATATTGGAGAGGCGGCGTACAAGGCTTAATTAGAAAAAAATCAAAGATATTTAATAAAGTTCCATGGCTTGGTTCATCAATTTTTTATGGTTTAATACATCTTTCTACGTTAAATCCAATACTAGTATTGGCTGCGTTTTTTGTAGGTTTAGTTACTAGTTTAATAGCAGAAAAGTATGGCATAATAGGGTCAGCCATAGCACATGTAGCGTGGATAGAAGCAATAATAATTTTCCTTCCAGTATTAGTAATATAAAATTGTGTTTAAGATGAGCATAAGAATAAATAAAATTTTTACAAAGGTGTCCTCACATTATGATTTAATGAATCATCTTTTTAGCTTAGGTATAGACAAAAACTGGCGTAGTGAAACTGTAATGAAATCTATAGAAGCCATTTCTAAAATTGATCATCCTATAATACTCGATCTAGCTACCGGCACCGGAGATCTTGCAATAATGCTCTCAAAAGAATTGGATAAACTAGGTAAAAAATACAAGTTAATAGCCATGGATTTTAATAAAGAGATGCTTGATTTAGGAAAGAAAAAAGCAGTTTTAGCAGGATCTAATAAAATATCATTTGAAATTTCTGATGCTATGAAAACTGGCTATCCAAGTAATTATTTTGACTTGGTGATATCTGGGTTTGCACTTAGAAATTTAGACAATTTAGAGGTTTTTTCGACAGAATTAAAAAGAATAATTAAAAACAACGGGAAATTTATTTTTGTTGACATGGCAGTTCCTGATGAAAAATCAAAAGCATTTTTCTTTAGAATATATTCATTCTTAATGCGCATAATAGGTTTTTTTGTTGATAGAAAAGCATACTTTTGGCTTGTTTCAAGCATACTTAAATTTAATAAAAAAAGGCTAATAAAGATCTTAAGCAGTTCAGGTTTCAAAGAAATAAAATATACAGAACTTAAAACTGGAGTCGCATATATTGTTTCTGGAAGAAAATAATTAATCAATCTTTATCATATTCAAATATCTTTCAAAAATCTCAAATTTATTTTTATCAAGATATGAAATTCCAACCTTTATGTACTTTTTGTTCATTGCCGTCGCCTCTTTAATGGCGTCTTTCTCATTTTTTCCAGATTTAATTATGCTTTTTACTATATTTGGTCTATTTGCATCTAAATTTGCTTGAGTATTGTCTGATATTGCTGAATAGTCTTCAATATCATCCTTTATCTGAAATGCGATTCCCAAATTCAATCCAAATAACTCAAGTTCTCTTGAAAAGTTGCTATTTTTATACTTTCCAGATATTGAAGTAGCAGTTGATATAAGTGAAGCGCTTTTAAGTTCTATTATCCTTAAGCATTCTTCTATTTCTGGTACTTTTTTTAATCTTTGATATCTAAAGTCCATAGCTTCTCCAGCTGACATCTTCATTGCTGTTTCTGCCATTATATCTATTAGGTTTTTACCATACCTCGATGCATTTTGTATTGATTTTGATATAAGTGCATCTCCAGATAGCATTGCTATTTCAAGCCCGTATTTAACATGAGTTGCGTCAATGTCTCTTCTTTTATTATCATTGTCTATTATATCATCATGTATTAATGATGAAGTGTGTAGTAGTTCTATCGAAACTGCTATGTCTATTACCTCATCAAGATCCATACCACAATATGAAGCTCCTAAAAAAACAAGAAGTGGCCTGAGCATTTTTCCTGGTTTATTTAAAAGATGCATCGAAGCATCAAAAAGTTCATTGTCAAAAAACTCTTTGGATTCTAATGTTGTCAGTTTTTTAAATGTTTTGTCCATCGCAACTCTAATATCCTTGCTAAATTTGTCATTATATTCATTTTTGTAACTCAATTAAACAACTCTTACAATTAAAAATGCAAAACTCAAAAGGAAGATATATAGAAATGCCATAATAGAGTTTAAACCCATTACCTTTTCATGGGTTTTAGGATCTTTATAATTTTCTATTCCTCTTCCTACTAAATACATCCCTGGTATTAGTGCAAATAATATTAAAAATGTAATTGGCAGAAATCTTTCTACCATTCCATATCCTAGTAAAAGATATCCGATAGCTTGAAATATAAAGTATAAACCTGAATAATTTTTCTGATTAGATAGCATTATTACTATATTTCTTCTGCCATATTTTTTATCTGCTTTTCTATCGGGTAATTCATTTGCTATCATGGCCACTCCTACCTGTAATCCAGATGGTATGCACACTAGTAAAAAGACCCAAAGCACATTTGTAAGTGAATTGCTAGCAACAAGATACACTCCTATGCCAATAACAGCAAAGCAAATTGTTACAAAAGGTTCTGAAAAGAATGGCACATGTGTAAAGTATTTTGCATAAAATATTACTGATATGCCTCCGAAAACTATCAATATTAAAACTAAGTAAAGTACTCCAATGTTTAAGAACTGCAATAAATAAAATCCTAATACTCCTGAAATTAACAAAGCTATTATTGCTATTATTAGAATACCATTCGTACTAACTTTTTTATCTACGACAAGGGAGCTTCCTCCGCTAAACTTTGTTTTGATTGTTTCTTTATCTATGCCTATTTTATAATCTACATAATCATCAATTAAATTCACTGCTATCTGTGCAATAACAATACCTATTATTGCTACTATCCCTAATACTACTCCTGCAGTAAAATCAAGATATATAGCTGCTGAAAGGCCAACGAGCGCACAGAGAAGTCCGAACAACAAAGATGGTTCGAATATCTCTATTAAATAATCTTTTATCATAATAACCAATTAAAGTTATAACAACGAATCTTTTAATACTTATTTATTGTATATTTATAAATTATAATGTTGTTTTAATGCATAAATACGAGTTATTGGTTTTAAATATACTGAAAAAACATAGCAGCATCACATTCAGTGAGCTCGAAAAAAAGTCGGGCCTTGGTAAAGATGAATTACTATGGTCTATAGAAAATTTGTCTAATCTATCTCTTTTAGATTTGACATATAAAAAAAATAATTCTATTACTCTAAGCCAGGAAGGGATGTCATACTCAAAATCAATGCTTCCGGAAGATGAGATTATAAACACCTTACAATCCGGCAAAGAAATAAAAGCATCACAACTTTTGTTAGATAAAGAAAGGATAGGCATGCAATGGTGCATAAAAAAAGGTTTAATAATAATAAAAAACGGTATACTTTCTCTAACTAAAAAAGGTGAAGAGTATTCTGTTCCAAGTGCCGAATCTATTTTTCTTTCCACATTGCATAAAAAATCAAATTCTACAGAAAGCTTCTCATCAAAAGAACTATCATATATAAGTGAATTTTCTTCAAGAAAATTAATAGAAGTGAAAGATAAAAATATAATAGATATTATAAAAATATCAAAAAAAGGAGCAGAAGCTATTATAGAAGAATCAGAAAACTCAATAGACCAAATAGACAGGGAACTTATAGTATCAAAAAGTTGGGAATCTAAAAAGTTTAAAAAGTATGATGTTTCTATACCAGTGCAGCAGCAAATATTATCTATGAGACATCCTCTCCGTTTGCTTCTAAATGATGTTAAAAACACCTTTTCAAGGCTTGGGTTTACCGAAATTTCAGGTCCTATAATAGAGCCTTCATTTTGGGTTTTTGACTCTCTTTTTGTTCCACAAGATCATCCCGCAAGAGAAGCTCAAGATACCTTTCATTTATCAAATCCTTCAAAACTTCCGATAAATGACAAAGAGCATTTAAAATCAATAATGAAAAGTCATACAGATTCATGGAAAATAAAATGGAGTCAAGAAGAAGCTGAATCTGCAGTGTTAAGGACACAAATGACTAGTGTATCGGTTCATTATATACGTGAATTCATGAAAAAATATTTATCTGGAGAAGAGGTTGCGCTACCACAAAAATTATTCACCGTAGGAAGAGTTTTTAGAAATGAAAATCTTGACTATAAGCATCTTACGGATTTTTACCAATGTGATGGCATAATAATAGGGAAAAATCTTACTATGGCTAACTTATTCGATACACTAACAAATTTTTACAAGAGCTTTGGGGTTAAAATAAGATTTAAGCCTGCTTACTTTCCATTCGTAGAACCTGGAGCTGAGATATTCGCCCAAATAGGTGAAAATGGAAATTGGTTAGAAATTGGGGGTTCTGGAATAATAAGAAGAGAGGTAACCGGGATTAGCAGAAGAAAAATAAACGTTCTTGCGTGGGGTTTAGGGATAGAAAGAATGCTCCTAATCAACAACGATGGCATAAAAAGTGTAGTTGAACCTTACAACAGCGGCCTTAGTTGGTTAAGGACAAGAAAACTTAGATGATTATATGCCAAATATAACAATAAATAGAGAGTATCTTCTAAAATTAATAGGTAAAAAAATAGAAGAAAAAAATCTTGAAGAAATAATATATAAACTTGGTTTTGAGGTAGAACGTTCTGATCTTAATGAATTGACTGTAGAAATTACATCTAATAGGCCTGATTTATTTTCTGCTGTGGGACTTGCCCGTGCTATAAGGAACTTTCAACATATAAATAAAACGTTTAATTATTCATTACATAAAAAAAATCTATCTTCAGCATTGACAATATCGGTAGATAAAACAGCAGAAAAGAGCGGTCTTTTTATATCTGGTTTTGTTATAAAAAATATCTTGTTGACAGATGTTTCTCTTGCGGACATCTTTAATTTTTCTGAAAAACTTTCAGATACTCTAGGAAGGATGAGAAAGAAGATGTCAATAGGCATTCATAATTTAGACGTTATAGACAAAGACATAGTATTCATATTGTCAGAAGATGAAAAGTTTATTCCATTAAGGGACAATTCTCAAAGACTATATAGTGATGTTGTAGATAATACTGAAAAGGGAAAACTCTACAGAACCGCGCTGCCTAAATCTGGTTTATATCCTATTCTAAAGGACTCAAAAGGCACTCTTGCTTTAGTTCCTATAATAAACTCAGAAAGGACAAAGGTAACTCCATCAACTAAAAATCTATTTATTGAGGTTACCGGCACCTCATCTGATCTTGTAGAGAAAATAACCAATATCTTAGCTACTACATTTATTGATATAGGGGGAGATATTTTTGGAATAGATGTTAAGTACACCAAAAAAACCAAAAGATATCCAGATTTTGATACAAATAATATCCTAATTCCACTTTTACAAATAGAGCTAGAATTGGGAATAGAAATAGGATTTAATAATATAATCTCACTTGCAAATAAAGCAGGATATGAAGCTGCACTTTTAGGTAAAAAAATACGCTTTAAAGTACCATCATACAGAGCAGATATAATAAACGAACAAGATATTATAGAAGATATCTGCATAGCATATGGTTATGATTATATTTCACCTATCCCTGTGCCATCAATACTTCCAGGAGCTTTAAGCAAAAACCATGAATTATTTGAAGGCCTTTCATATGCTATGGTTGGTGCTGGATTTACGGAGAGTATGTCTACTTATCTTACAAACGAACAGAGAAACTTCTTGATGATGAACTTAGATATTCCACAAAAAACAGATTTTATAAAACTAAAAGATGCAAAATCATCAAACTTAAGTATAGCAAGAACATGGCTTATTCCATCTATATTGAATGTAATTTCTATATCAAAACACGATAAGATGCCACAGAAAGTTTTTGAACTTGATATGGTTTTTAAAATTTATGATAACAAACCTATTGAGTCATATCATCTAGCTGGAATATGCACTAACTCCGTATCAAATTTTAATGATATAAAAAGTATAGTTGAATCAATACTTTCAGTTTCGGGATTCTCCTTTAGTATAAAAGAGACTTCGCATAAAAGTTTTATAGATGGCAGATGCGCAGCTATAATAATTGATGGCATAGAATTAGGAATAATGGGCGAGCTACATCCTATTGTTCTTAGTAACTTTGGAATAGAGGAACCCTCTATTGGATTTGAAATAGAGCTTTTATAACATTTAAAGTTTTTTACCTAATAATATCTCTACATCATCTTCAAAAATTCCCATTGAGAAGGCAACTGTATTAAGAGTTTCCTCTTTTCCGTATTTTTTTATAGAGTTTTCTATAGCTATTTTTAGTATTGGTAGGTAGCTACCTATTATTTTTTTCTTATTTGTATGTAAGATGGGAGATAATCTTTCAGCTATGCTATTTAAGTTTATCCTATCTCCTTTTGTACTGCTCATATACCTTATATTCGATGGAAAAGAGTACTGTTTTAGCATTGTGGTTCTTCCTTTATTTGATAAGGCAATACCAGAAGAGGCAAATACACTTGCATATCTAAAATACTCGTAATGATTAGTCCTTGAAGCTTTTTCATAAAATCTACTTGCTAAAGAAAGATTGGAGTACGCCTCTTCTACATCTTTTTTCATAGGGTATCTTTTTGTTATATTTTCATCTATCCAGTTTATCAGCATTCCTATATCTACATCGCTTTTTGTCATTGAATTTCTTGCCATATCAAAATTACCAGATAAAAATATCTTATCCAAAACTCCGAATATCTCTGTTTTTCTATCACGCATGCCTAAATTTTCAAGAAGCTCGTCTTTAGCGCCTATCATGGCCTCAAGATCGTTTATTGCACCTCTTACATCTCCATCGCTTCTTCTTGCTATCTCTTCTATAACCTCTTTTTTAACAGATACTTTTTCCTCAGTAATTATTTTATCCAATAGTTTTTCTATCTCTTTAGGTGGCACCTTCTTAAACTCTACCTTATCAACAGACATTCTAAGGTAATTTATATCCTTATCCCAAAAATCAGTAGCAGTAAATATTACTGGCTGTTTTGATGATTTTATCAGTTCTCTGATTATTTTTTCAGCACCAGCGTCTAATTTTTTAGATAGTTCATCTATCTCATCAAGGAGTATCAATATATTTTTATTAAATAATCCTTTGCTTCTGCTAGCAGGTAGTAAGACCTTTTCAAGAGTAGTAACATCCCTATAATCGCTAGCGTTAAGTTCTAAAAGTTCAAATCCATTTCCATAAGCTAATGCGTGTGCAGCTGAGGTTTTTCCAGTGCCGGTAGGTCCAAATATCATTATTGGTCTAGGTTTTGCGTTTGCATGGACTGCCTGAGCGAACTCAAAAAGTTTTGATATAGCTTCGCTATTTCCAATAATATTATTTATAGTGTTAGGGACATACTTATCTGTTAGCATACAATCACAAGCAAAGCTTATATATAATTATTAACAAATATCTAAATACTTTTTAGGCTCCGATCGTCTAGCCCGGTCAAGGACGAAGCCCTCTCACGGCTTAAACCTGGGTCCAAATCCCAGTCGGAGCATATTAATTTTAACTTCCACGTGAGGTCAAATTTATTAATTTATAAAATATTGACGGCACTGCCTTTAAAACACCTAATCCATATGGTTTATTAGGTATCCTTGATATGTAGTTATCTCCGATTTGCATCAGATCAGAATAAGATTTTGGGGCTAATTTTCTGAATGTTTTAATACTCATCTTTTCAACATTTAAAACATCAATTTCATCATTGTGACATTGTCTTATTAATGCGGCTGCTATATTTGGAACTCCATTATCTATATCATTTTTCAAATCATTTATATCATCTGCTATCTGTGTTGCCATGAATGCGTTAGAGAATGCTTCTCTAATAATTTTTCTTTGATTTTCACTAATACCCTCACACATACAAAATACGTCTGCCAATATGGCACCCATGCCTCCTGTTGTTATATGTTTTATCGATAATATTTCCTTAATATTAGGATTAGTAAGCTCTTCAAAATCTTTTACTGCTTTGCGCGCTTGTTTTCTGTATTGTTCTACAGCTTTGAATATCTCTTTTGCCTGCTCTTGAGTTATAATCCTTTCATTGACCATTGATTTTGTATGTTTTACAAATAGAGACACTATTCTCATTGCCTTTGGATCTATTTTATAACTTGTATTCCATTCAGACATTTTTGGATGTTTTGGAACATCCATGATATCATCTATTCTTGTTATATATTTACTGAACGTTTCCATTGCGGTATAACTTTCTTGTTTATACTCTCTTTTATTTAAAATAGTGCGCAAACTTTCAAAAACAAATACGTTAAGATCAAAAACTCTTCTTTTACCTCCAAGTTCCACAGGTCTTTCTGGAACTTGCTTTAAAATATTGTTAGTCGAGGTACGTAAACATATTGCCAAAGCACCAGCATAATGTGAAAAATTAATAGAATTTTCTTTTAAGATTTTATTAGGCATGCTATCAATAAGTATTTTAATTTCTGATATAAATTACTATGTTTCTGAACTCTTTTTGTCTTATCCCAAAATAAGACCATCACGACAAGATTCACAACAAAAAAATTAACATACGCGCATAATACTCTACATATTGACGGCAAACTAAATCTTAGACAAATAAGATGAATCTCTTGTCATAATGGAAAAGGAAAAATGGAAAAATTGTTTATCAACAATTTCAAAATCCTACTATTTGTTAATTTACCTATACCCTTATTAAATCTCCATTGTTAAGTATTAATGATGAACAACATGCCAAACGAGAAAAAAGACAAATGTGACTGTAGTGATGACTGTAAATGCGGAGTTAATTGCAATTGTAGTTGTTCAAAAAGAAAAAATTTCTATATTCCTCCAATACTTCCAATATTTTTGGGTATAGTTATATTTATTTTGATATTTTATAGTTCTTCAAATTTTTCAAATATTTTTTCAATTAGCTGGAGCTTTTTCTGGAATTTATTTGGCTTCATAATATTCATATTTGTGATTTATTGGTGTATTAGCTGGTTCTTTAGCTGTTCATATCCTAATATGGGCAGGCGCCGCAGGCATAATTTTGGGTCAGATGAAATCTCTATACTCAAAAGAAGGTATGCTAACGGTGATATATCTAAAAAGGAATTTGAAGAGCGCATGGCAGTACTAAAAAAATATCAATAATTTTAAGTAAAAAACTTATAATTTGTAATACTCTTTACTCTGAGTACGTATATGCTAAAAATACTGTGCTTACTTTGTATTTTTTTCTACAAACTCTTTAATCGCATCTATGTTTTCAATAATCAGTCTTGCTTTTGTAAGGCCAAACGTAAATGGTCTAGCATCATTCTCATCCTTAAGCAGACTTACTATTGGGTGTCCTTTAAACTCACTTATTTTTATTGGCATAAAATCAACATAATATATATTCCTGTTAATTATTTACTTCTTTCGTTTGATATGGCTTTGCTATCTTAAATTTACAAATTTCGTACAAAAGATTTATAATCATTTATTTTAAATTATTCTTATGCAAAACATACTTTCAACTAAAATTAAGTTATCATCCCCTATAGCTTTAGATTGCAGCATAAAAGAGGGGTACCTACCCTTGTAAATCTATTAAAAGATATTCTTATTTATTCTTATTTTTAACAAACAAAAACACTTTAGCTTCGGCACTTTATTTATTTTTTAACAAAGATTTATCTTTTACTACTAATATGGTGAAAATATGGAACAAAGAAGAAAAATAAGGATTTTTGATACTACACTAAGAGATGGAGAGCAAAGTCCAGGAGTTTCATTAACTCCTAATGCAAAGATAGAGATAGCAAAAAAAATAGATGCAATAGGTGTAGATACAATCGAAGTGGGGTTCCCTAAGGTTTCTGAAGGGGAAACTCAAGCTATTAAAAAAATAACTAGTCTAGGAATAAAAGCTGAGTTATGCGCTCTTGCCCGTGCAAATAAGGAAGACATAGTAGCTGTAAAAGAGTGTGGAGTAGAAACGGTACATATATTTATAGCTACATCTGATCTACACCTAAAAAATAAACTTAAAATCAGCAGGGAAGAGGCATTAAGTCGTATAAGTACTTCGGTTTCATATGCTAAAAAATTAGGATTATCTGTTGAGTTTTCAGCAGAAGATGCTACAAGAACTGAAATATCATACCTCACTAAAGCATATCTTGCTGCAAAAACTGCCGGAGCCGATAGGATAAATGTACCTGATACTGTTGGCATATCTACACCAGACTCAATCTCTAAGCTAATAAAAACAATATATGGTGTTGTAGCTCTTCCTATAAGTGTGCATTGCCATAATGATTTTGGCTTAGCGATTTCTAATACTCTTGCTGCAATAGAGTCTGGAGCTTCATGTGCGCATGTAACAATAAACGGTGTTGGAGAACGCTCAGGAAATGCAGCCCTTGAAGAGATTGTTGGTATATTAGGTTTTCTAGAACCATCAAATCGTTACTACACCTCAGTTAAAACAGAAAAAATATATGAGATTTCTGAATCTGTATCACAAACATACGGTATGAAGATACAGCCTAACAAAGCAATAGTTGGTAAGAATTCGTTTTCTCATGAATCTGGAATACATACTCATGGAATTATAAATAATCCGTTAACATACGAACCAGTACATCCTAGAAATTTCGGCAGAGAAAGATCTTTTATAATAGGTAAACATTCTGGTAAACATGCTATAAAACTAGTATTATTAGAAAATAATGTAATTATAGATGACATTAAATTAGAAAAAGTATTAAAAGAGGTAAAAAGCCTATGTGATTCAGGTACTATAGTAGACATTCATAAGCTTATACAAATATCGTTAAAGTATTAGATTAATTATGATGTTACCTTAATATCTCCTTTAACGCTACATACTTAAGTCGTTCTCTAATTAGCTGTAGTCTCATAACATTACTTCCATAGCTTCTCATGATATCTAAGTCTTCATCTAATATATGTTGATACCTTAATGCTCTTTGAGCAGTTTCAAGTACGCTAATACCCTTTTTATTTTCATAGTATATTATAAGTGGTTTATCCCTTAATAGTTCCATAGCTATATTACCATTACATGCGGCAATATGGGCTACTGAGTTCCCATTAATATCTGAAAGAGAAGCTATGTCTTCATTTCTAATCATCTTTCTTACTGTGAATTCATTACATCTATACTCTGCAATAGCATGGGCAACAGAAGACCAAGTGGCATCTTCAATTCTAAGAATAAGCTTATTTTCCGAAGCATTCTGTGCAGCTACCTTATCATACATAGCTACGTGAATTAGTGTCTGTAGATTTTCTATACTCCTAATTTTGATTAATTTATGGGCTACATCAACCACGTGCCTTGCTAAATATATATTGCTTTGAACAGAATGGTTCAATCTATTAAATTTCTCATCAGGGGAAAAATTAGGATTCATAGTTATTCTATCAAACTCGTCTATACTGCTTCTTATCATGCTTTTCTTTACGAACAGCTTTGACATCAGAATACCAAAATGATTTTAATATTTAATATATTCTTATTCTTACTGTGGTTATTATTCTTTATACTTTACCTCTATTATATGGGATGTGATTACAAAGGTATTTATATCAAAAAATTCAAATTTTACATTGTACTTGAGGATTTTAATACTTCATTTACGGTGGAAAAATGAACTTTAAAAACAAGCAAATATTTGTATATACGTCATTTATGATGCTGTTATTTTTATCATATTCCGGTGCATCATCATTTAAATTATTTCAAGGTTTATCCGCTTCATTAAGTTTTCCTCAATCTGTATTGTCTATAGGTGCAAATGAAACTGTATCTGCAATGGTTTCTGGTGGGAATGCTCCGTACACATATGAATGGTCTTTAAATGGGAAACCAGTAGGGAGAAATTCAAATTTATTTACATTAGAAGGCAACCAAAGTACATTAGGTTATGATAACATAACCTTGAAGGTAATAGATCAATACAATAATTTTGCATATGTAACAAATTACGTATATATAGAAAATCCAACCTTCTTTACTAGTTATATATCTCCAAACTACGAAACTGCTGATTTTGGACAAAACATAACTTTTACAGTTTCTACGACCAGTGGAACGCCACCTTACACATATGATTGGAACTTTATATCTACTAATGGTAATCAAACAACCCTTAACTGCAGAAATTCGTACTGTAATTTAATTGCAGCTGAAAATGGAAGCGTACAAGCAACTGTAATAGATTCTAATGGGCGTGTTTCATCTTCAGTGTCATCTTTAACTATAGTTGGTTCTCCAATATCAGTTACTGCATATCCATATACTGTTTCTATATATCCTGGTTATCCTGAAATGTTATCTGCAGTAGCATCTGGAGGCTCTGGCAACTTTACATATAAATGGTACAATTATACGTCAGGAACAGGTATAATAGTAACGGGCGCTACCTCAAATACCTTACAACTCAATTCAATGTTTACTCCTGGTCATTTTGAGTATTATGTTATTGCATATGACCAAAAGGCATCATCAGTCAATTTTGCAAAATCTAATCTAATCTATATTACTGTTATAAATCAATCACAATCATTATCAGGGACAGATATACTTCCTTATAAACAACTTATAAATCCTATTTGTAATATAATAAATATATCTCAAGGTTACTCTACTACTAATACTATATACGGAAATAGTTTCTTAATTTCTGAAACACTACTAACAAACAACGGTGCACAGATAAGTGTTGATGGAACATCATATTATTTAGGTAAAAATCAGACAGAATTTTTGGGCACAGCTACAAATTATTCATATTATTTAAAATTACTTGGCATTTATGGTACCAATCCTTTATACTCAACGCTTTCAATTTGTGGTTCCCAGATAAAAACTGTAGTACCATACCAAAAACCAACTGTACAAAATGTAACCAGTCCTTCAGGTGGAATACCTTCATTAAGTATATACTTTGATAACTCTTCTGACACTTATTTAAATCAATCATCTGGCGCATCACACATAATTTCTGCTTACTCTAATTATCCTACCGATAAGTTGGCAATGCAAGTTAATGGAAATATAATAGCAACAGGAATAGGAAATGTCTCATTTAATACTCGTTATATGTTAGCTGGGAATTACTCAGTTAACGTTTGCGATCTTACTTCAATACCTGAACAGTGTTCAAGAAACATATCTATCTTGGTATCTCCAAAAAAACCTACATCAGGTCAGTTTTCATTATTTAATATATCTATACCTATACCTCCTTTGTATTTAGGCATAATAATAGGTATAATTGCTATAGCACTGGTATATACTATTTATAAGAGAAGATCTGAGGACTATGATTTTATGTACGGTTCTAAAAACAATAACAATACAGGTTCAAATAACTCAGATTCAGGCTCAAAAACCACTGCACCATCAACACCAACTGCAAAAAATAATGATTATTGGTCTAATACTTCTGACTCTAAAAAAGGCCAGATGAAAGAGAGCAGCTTGGATGATGACGCACCAATAAATATATCAAAAACTCCAAAGTATTATAGCTCTGAAAAAGAGGACCTTGGTACTAATGAAAAATTAGACTGGAGTTCTGAAAGCAAAGAGTAAGCTCAAAATTCATAAAAATAACATTGTTACCTTTATAATATCCTTTTATGGTGTGGTATTTAAGAGGGTTTAAATATTTTTGTATTTAATTATTACTGTATTTGTTAAAATTAAACGCAAAGCTAATTACTTTAATGTTTAAATTAATATTAAAATTTGTACAGTGATAAAATGAGCGAAGAAATAACATACGCTTCAATGAAAGATATTAAGCCAGGAAAGTTTATGCTAATAGACGGCGTTCCATGTAGGGTGGTCGATGTAGAGACATCTGCTCCTGGAAAACACGGAGCCGCTAAGATGCGAGTAACCGGAATAGGTATATTTGACGGTAGCAAAAAAACTCTTTTAAAACCAAGCAGCGGAGATGCTGAGATACCAATTATAAGCAAGAAAAAGGCGCAGGTAGTTTCAATATCTGGCAATACTGCTCAATTAATGAATCTTGAAACTTACGAAACATATGAGATCCAAATACCAGAAGATATGTCAAATGGCATAAAGCCAGGTTCTGAGGTTGAAGTAATGGAGTATGGAGAAAAGAGAGCGATATCAAGAATAACAGGGAGTGTGTAAATGGAAAATTTAGAGATAAAATTGAATAATCAAATAGAAAACAAGCTTCTTAAAAGGAAGGAACTATCCTTTACCGCATATTATAAAGGAAAGACTCCTGGAAGAGAGGAGATAAAACAGGAGATATGCAAGATGCTCAGCTTAAAACCTGAAGCAACTGTAATAGTAGGTATAAATCAGCAGTATGGAGTTCAAGAAAGCGTAATAGTGGTTAATAGTTATAATAAGGTAGAAGACATGAAAAGATTTGAAAGAGCAGAAAAGAAGAGCGGCTCTGAATCAAAAGAACAAAAGGCTCCAGCAGAAAATAAAAAAGAAGAAACTAAAAAATAAGTTAATTAATCTTTAATTTAAGATGATATTATGGCAGAAAAAACAGAAAAAGCATCAAAGAAAAAAAGAGTTGCGTATAAGCCTGCAGAGAAGTTCTGCCCTAAATGCGGAGTAAGAATGGCTGTACACCAAAACAGGTACGCTTGCGGCAAGTGTCATTATACCGAACTCAAAAAGTGATTAAATAGCGTCTAACAATAAACGCAAAAAAACTCAGAAAAGAAAGTCTCTAGTTAACGTTTCAAATTCAAAGAAAGCAAAAAAACAAATAAAAAAAAGTATAACTTCCAGTAATAATTATAATAATATTAAAGAAAATATCTTTACTCTTAAAAACGTGCTTAATACTATAATCTTTCTAGGGCTATTTCTTTTTTTCTATTTTATAACCAACGTTGCTGCATCATATATTTTAATATTAAACATTTTCAATAACACCGAAGTTTTAGGTAGTGTTGCAATAGAACTTTCATTCTTATTCTCTGTTTTTTCGTATCTTATCTTTATCAAAAAAATGAGATCTGGCTTTTCAAAGGAGCTTTTTCTATCAAAGAATGGTATCTCAACAAAGAACCTGCTTATGGGTATTGCTATATTTTTGACAATTATACTATTTGAATTATTTATTTCTTCATTAAGTGTTGTAACAAATTCCAATATAACTGGGAACTCTACCGTAGTTTATCAAAATGCTCCGGCACCTCCTCCTGTATGGTTTTATATTTTTGTATCTGTTATAGCCCCAATTATAGAAGAGATTACTTTCAGGGGTCTTTTTGTAAAGCGCATAGGCATAATACCCAGCGCAGTTATATTTGCATTGTTGCACTCGGGTTATGCCGGTTCTATAAATTCATTATCTTTTCTAACTCTTCTTAGTGCAGCTCTAATATTTGGTATACTCTCAGGTTATGCTTTGAAAAAGACAAAGTCGCTATATCCATCTATAGTAGCGCATATTCTTGTTAATACTATAGCATCAATTCCATTCTTGTGATTGCATTTTATTATTTCTAAATTAACAACTAAATAACAACTAAAAAATTCATATATAATTAGAGAACAACTAGAAAATTTATATCTACTACCTTATTTCTTCGTAATATTCCTTTGGCTTTTTTAATAAGTTGTATCTTATCATATTTCCTACATGGTAAGAAAAGAAACCAAACATGCCCCATTTTTTAACCCTTCTTATGCTTGTATATACTACTGCATCGTTCATAAATTTTATTTTGCCTAATTTGTTAATCCTTTTTGAAAGATCCCAGTCCTCATAAGTCATTAACTTCTCATCAAAGCCATTTATCTTAACAAAAGCTTTTTTTTCAGCTGCAAAGTTAGAACCAACTATTGTTGGGATTCCTATAGCTATTGCAACCCTTACAAAGAGTATAGATACAAACTTGAAGCCGATTCTTGTTCTAAGGTTTGTTTTTTCTAGAGGCAGTATTGGTCCTGTTGCTGCAACTACTCCATTATTTATTGCTTTATAATATGTTCTTAGCAACTCTTTAGATGGTTTAGTATCTGCATCTAAAAATACCAATATCTCTCCCTGTGCGTGCTTTACCCCTGTGTTTCTTGCGGTTCCTATCCCCTTTCTTTTATCAATTATAACCTTTCCATACTTTTTAGCTATACTTACTGTTTTGTCAGAACTGCCACCGTCTACAATTATGATTTCGAACTCTTTAAAGCTCTGAATTTTTAATCCTTCAAAAACATTCATTATGTACCGTTCTTCATTTTTTGCAGGAACTATTACACTAATCTTGGGTTTTTCCATGAAAATCTACTTATTTTGAAAAAGCTTCATTAACCTCGGCGATTCCTCTTAATAGTATATAACCAACAAGTATTCCTGTTAAAATATAGCCATAAATAATTGGATATCCTGAAACATAAACCAATATTAAATAAGAAAATGTTACGAACTTTACTATATTCACTCCTCCTCGTCCTATGCTGGAAGAATAAACTACCTTTGCAAGCTTGGTCTTCATTTTATTGGACGTTCCTTTTGCACCCATTATTGCATCTACAAAAGAGTGCCTGAATATGATTATTAGAAGTATAAATAATGGAAGAATATTCAGATATATAAAAACTACCCATAATGAATACTCAACAGCTCTGTCTCCAGCAACATCCATTCTTGGTCCATATGGGTGTGCTTTTGAAATACTTTCTTTTATTGCCTTGATTCTTTTTTTATCTTTAGGATTTCCAATTACTGCAAGAAGGTACTCTTTAATACTTATATCTCCTTTGCTTTCTTCCCTTATTGCAAGATATCCATCTATGCCATCAAGAAGAAAGGCTATTGCAAGGATTAAGATTATTAAAATTGCATTAATCTTAAGTATTATCAGATAAATAGAAAAGAATACAAGCAAAACCCTAAAGATCGTTGTAGCATCAGCGCTTCTCATCTTAAAAACCACATTAATATTAGCTCAAAACATTTAATAATATTAATCTATAATACAGTAATATATTTTTACGTGAGACGATGTTTGATTTTATAAAAAATGAGGAAGAAGTCCTTCATTACTGGATAGATAAAGACATAAATAAAAAACTTAGAGAAGCAAATAAAGGTAATAAAGCGTTTTACTTCTTAGACGGACCTCCTTACGCTAGTGGAAATCTTCATCCTGGTCAAATATGGGTTAAGTCTATAAAAGATATCCTGGTCAGATATAGGCGTATGTGTTCATATGATGTTCATGACAGGGCAGGTTATGACGTACACGGTTTACCAATAGAAAATAAGGTTGAAAAGACATTAGGCCTAAACTCAAAAAAAGAAATAGAGCTCAAGATAGGCATAGATAATTTTATCAAGTACTGCACCGAATATGCAAACTCACTAATTCCTAATATGACAAAGGATTTTGTAAGATTTGGTTCATCGCTTGATTTTGAAAATCCTTATTTAGCATATAAAGACTCTTTTATTGAACGCGCATGGAATATCCTTAAAACCGCAAATGAAAAAGGTTTTCTTTACTCCGGTTCAAAGCCAATGCTCTACTGTACGCATTGTGGTACAGTTCTAGCACAAGGAACTTTAGAGATAGAGTACTCCGATGAGAGTGATACTTCCTTATTTGTGGAGTTTAAGGTTAACAAAAAAGATTCAAAGCCAAGAATTGATATTACTGATAATACCTATCTTCTTATTTGGACAACTACGCCATGGACACTTCCTTCAAATATCTCGGTGGCAGTAAATCCAAAGGAGAGATATGTTAAGTTAAGGATAGGAGAAAAATCATTAATATTAATGAAATCAAGACTGGATTATATACTTGATCTTATTGATGAAAACGCAGTTATAGAATCTGAGTTTTTTGGCAGTGAACTAGAAGGTATTTTTTATATAAATCCTCTTGAAGAAAAAATAAAAAAACAAGAAGAGCTTAGGAAGTTTCATAAAGTACTTATGGCGCAGGAGCTTGTATCATCTTCTGAAGGTAGTGGTATTGTTCATATAGCTCCTGGTCATGGTGTTGAAGATTATGCTTTAGGCAAGGCTAACTCTTTGCCTATATTTTCAACCGTTGATCTTAATGGGAAGTATAATTCTGACGCAGGTACTTTTTTTGGGTTATCCGTTCCATTAGATGCAAATATTGCTATATTAGAGGAGCTCAAGAGAAAGGATCTTCTTCTTGCAACAACAAAGATTAAGCATAGCTATCCCCATTGTTGGAGGTGCAAGGAAAAGCTTCTTTTCTTAGTTACTACTCAATGGTTCTTGAATATACAAAAGATTAAAAATAAGCTTATAAGCGAAAATAAAAAAGTAGCTTGGCATCCTGCCGAAGGCAAGCAATGGATGGAAGATGTTTTGTCAAACTCACCAGATTGGAGTATAGCTAGGCAAAGGTACTGGGGAATTCCAATACCTATATGGCAATGCGATAGCTGCAACGCTATAAAAGTAATAGGCTCAAAGGAAGAATTAATCTCACTAAGCGTAGATAGCTCTATTGCCTCTAATATAACAAATCTTCATAGGCCATACATAGATACAATAAAAATAAAATGTGAAAAATGCGCAGGTGAGAGTACAAGAGTTACTGACGTATTTGATGTTTGGTTTGATTCTGGTATAGCATTTAAGGCAAGCCTCTCTGATGCAGAGTTCAACAACTTATTCCCTGCTGATTTTATATTAGAGGGCAAGGATCAGCTTAGAGGGTGGTTCTCAACTCTTTTAAAGATAGGTGTAATACTTTATGGAAAGGCTCCTTTCAAAAACGTAATAATAGACGGTATGCTTCTTGCGGAAGATGGGAGGGAGATGCACAAAAGCCTTGGTAATTACATCTCAATAGATGAGCTTTTAAAGATAACAAGCGCAGACAGCTACAGGTTATGGTGTTCAAGCCATACGCAATGGCTAGACATTCAGTTCAAAAAAGATGAGATACGTGAGTCAGAGAAAAAAATAAGCACCATTTATAACATGTTTAATCTTATGAACGAGTACTTTTTAGCTATTGAGTACTCTGCTTCAAAAATTAAAAAGCCCAATATGAAAAATATAACTGAGGTTTCAGATAAATGGATACTATCAAGGCTTTCAACAACAATGCAGCTTGTTTCAGAAGCTTTGGAGAGATACGATGTTCAAACCGCAAATTCTTTACTATCAGACTTTTCTCTAAATGATCTAAGCAGACTTTACTTAAAGCTACTTAAAAAAAGAATAATCTATGGAGATAAAAAAGAGGCGAGAGCGGCATTGGATTTGCTTAATTATATATTATATAATTTAATCTTAATGATGGCACCTTTTACTCCATTTACTTCGGAGTATCTATATCTTAAAAATTATAAGGAGTACGCTAAAAATTCAGAAAGTATCTTTCTTATAAGTTGGCCAAAAACAAATAAAAAGATGATAGATGCCTCTTTAGAGAATGAGTTTTCAGTATCTAATGAGGTAATAACCGCAATACTTAACAGCAGGGAACGTTTGGGAATAAAATTAAGATGGCCTCTTTCAAAAGCTACTATAGAAACCACCTCCGAAGAACTTACAACCTCGATTTCAAAGTTCTATAATCTTATAACAGAATATACAAATATAAAAACTCTAGAAATTAAAAAAGTAGAGTCTATGGGTAGGGAGATAAAACCAAACTTCTCAACTATAGGGCCAGACTTTAAAGATAAAAGCAATGTAATTTCGCAAGCTATTCGTTCAATAGATTCAAATGAATTAATCTCATCAATCTCTAAAAATGGTACTTATTCATTGCATACCACTGAAGGTGTATTTGATATAAACTCAAATCACTTTACCATTATAGAAAAAGCTCAAAAAGAAAATGGAGTTCCATTCAAATACGGTCTTGTTTATGTTGATAAAGAGATAGATAAAAAACTACGCGAAGAAGCTTTAATTAGGGAGTTTGAAAGAAGGGTTCAACTTTTAAGAAAAGAGATGCACCTAAAGAAACCTGATGTTGTTGATATATACTTCAAAGCCTCAAAGGAACTATCAGATGCTATACTATCAAATAAGGAACAGGTCTTACATTACATAAACGCAAGAAAAATGGAGCCTTCACTATCAAACCAAGACTCTTTACAATCTAAGGACTTCGATGTAGATGGAGAGATTTTAGTTCTTCAGATAATAAAGTTATGAGCTCTATTTCTATACTCCGTGCATTAAGTATCTAAATAGGACATATGCTATTATAACAATCAGTACAGCTATAAACATAATAATTATAATTAACTTGAAGTTAGGGGAGAACTGTATCTTTATCGTTGAGTTATTAGATACTACTTGTGTACTGTTACTGTTTGTCTTAGTGGTATTTTTTAAGACAAATAAATTAAATGAACCCGAGTATCCTATTGTATTGTTTGAATTTAATGTTGTTAATATTGCTGGATTATATATGAACTCTCCAAGTATGCTTCCGTTTTCTGCATCGAGATAAATTCCCTTATATAGCTTTGAGTAGTAATTTTTTGTTGTTGTGGCGTTTGAATATAGGGGAATACCATCCTTCACTGCCCAAACTATATAATACTTTGACGGATAGCTGTTACTGTTATTCTTTATTGTTAATGCTTCAGAATTGTTATCTGTTTTATTTATAGAATAAATACCTTCTATGTCTGCAGTGCTATTTGAAAATCCATAACTTGATGTTTTATTTATAGCCTGAGTTTTAGTTATATTTATAAAATAAGGTTTTATTGGCAGTTGATAATAAAGTACGCTGTTATTTTTAGTCGATATTCCTACTACTATATTTAGTATCCTCTCTAGAGGGACAGAACCTCCATAGACCATCTCTGTTGTACTCCCATTTCTATAAGGTACCTTATAATTGAAGTATATATATGCTGTTTTGTTAATTACTGTTGAAGAACTGTAATTGATATATTTATTATAGTAGCTACTGCCTAAAAAATTAGATAAAAATCCTTTTGCATTTTGTATTTCCATTGCATTAGCTGTATTGTTTGTAGTGTTTGAATTAGAAACTATTGTGTTGCTGACATTTACATGATTTATATAGCCTCCAGAAGGAGCATAAAACCCGCTGTTATGTGTAAATGGAAGTATCTGTATAAAAAGTGCTATTACTATTGGTATAGAAAAAAATGTATAATATTTCATAGATATCTTTATCCTTTTGAAATATTTAAACGTTCGCTTTTAAATACTAACTATCTCCAATTGCAGATTTATATTTAGTACGTTTTTTTATGTTGCTCCAGCAATCTTTGCATATGAAGGCCTTTTCAGTTTTTGTAACCCTCTTGGAACTTTTCATACAACTGTTGCATATTTTTCTGCTGCAGTATGTGCACGTCACAAATTTATGTATCTCTTTATTACATCTTTCACAAAGCATTAAATCACTATACTTTTTAGTATATTTTAATATATTATACCAACAAAATATATAAATAGCATACAATGCTTATCTTAACCTTATATTAGTGTTGTTAATGGAACGTATTTTTATAGAAACTTATGGCTGTACCCTGAACCAAGCAGATAGCGACGTCATGGAATCTATACTTACAGAAAAAGGGTATGTTGTAGAGAGAGGCAAAACGAATTATAAAAATATAGGGAAATATGATCATATAATAATAAACACATGCACTGTAAAAAAGCCAACAGAACAAAAAATAATAGACAGGCTTGAACATTTAACTCAAATAAAGGATAAATTAATAGTCACAGGCTGCCTTGCAAGTGCAAGTCCTGACATAATAAAAAAGGCAGTTCCTCATGCAAAAATATTGAATACAAAGGAAATTGTGAACATATACAATATATTAAATCCAACTTCTATTACGGCAAACTCATCAGAGAAGCCTTCATTATTGAAACCTGCCGGTTTGGTAATATCAAGAGTACCCATAAGTGAAGGTTGTTTGAGCAATTGCTCATTTTGTGAAACAAAGTTTGCAAGGGGTCCACTTAAAAGTTTTGATACAAATGTAATTTTAAAGGCGATAGAGCTTTCGGTTAAATCGGGCTCTAAAGAAATAGAGCTAACCTCTCAAGATGTTGGAGCTTATGGTGCAGATAGGAAAACAAATATTGCCGAGTTGGTTTCACAAGCATCTGAGCTTCCAGGTGAGTTCATAATGCGAATAGGTATGCTTAATCCCGAGCATTTGCATAAGTATCTTGACGAGCTTATACTAGCATATAAAAGTCCTAAGCTCTTCAAATTTATACATCTTCCTATACAATCGGGAAGTGATTCTGTTCTTAAGAGCATGAAGAGAAAGTATACTGTAGATGAAGTACGCGAGTATTTCAAAGAGTTAAGAAAAAAAATAAAAGGCATAAGCATAACAACAGATATAATAGTTGGATATCCTTCTGAATCTAAAAATGAGTTTATTGAAACAAAAGCGTTGCTTCTTGAGCTTAAGCCAACAATAACCAATATCTCAAAGTTCTGGCAAAGAGCGCATGCACCAGCATCAAGATTAAAACAGCTATCTCAAAATGAAATTAAGGAAAGAAGTACACTGCTTTCAAGGACGGTTAGGGCAATGCAGACAAAGGAGTACTCTAAATTAATAGGCGAGGAAGAAGAGGTTCTCATAACTGAAAACAACAACGGCTTTTTCTCTGGCAGAGATATATTTTATAGGCCTATAGCGGTAACTGGAAAAGAACTAAAGCTTGGAGAGAGGGTCAATGTAAAGATATATGGAAACTCATACGCATGCCTACTTTCAAAACCTTATCCTAAAGATACATTTGAATAGTAATCTATTCTCTACTTACTTCATATTTTCCCAAGTTCCTGTCTGTGACTTTCTTCTTCTAGGTTTGTAAATATACACCTTGCCCCATGGATCTTTTGTTTTTATTCTTGTAGGCCTTAGTTTTGTATACTTGGAAAGCGCAAACTCATCCTTTACTGGCTCTTCTGTTAGCATAGGTCCTTGCCTTTCAGCATATACTGGTTCTTTATCAGCTTTAAGTATGGTTATGCAAGAAACAGGGCATTCTTCAGGGCAGATCATGCATCCTATACATTTATCTACCTGTATAGGGAACTCTGTCATGTCTTCTTCTTTCTCAATCTTTGTTTTAGAGTCCTCTGGATTTTTATGTACCGCTCTTGTAAAGTCAAGTGCGTTTACCGGACATACATCTCCACATATGCCACACTGTATACATACGTTCTTATCAAAGGTGTATTTGAATGGCATAAACTCAGCTACTGCTTAGGCGCAGAAGGCTTTTGCGCCTGCGTTGGCTGTTCCGGAGGTTTCTGTGGCTGATCAGTTTGTTTTATTATTGGATTCGGATTTGTTATTATGCTACTTCTAGGAACTCCGAACTCTAATCCATACTTTAATGCAACTATACCTGCAATTACTAATATTCCAAAGCACACATAAAATGAGTATATAGACAAGGCAGGGTTGTTAACAGAGTTGAAGTATGTATTCATGAAACCCCATATATTGCTTACTGAGTTAGAAACAGTTGGAGGCAATATAGCAAGCTGCGTTGCGCTTTCTGTAATAAAAATAGTTCCAAAAATGTAAAGGAAGGTTCCTATTCCTACTAAGATTGTTAGTATATTATTGTACTTAATGTCCTCATCAGTATCTTTTATTAGCATTATAACTAACGCTATGGCAAAGAAATCAACTGCCAATGGCATAAATGGTACTGCTATAGGAAAGTCTTGATATATCCCAGGATAAAAGAGCATGAAGCCTAAAAATACCACAAGAAAGATGCTTGCATCTCTTAATAATACATAAATGAGCCACCAAATATCTGCTGCTACCCTAAGTGTAAACTTTTTAAGAACCCTGAGAAAATATCCTCTTGCCACCTGTATTGATATTGCAAGTATTGTAAGAAGGGTCAGAATTACAGTTATTGTATTTTCAGTGTAGATGGTAGCTGCGTTAAGATATGTAGTTGAGTTGGATCCTACATAAACCGGAAGACTTTGCAATGCTATATTGATGCCATCTATTATCATATTATCAACAAATCAACAATCTTAATATATAAAAATCTTTCTAATTGGCAAATTTCTTTTTAAAAAGATTATTTTATTTGTTGTTTTCAAAGAACTTAAGATAAAATAATATGGAGTTTATGCTCATCGCGCTTTCTATCTCATTATTTTTTATCATATCCAGAGCCTTTTCAAAACTTACCTCAAAGATCTCTATGTCCTCATCCTTATCTAAATTTGTTTTTGTTTTCTGAAGATTATCGGCAACAAAATAATGTAGTAGCTCGGTGCTAAAACCTGGTGAAACAAATGCTTTAAACATAAATCTTACTCTACCTGCTTTATATCCAGTTTCTTCTTCAAGTTCTCTAGCAGCTGCGGTTTTTGGATCCTCACCTGTTTCTCCATGTCCTGCAGGTATTTCATAGATATACTTTCCTAGTGCATGCCTAAACTGCCTCTCAAGTATTATCTTTTTATCATTTAGTACTGGGAGTATAGAAACTGTTAGGCCAACTTTCATATAATTATATATTGACGTACCTCCATCTTTACCATTAAACGATTTTTCTTCTATAGAGAAGTATTTATTTTTATATACTGTGCCTTCCAAAATCCCACATCAAAATTTTTACTATTTTACTTTTTCTTACTTTCCTCCTCTCCTTCTTTGAATATTTCCGATGACAATTTATATCTAGATACACTGTGCAGTATTACCCTTCCTTTTCCTGTGAAGGTAGCTAGAAAAAGCCCTACACCTCCAAACATAGCGGTTTTGATGTTATCTACAAATCTTATTTTATAGCTTAATGTTGCATCAAATCCTGCAATATGTCCTGGATCTACCTCTAATGGCAATGTTCCATCGAGATCATACTCAAGTATATCTCCTGTTACATGTATGAATACACTTCCCGGACCTACAAATTTTTGCAGTATTAATCCAGTGCCTCCAAAGAACGCAGCTCCTATCCCTACAGTTTGTATTGTAAACTTTACGCTCTCTTGAGCAGCTATAAACGCATACTTTTCAGCTATGAACTCCTCCCCTTCATCAAGACTTATTTCTTTTATCTTCCCTGGCATTACTCCTGATACCGATATGCTGCCTGAACTATCTACAGCTTTGAATTCTGTAAGCATAGCAGTGGCTCCTGTCATCTTTCTTTCTATTGCGCTTATTACACCTCCAAAAAGTTTAGGCGACATAACTATGTTAGAGCTTTTACTGAGAAGCTTTCCTGAGTCGGAGTATATCATCTCTCCTTCATCAAGTTTTATATTTAATGCCTGCATAGAGTTTCCTATAATTTTATATTCCATATTATCATCATTATTTATTGGTTTTATTTTTAAGTAATTTGTTAAGCTC
>JAKACG010000043.1 GCA_021821605.1 Microcaldota archaeon | reverse complement strand
TCTTTTCCAAAGCACCTTATTTATTATAATTATCATCACAACTAAATTTATTAATGCGATTCCCATCAAAAGAATGTTACCATTTGATAAAGTAATATCAAGAAATCTTCCTATTCCGTATGTTACATGCGTGCTCCCGAACGACTCTGCCAAAATACTGGCGTTCCACTCTGCTGCGATAGCTGTTATACCTCCTGTTATTATTCCAGGAAGCAGAGCCATGACATATATCTTTTTCCATGAGTTTATTCCCTTAACTCCAAATATTCTTTTAACCTCAAAAACATTACTCTGCAAAGTTTTTCCGGCTCCAATCATGCTAAATATCATGTACCATACTCCGCTAAGGAAGAAAATAAGAAAAGCAACAATCTCCGGGCCATATGTCCCATTGCCAAATAAGTTCACAAGCTCTGGAAGCAGTATAGTTGCAGGTATAGCTGCAAGTATCTGGAAAAGAGTAATGTATCTTGACTCGTTTTTTGCCATGAATATTATATATACTGAGATTAATATAGAAACAATAGAAACCGCAATAAATGCAACCCAGACTCTTAATATCGATGCTGCAAGCTCCTCGAGAATCATTATCTCAGAGTTTAAAAGTCCTGTAACAAAAAGCAAAATAAAAATAAGAAGTACTGCAAAAGAAGCGTAAAAAATCATATGCATTCTGCTGCTCTTTGAAATTTTAGCCTTTTGTTCTTTATGCATTCCAAACTTTATTTTTGAAAGTGCCCTTATCAGTACTCTTTCTTCCTTCTTAGCATATCTTTCATATCTTCGTATGCTTCTTAATTTCATTTCTTTAAAGAAACTACTTTTTTCGGGTTTGCCTTTTCTGTGCTTATTTACATAACTTTCTAAAGGTCCAAAAAATAGAAATCTTGTGGCTATTACAAAAATCAAAAAAATAATCAGTGCTATTATGTAGCCATAAGTGTTTCCAGAAGCCGCAAGCTCTGTAACGGCAACACCTATCCCGTGCTTGACGCTATACTCGGCATTACCTGTTGAAAAAATTTCACTACTTACTAGATAAAACAGGCCAATAGACCAAGAAAGCATTGATTGTTCTACAACTCTTGGCAGGCTTGCAGGTATAAATATTTTTTTTATTTTCTGTAAAAATCCCATATTATAGAGTTTAGAAAGCTCATTAAACTCTTCAGGCAATGTTTTTATAGATTCATAAACACCAAATATTATGTTCCACAACATGCTTGTTATTATCAAGAATATAACGGCAAGATTTATTCCTATTACTCCAGGAAGTAATCCGACAATTATGTATATGGCAAAAGGGAAAAAAGCAAGTATTGGAACGGTTTGCAGAATATCGATTATAGGCATCAAGTATCGTTCTGCGGTTCTTGACAAAGCCATATAAATGCCTATTGCAAAAGCGATAACTACTGAAATTCCGAGTGCTAAAAACATCCTAATCCATGAATAAGAGGTGTCTATTATCAAGTTTAGTACAAGCCCAAATACTCCCTGCATGATATCCTATCAACCTTAATGATTAATATTCTTTTCAATTGTTAGATATATTGTAAATATATAAAACATTCATGCAGGTAAAAAAATGCGAAGAGCAAAAAACCAAAATAAAAAAATCAGTCAAAAACAAAGCTTCAAACCTAAAAGACATGCTAAAATTATTAATAACGCCAAAAAATCTACGGAGAAAAAAACTAAAATCAAAAAATCAGCAATAAAAAATAAAAGTACAAATACAAAAAAAGAGTTTTCCGATTTAGAAGAATATATGATATCTGAGGTTCTTGCAGAAAAAAATACAAACACTGAAAATCCTATATCTCTTAATACAATACTTTCTAATCTTACTCCTTCAATGAGAAAAATATCGTATAAACATGGATACTCTATAGGCAAAAGCATATACTCTATGTTTGGTGATGTAGATGCTCTTCTACGTTTTATTGAAGTTGGAGGAATGAGAAAGGCTCTATATTATCCTTACGGTGAGCTTTCTATAATTCATTCAAAGCCAAATACAAACAGCGTTAGCTACGCTTTGAATATCCATTTCTATGAGTCAGGAATTATTGCAGGTTATTTGTCTGCTTACCTAGATAAAAATATAGATGTTATAGAATCTAGATGTGTTGCTAATGGTTCATCAGAGTGTCAGTTCAACGCATCATATGGTTCTGGAGAGCCTAATTTCTTCAAAGAAAACAAATGCATCTCTCCTTCATTAATATCAAGATCTATTTCAGATGGAAATAATTCATCAATAAATCTTCCTTATCATATGCTATCTATAACTCCAATATTAGAATCAAAAAACATAACATCAGGTCTTTCAAAGATCCTCTATCTTTCAGGAATTGAGCTATCAAAGAGTTCATCTTTAAAGAATCTGGAGGAAAACTTAAGGAAGATGGCAAGTTATTTGGGGGTATCTGCACCAAAACTAAAAACTCAGAAAAGAAAAATTATAGAGATGCAGCTTCAATATAACAAATACAACTCTATAAAAGAGTATGTCTCTATCACCTCAAATTTATTCACCGGCTTTATAAAAAGTGTAACTAACAAGAACGTTGAAGCAAGCATAACTATTAATAAAGATAACGTTTATATACTTAAAATAAATCTTATACATTAATCTTTGGTGCATGAATGAAGATAGAGTCCCTAGACGGTCTGCTTAAACTTATACCATCAATTAAAAAACCAACACATCCTCTTTCGTTTAAAGACAAGCTTAAATGGACAGCAATTATTATGGGTATATACTTTACTATGTTTAGCATACCTGCTTTTGGAGTTAATACTTCTTCATTAAACAGCTCAATCTTTCAAGTAATAAATATAATATTTGCAGCAAGGATAGGCACCTTGGTAACTGTCGGTATAGGTCCAATAGTTCTTTCAAGCATAATACTTCAGATGCTCCAAGGTACTGGCGCTTTAAATATAGATCTTAATAATCCTGATCAAAAAAGCAGATTCCAGGGCATACAAAAAATAGCAGCAATGGTAATAGCAATAATTGAGGCTACTATTTTCACTTCAACAACCATCTCTCTTACTAGCCCTGCCTTCTTCTGGATTGTGGTTGCACAGTTAGCCATAAGCGCAATAATAATAATATATCTTGATGAAATAATGGTCAAGTATGGAATTACCTCTGGAATAAACTTATTCATTGCAGGGGGAGTCGCTTATGCAATTGTTGCTGGTACCGCGTCAATATTAATACCAGAAGCTCAAACCTCTATAATCACAGGAGGCGCTACGGCCATACCGCAAGCCATACTTGATTTTGGACCTTTATTCTTTGCAATAATAATATTTTTAATAAGTATCTATGTACTGGATATGAAACTTGAGTTACCTTTAGTGTTCAGCCAGTTCCGTGGTGTAGGCGGTCGTCTTCCACTTCCGTTCCTTTACGTTAGCGTGCTTCCTGTAATACTCGCTACTTCGTTAACTGTAAGTCTAGGGGTATGGCTGCGTATAACAGCTACGTATAGCGGAGCCGGCACCAGTTTAGTACATTTCTTTGCATATTATACTAATCAATCTTCTACCGCAGGTACCGGAGGTGAGGTCCTTAGCGGAGGCCTTGTGTATTTAATGCAGCCTCTAAGTTTTCTGCCGTACTCTACAAAGTACAATGGGGTAGGCGGTTACGGTAACTACTTTTACATACTCGCTACGCAGACCTCTCCATTATATCCTCCTTGGGGCGGGGCACCACTGTTAATTCCAGAGTGGATACACTTTTTAATATATATGTTTATACTTGTAGGACTTTGTATAATTTTTGGTAAGTTCTGGGTCGAGATGACAGGCCAAAGCCCTAAACATGTTGCAGGACAGTTACAGGATGTAGGTTGGCAAATACCTGGCTTTAGGCGTGATCCTAGAATGACCGAGAATGTTCTTCAAAAGTATCTGCCTACTATAACGGTTCTTGGTAGTATTGCTGTAGGTTTACTTGCAGCTTTTGCGAGCCTTACCGGAGCAATGGGTAATGGAATGGGAATTCTTCTAACCTCTGGAATAATGTATGGAATATACCAGCAGCTTAAGAGCGAGAACATGATAGAGAGCTATCCTGCATTGGATAGGATACTTTCTTAATAAGTTTTGCTGATGATTTAGAGAAGGTCATATCTAACTATGGCTTCTATTAATTAGGGATAAGTATGGCTTCATTAAATTATGATTTTTTAATTATTCCTCTTATTATAATATTTTTTATAGCAAGAGTTTTTCTTAGAAAAAGAAAAGGCTCTGTCTATTCGGTAAGAGGCATATTTTTACGTCCAATATTATACATCCTGATAAGCATAGCCTTTCTTTTCATACTCAGTTTGGAACAAGACTTACTTTTGATTGTAGCTATACTCTTAGGAACATTAATAGGCCTCATTCTCGGAAAGAGATCAGATATGTTTGAGAAGAATGGAAAGATTATGTACAAACGATCAAATGAAATCACTATACTGTGGCTTGCTGGATTTGTAGTAAGAATTTTAATAGATCTTTATTATAATCCAGCTCTTAGCTCTTCAACAATTAATCTAAGCAAAATTCTAATTTATGAACAAACAATTCCTATTCTTTTTATCTCAGATATACTTCTTGCACTTACCGCTGGGCTCCTCCTTGGTGAAGCTATTATCCTTTACAAAAATCATGCTAAAATGTACTCAAAGTAGTTCGACATTATAACTAGAGAATATTTCTTCCAGTTCAATCAACATAAAGGAAACCACACCCTTTTATGAGTCTGAGGGCATCACATAAAAACTGCTATTACCAAGCAGCATTTTAAGTAGTACATAACTACAAGTTTTACTTTCTAAAAACTACCTTTACTTAAGGGGTATCGTTGGCCGTTAATCCAATCAGTAACGTTTTACTAACATTAAAGGTTGGGTTAGAGCTAAGTATGCTTAATGTGGTATAATTACCTTTCCAGCCTATTACGACCTGTATGTTTATTGTTGAGTTGCTAAAGCCATCATATGTATAATTCAATCCATTGTACGAATTACTAAAGCTTTGCGGAGGCGAAATAAAAAATTGATTTAACTCTTCAGTAATATTTCTAGAAAGTCTTGAGGTATTATATGTTTTCATAACAAAAAACTCAAGCGTTGCATTTCTTGCTGCATTATTGTTTTGCAATATAGTGCTCCAACCTTCGGTAATATTATCTGCTGCATATGGTGTAACACTTTCAATAAACGTTATATTTATTGGACTTGTAGCATTGAAAAGGTCAGATGTTGAATAACTCGTAATGTTTCCTATTAACGACTCTCCTTGGAAATAACTTAAGTATATTGGTGTTCCTGATGTTGTGCCTATTGTAGCTACACTAGGCGCTGAGCCATAAAAAGAAGTTAATAAATATACTAATACTATTACAAACGCAAGCGCTATTATTATGTATAAAACTGTTTTCTTATTGGTTTTTTGCGTTGGATTGTCAGTATCATTAACCGGAGGACCATTTTTAGTCCCCATATTATCTGAAGCTACAAGAGAGCTGCGTTTGGAAGTTGCACTTGCCATAAAATCACAACGATATTATGACAACTAATCTTTATTAAGACTATCATATACTTCGGTTTTATATCAAAACAAATAATTTATTGTACCTGCCATAGTGGCAGGTGCATAGCAAAAAAAGAAATTAACAAAATGGCCTTCTATACTATTGTGGGATATATTACTATGGATTTTTATTCGTTTCCACAGTTGCATTCTTTACCTTTGCAGTTTTCACTACCACATCCGCATGAACTGTTCATGCCATTTCCACAAC
>JAKACG010000042.1 GCA_021821605.1 Microcaldota archaeon | reverse complement strand
CCTTTTAGTTCCTCAATTAATATATCAGCAGAGCCCATTGATATTACGCATCCTAATCCGTTGAATTTTATATCAACTACCTTATCATTTTCTAATTTCATATAAACGGTTATTTTGTCTCCGCATGATATATTTTCTTCATGCCTTTCTAAAGTCGGATTTTCTATAATACCTTTATGTAAAGGGTGTTCATAGCTTTGAATCAATTCCTCTGCATACATATCGAGTTCCATAATAGCGCCAAAACAAACAAGCCAATAGCTTTTTAATATATCCTGTTATAAATATTTTTGCATAGAAAAGAAGATTGCATGGAAAAAGAAGAGTTAATAATAGACACCAGTTCAATACTTTTCTCACTGGCAAATGGCAGTGATATCCTAGATGAGATAGAAAGCGCTAACGAGTACTATCCAATAATATCAAAGGGTGTAATATTAGAGCTTGAGAAGTTTGCAGCATCTAAAACTAAGCTAAAGCCGTTTGCCGTTGTAGCCATAAACTCTATAAAAAAACATAAAATAAGAGTAGAAGAATCAAATATTTACGTTGATAAATGGATATTTGAACTGTCTAAAAGGAAAAAATATATAGTGTGCACAAATGATATAAAACTTAAAAAAAAGCTAAGAGATATGGGAATACGCACATTAAGCGTTACAAAAACAGGAACTCTAAGATAACGATAAGCTTAAATTAATTTACTGCTCAATACTAATTGAATTTTCAACCCTTAGGTGAGATTTTGTATTATGTACATACTATAAAAGATACAATAAGCATACCTCCAAGCCGCTTCGGCGAGGATATATCAAAAGCTGCAATGTCAATACTGCGTGCAAGATATGAGCGAACAATAGACAAACAGTTAGGCATAATTCTGGCTCTTTTTGATGTGCGTGAAATAAGTGATGGCTTTATACTTCCAGGAGATCCATCAACACATCACAACGTATCGTTTGATATACTTTCATTTAATCTTGAGGTTGGCGAGGTTGTTACAGGAGAGGTATCAGAGCTTGTAGATTTTGGCTGTTTTGTAAGACTTGGTCCAATAGATGGTCTTGTGCATATGTCACAAATAACAAACGACTTCATAAATTACGATAGAAAATCAGGTTCATTTGTTTCAAGGAATACAGGAAAAAGCCTTAAAAAAGGCGATATAGTGTACGCTAAGGTTTCAACCATAAGCTTAAAGAACAATATAAAAGATACTAAAATAGCTCTTACAATGAGGCCAGATGGTCTTGGAAAGTATGAATGGTTAAAGGACTCTGGTTCAAAAGATAAAAAGGTCAAAGAAACAAAAGGCAAATCACAACACGCCAAACCTCAGGCAGCAAAGAAGTGATTCTATGGAAAAAGCGTGTCGAAACTGCAAGATTATAATCTCTCAAGGAGAGAAATGCCCTATTTGCAATCAGAGCAATCTTACCAGTAAGTGGAATGGCTACATAGTTATATTAAATGCTGAAAAGTCAGAGCTAGCAAAAAAATTAGGCTTTACTGTAAATGGAACCTATGCATTAAACATAAACGATTAATGCTAATTCATACCTTTACTGCATGTGTAAATATCTATTGTTTTTAAGTTGTATTTTTTCTTGTAACTAAGTTACTAAGTAAATATAAATAAACTATAAATAAATATTAAATAAAAAAGCAACTAATAATAAAAAGAATATTGCTTTGGCAACATTAATCCACCGAAGCATACCGATAATAAAATTGTATGTTATTTGTTTTACTGTTCTTTATCTTTTTTACCTTCTTGTTTTTTGTACTCTTCTTCAACAATTACCTTCTCGAAATCATTGATGTTTCCAAGTATGACATCTATTGCAGAAGACTTATCTACAAAGTACTTGCCATCTTTTGTTACAGAAGAATTAAAGGTGATAGATAATGTTTTATCTTTAGTATTTATCTTTTCAGGAGTTAAACCATACTGTTCAAGAATTATCTTTGCTTTTTCATTGGCGCTGTCTATTTTTTCAAGAACCTTTACTTCACAGGAGATTTTTTCTCCGGCAAGTGGATGATTTGCATCTATCATAACTCTGCCTGAGTTCACGCTTCTTATCATGGCTATTGCCCCATCTATCTCGACCTGCATTCCAGGAATTGGATCCATATCTCTCTTCCTAAAATCAGAAACCGGAAGAACCTTTATAAGTTCCTGCATTTTCTCTCCAAAAGCATCCTCTGGTGCTATCTCTATCTTTTTCTTTTCTCCTACATTCATCTCCTTTAATGCCTTGACAACACCTTTTATCATGTTGTCCTTTCCTATTATAACAAGCCTAGGTTCATACTTAAACTCCTTATCGTATATCTTGTTTTCTTCAGCAAGCTTCTTCTCTGTAGTCATAACAAGCAAGTTGTCAGAACCTCTCCATATACTATACTCTATCTTTACAAATTCTCCATCTCTAAAAGCCATAAAATCAACTTAAGCGTAATATATAAAAACAATGCAAAACAAATATGTTTCGAAAGCCTTTTAATTTAACTTATATATTATATAGGTTTATTATTAAAATGTTTGTGTGATAAAATGGAAAACAAAAAAAAGCTCGAAGTAATATTCTCCCTTTTCATAGGCGTTCTGTTCATTTCTTCATACGCTGTATTTGCAAATCTAAACAATACGCCAAGCAGCAAAAATACAAATACCACGGCAAGCTCCCCCTCTGCCCAGACTATATATTTAACATCAGTAACAAATGCTTTAATAGAAAACTACACCGGAACTGCAAACATATATATAACATGCAAAAATTTAACTTTATATAATGCAACCGCATCAAATATAACCTCTATACTGACAACTCTCGAATCAAACAACTCGGTCTCTACATTTTATCAATCACAAAGACAGTTCTATATTGATTTAGGAAGCTTTGCTCCAATTTCACTGTATAACTTTTTCTCAAAAAATATTAAGGTTAATGAAAGATCGTGTCTTAACTTCAATGCCACTGCGCAGTTGCTTATTCCTTCCTATGTTAACTTCACGGTAAAAAGTGGGACCTCTCTACAAAAGGTTCCAATATCTATACCTAGCACAACAAGAACAATATATCTTAATGTTACAGTACCTTCTAATTCATTGTTTGTGCCTGTGACCGTAGCCGCATTGGTATACTCAAATGGAACTGTATACCAGCTTAGTGTTACTCACAAAGGTGTATAAATGTTCAATGAAAAACAACAAGAGGAAATTAGAAAGATAATTATTAAAAACGCAATCGATTATGGAAAGGCTAGAAAAGAAAGCGCATTGAATAAAGTTTTATCTAAACATCCAGAGCTTAAACAAAATATAAAGGTACTATCTGAGTATATAGAAAAGGAGGTAACCGAAGTAAATCTTATGAGTAAAGAGGAAATAATATCTGAGGCAGAGAGTTTTTCCGAGGCCTTTAAATCAGAAGAAAAAGAACGTTTTGAGAGAACAGCAAAGCCACACTTTTTTTTGGAAGGTGCAATTGTCGGAAATTTCATGACACGTTTTCCTCCAGAGCCTAATGGCTATATGCAAATTGGACATGCTAAGGTCTCATTTACTGAAAAGGAGTTTTCAAAAATATATGATGGTAAATTTGCATTATACTTCGATGACACAAACCCTGACACCGAGCGCCAGGAATTTGTTGATGCAATTAAATATGACCTAGAGTGGCTTGGAATAGAGTATGATATGGAATACTACGCTAGCGATAATATAGAGTTTATATACGCTCAGGCAGAAAAATTAATTTCACAGAACAAAGCATATGCATGCTCTTGCTCTCCAGATGAGGTTAAAAAAAGCAGGGTATCTGGCATAGGCTGCAAACACAAAAAACAACAGATACATGAAAATATGGAGCTTTGGAGAGCAATGTTAAATAACACAGTAGAAAATGACATTATAATAAGGTTAAATAATGATTTAAAAGCTCTTAATACCGCAATGCGTGATCCTACTCTTTTTAGAATAAAGACAAAGGAGCATTATCGTCAAGGTACAAAGTACACCGTATGGCCTACTTATGCGCTCAACACTCCAATTGTAGACTCGATAAAAGGTGTTACAGATGTTATAAGAAGCAAAGAGTTCGAGCTGCTTGATGAACTTTATTTTTACATATTAGATTCATTAAATATGCGAAAACCAAGAATACATAGTATTTCACGTCTTGAAATAAAGGACAATTTGACCTCTAAAAGAAAAATAAATGAGCTCATTAAACAAGGACTACTTTGGGGCTATGACGATCCAAGACTTGTTACGATTTCAGGACTTAGACGAAGAGGCATATTGCCTATGGCAATAAAAGAATTTTCCATGCGTTTTGGAATGAGCAAGTCTGAGAGTACAGTTGACATAAATATGCTTCTAAGCGAAAATAAAAAATTAATAGACATTAAATCAAAAAGATTATTTTACGTCGAAAAACCATTAAAAGTGACTGTAAATGGAATACCTGAAGAAAAGAAAAGTGTAAAATTAAAACTGCATCCAAGCTCAGATTTAGGTTACAGGATCTACATGCTAAGTAACATATTCTTTATAAATACGTATGATGCAACTAACTTAATAAAGGATGGCGATTTGAGACTAAAGGATGCGATTGATATAAAAATAGAGAGCATAAATAAAAATGGGATAACCGCAAGGTATATAGAAAGCTCTTCATCTATCGCGCCTAGAGTTCAATGGGTAAATGAAGGAAACTTCATTTCATGTAACATATACGAGGTCGGAACTTTGCTAAACAACGAGCTATTTAACAAAAACAGTTTGTCAATAAAAGAAGGATATGTAGAGAGCTATGTTGAAAGTTTAGAAGAAGGCGAGACTATACAGTTTGAAAGAGTAGGATTTTTCAAACTTGATAAAAATACAGAAAAACCAAGTTTCATATCACTATAACCCCCGGTGCAAAAATGAGTACTTCAGATGGTGTACAGTTTAAAGAAAAGGGCATTGCTCAGCCTCACGGCGGTTCTTTTGAAACCGACATAATGCGCAAAGTGATAAAAGAAAGCTGGAGGGGAAAATTACTGGATCAGAAAGCAGAACCAAGTTCAGTTGCAACTATCCAACTTCTTGACGAGCACGCGGCTAAGATGGAGGTTCTTCTTAAAAATCTTGATTACGAAGCAATATGCATGCAAAATATAATAGGTAATGCAAAGCATATGTCTGTTCCTGAGCTAAGAAGCTATCTTATGTTCATAGAGAAACTTGCCGTTGGATATCAGCATATCTTCACATCAGATATAACCGATATAATATTAATAGGTCTTACCTCAAAAGCAAGAGATCTCAAAACAATCAAAAAGTATCACGAGTCACTAATATCTGGCATAGAGAAAAGTCTAAGCAAGTACACTAAAAAATCAAGCAAGGAGGAGCAGCTTCTTAATGAAGTAGCTACTGAGCTCCATAAAAAAAATCGCGGAGTTTTCAAGTTCTTAAGAAAAGGAGAGATCTCTTTAATGCAAAGAGTTCTCAAAAGCAAAAAGAAGAAGCTAACTAAATACTCTAAAAGAATAGGAAATTACTCTTTGTTAATCTCCAAACTTAAATAGCCTAGCAATTAAATAGCCTCTACTTATCTGATGTATTGGTAATGGCACTCGAGTTTTGAAGCCTTGCCATATCTTCTTTTAATATAGCTGCTTACCTCTCGTTCTCTTTCAAGTTCTGAAGGGCACTTAACTACAAAACCATATCTCCCACTAGTAACCAATACCTCCTTTACGTTTTTCATCTGCATAAGTTCGGTAGCTGATTCATGTATGTCATAAACATGCTTTGGTTTTATAAAAAACAAAGAGTAGCCAGAGCAGTTATTTCTTATTCTAACCTTTTTTATATTTCTATTCATCTTCCCCACCAAAGCATAGCTATTTTATAAATTTCCTACGCTTAAGTATAAGCCCAAAAGGATAACCTTTTGGGCACCCAACCCCCTAAATCATTTCCCTTGCCTTTCCAGACATAGAAATAATTGTTTTAGTATTGTGTTAGGTGCTTTAAATACTTTTATCTTATATTTATGTATTTTTTATAATTTTTTTATAATCTTTAATATATCACATTGTATAAAATACAACAAATTAATATTTTCAGTATACAAAATTCATCTTGTCCTCTAAATGAATAAAACATCAACATAAAACGAAACAAAGCATAAGCTTTATATCTTTTTTTATCCAAACTCAATCATGGACGAGTTTGATGAGGATCTAATAACTAATATAGATTCTGGTATAATAAAATACACAAGTCTTTCAAAGAAGTTAAACTCCCCTCTGTCAACAGTTCATTTTAGGATTAAAAAACTAGAAAAGGAAAAAATAATAAAGTA
>JAKACG010000041.1 GCA_021821605.1 Microcaldota archaeon | reverse complement strand
ATGGGCTGCCACTCAGAAATGAGGAGCCAATCCCCTAAAACCAATCTAAGTTCGGATTGAGGGTTGAAACTCACCCTCATGAAGTTGGAATCCCTAGTAATCGCTTGTCATCATCGAGCGGTGAATAAGTCCCCGCTCCTTGCACACACCGCCTACCAAGTCATCCAAGTGGGGTCTTAGTGACGCAGTATCGTAATAGACACTGTCGAACTAAGGTCTCGTGAGGGGGGCTAAGGTATAACAAGGTATCCGTAGGGGAACCTGCGGATAGATCACCTCGAAACATTTTTTTAAAAATTGTTTCCCTAAAACTATTTTAGTGTGCGTCAGAATTGTTGCGACCTCGCACTATTACTCAAGACTACATCCATTCTACATTTTTAATCTAATTTTGAAATTATTTAAAATAAGATTTAAAATATAATGTTTAAAAGAAGTAAGATTTAATTTTAATTAGCTATATATCTTTTAAAGAAATTATTATCTACTTCTAGAACTTTTAGCAGATACTTCAATCTTTGTACCTCAAGACAAGTTTCATCTCCTAAGAACTCAAGATCAATATCTATCCATTTTTTTATTGTATCTACAGAACCAGGAAGGCCACCGCTAATAACCTCTTTTTCTTGAATATAATCTATTACTAGTTCTCTTCTTATGTCTATATTATTTTCTACGCCGTCTATTAAAATTCTATTGAACTTTTTATTTTCTTTGTTCAATATAATACTTCTGGCTGTTTTTTTCATAAAGTTCTTAATGTCATAAAAATTAGCTTTAGACATAGATTCTGTCCAGTCAAACTCATTAATTAGTTTATTTATCGAAAGTTTTTCATCTGTAGTTAATAAGTAACAACTTTCAAAGACTTCCCATGCAGCTTTAACTCCTAAATCTTTCGAAGTCAGTACCTTGCCCTGCATTTTTTTAAATAATTTGCTTGCGGCAATACTTAACAGTTCATAAGATGGATAAACACCATACTTTTCATTATAATAATCATTAAGATCAAAGTCCAAAATATAATTATAAATACAACCTTTATCTAATCTTTCTTTTTTTATTTTCAAGTAAATAAATATATCTTCATTATTTTCATGTTTTTCTTTTAATGCTCTTAATAGCTCTGTATTCAATATTTTTATACCACGTACCAATCCAAAAACATTTTCTTCTGTAGCTCTAAAACTCAATTCAATTCCCGAATCTATTATGCTTTTATTTATTTTATCTACAACTATCTTAGGTATCCTATCTATGTCGTTTAATATGCGTGCATACATTAATGCATCATAAGTTCCAACATACCCCTCTCTTTTAATTTCTTTTATAGCATTAAAAAGTTGCAATCTTTGAGTAGTTTTTTCTTTTTCAGCCATATGCTCAGCTGATAATAATTTATGAAATTTCTGATATATAAATATGAGCACTAAGAAAATATGGTAAATTATAAATCATATAAAATATCAATCTTTACTAAAAATCAACATGGGTACATATTTATACCTAAGATGCTAAATTGTTTACAATATTAAATTAACAATATTTGTGAAATCATGAAAATAAAACTCACACCGACATTATGCTATCTTGCAGGTATACAAAGTAGATTTAAGGAAGAAAACGGTGCAGTAGGCATAAAAACAAGCATAGACGCAATAGAACAACATTTCATAGAGATCTGTCTAAAGGAGCTTAAATTAGAGCCAAATAAATTGCTTATAGAGGTTGATGGTAGCATAAGGCATGTGTTCTTTTATCATTCTAAATTAAACAAGCAGCTTAAGCAAATAACTGAAAACCAAACAAAACTTTTTAAACTTCCTACACATGAAGCAAGAAGTTATATAGCTGGAATATTCGATGGCTCTGGATATGTTAGGGATGGACATATATTTATCCAAAAACTTAGTAGAGGAGATGAGGTAATGCTTGAAAATTTAACTGTGCATATAAAAGGCAACAGGGTAATGAGCGTAAATGCATTTATCTCAATAATTAATGGCTATAGCATTTTGTTAAAAGTTTTAGATATTGCGAAATAGATCTATAATTATATATAAAACTAATTATACAAGAACTGCATTTACCTTTTGTTTTAGATTTTGTCTTTAACTTTATGGCGGAGTGCTTAAGTGTGGATATAAGGATAATCCAGCAACTAGAAATGCTATAACTGTAGCAAGTATCAAAAATATCCAGAATAATGCCACAAGAGAAAACCATAGTTTAGGATGTGAAGATGTCTTTCCAGGTTGATTGTCCATTATTAATGAAACTGGAAATGCCAGTACTCCAACAATTCCGAAAGTAACAAAAAGACCCATAAAAGCTAGCGGACTTTGTGTTAATCCAATCATATATCCTGTGATGCCATAATCTATTGTCATAAGTCCTACTAGAAGAGAAAATAATCCTACATAATGTATTTTTATTCTACTTCTTACTGACCATGCAAATCCTATTAATACTATAGAAAGAGACATAAGAGGATCAAAAAATAATATATTATAGCTGCCTGGTAATGGCCAAGTAATCTGACCTATTAGTGAAATTATAAATAAATATATTCCTACTGCTCCAAGCGGTAGTATCCCACCGCTTATTATGCCATATATGTCTATATTTTCTTTTTTCTTTAAATTTTTTCTGTAATTATAAAAAACACTTATGGTCATATACAATGTTAGAACTCCAACAAAACCTATTGCAAATAAAACATAAGCTATTTCATCAATGAACATTATATCTCCATTTTATATTACCTAGCATAATTATTTAAATATACTCTCCTATTCTTATATGTGATTTTGTGTTGCTTGGTATAAAAAGAATATATGAAAAAGCAAGCATCATGGACGGAAAACGTATACTCGTAGATCGTCTCTGGCCACGAGGAGTAAGAAGAAGCACTGCAAACATAGATACATGGATAAGAGATGTAGCCCCTACAAATGAACTAAGGAATTGGTTTTCTCATGATCCTAAAAAATGGGCTATATTTGAAAAAAAATATCGCAAAGAGCTTGAAGCTAATGAGTATGTTAAGGTTTTGATTAATAAATCTAGGCGCGATGATATTACTCTAGTATATGCGGCAAGTGACATGCGCCATAATAACGCAATAGTATTAATGAAATTTCTAAAGGAAAAGATAAAAGCAGAAGATAAAGAGAACAAGAAGCTACTACTTCTAAAGGCTCGAGAGAAAGCAAAGAAACAAAAACAAAGAGAAATGAAGCTAAAGCTTAGTTATGCATAACTTTATTATTTTTGTATATAAAGAAGTTAAAGAAATATAAAGATCAAACTAAACTGCAGGCTAATCCTACTTAAAATTAAAAACTAAAAACCAAAAAAAAAACAATGTTAAATTCTAATTAGAGCTCAAGTCTTTTTATATCGAGTTTTGCTATATTTGCTATTTTATGGACACGATTAACTCCTTCTTTTTGTAGATTTCCATCTATTATATCCTTAACAATAGCGCTGCTTTCATTGCCAACTATATACTCCTTTAAAAAGTTAGATATCTCCTTTCTTATTGCCATTCTTTTCTTAGTAGTAAGTCTTGTGTTTGTGGTTAGCAAAAGTTTTATAACTACGGTTTTACCATTTTTATCTAATGACTTATCTATTGTGTATATGGTACTTCCATGTCTTCTTACTAAAGAGTGTAAGTAGCTGAAGGTCTGCTCAAGATACTTAAGTTGTGTATGAGCTGCATTCCCATTTACCTCTGTTACTTTTAATCCTACTACCATGAAGGAGTGCATTGGATTATTAGTTATCCATGACATACTTACCTTAATCATCCTGCCCATTGCGTCTTTTTCTTCGTCTGCAGGCATCTCTCCAATGGTGTTGTTTCCAAGTATCTCTGGTGAATATATATTAACCCATTTTTTTGCTTTCCAATTCTCAATTCCTTTTCCTGTTGCCATATACTCATCCTTTTACTATAAGTGCAGCTTTTTCAGGATCGTACTTCCAATCTTGTGAAACTACTCCCTCTTTTTTATAATACTTTGTAAGTCTCCAAATCTTAGACTCTATTCTATTCAATCTGACTTTGTTATGCACATCTTGCTTGTTAACTACCAAATGCTTTCTGACATTTACTGCCCTTTTCATAAGATCTAATAAATCCTGTGGAAACTCAGGTGAGTAACCTTGTTCATTCATAACTACTGTAAGTCTTTTTCCAAAAACCTGTTTAATATAAGGCACCTTGTGTATATCCTTTAGATTTTGACCTATTAATCTAGGTGAAATCCCTTTCTTCATGTACTCTGAAATCTGTGTCTCTATCTCCTTTTTCGAGATAACTCCTTCTGGAGCTACTCCTAATTCTACTACCGGTTTTCTTGATTTTGATTTACCGTGTTTTTTTGTATGCATCCTTGCCATTAAATCACAATAATTTAAATATATCAGCGTTAAAAACTCAGAGCAGTACTGAAATAAACTTAAACGCTAGATTATATATTTGTCAGGAATATTTATAAGGATATTGTTATATTACCCAAAACAAAGATACAAGCAAGTTATGCTAAAATAAAACTATTTTACGCTATATTTCTAATATTACTAAAAATATTCATAGTCTTACAATATCTTACCTATACAATTAAATATATTTATACCTATTTGTAAATGAGTTTATGGAGAAAATAGGGCTAATTGGAGCAACGGCTATAGGCTTAGGTGCAATAATAGGCGCAGGAATCTTTGTTCTAAGCGGTGTAGCAATAACATTGTCTGGCTCTGGCGCTATTCTAGCATTTCTTCTTACTGGTTTTGTTGCTATTCTGGTTGCTCTAGAAACTGGAGAACTATCCTCAAGAATGCCAAAAGAGGTAGGCGCTGCATATTCATTTTCTTATAATGCCTTTGGAAGCGAAATGGGCTTTATAACTGGTATTCTAAGACTACTTTCTTTTGTTGCAGCAATAGCAGCAATAGCCGTTGGTTTTGGTTCATATTTTGTATCATTTGTTGGGCTTTCTCAATCTATTGCGCCAATATTTTCAGTTCTTTTGATATTGATTTTAGGTTATATAACACATAAAGGAGTAAGAAAAGCAGCCAGAACAGATACGGTTCTTGTATCGTTCAAGGTATTGGTACTTATAATCTTTGTAATATTTGGCATATACGCAGGAAAGGCAGTTAATTTGAACTTAGGTAGTTTATTCTCAAGTGGGCTGTCTGGTATATTTGCTGCAGGAGTGTTATCAATGTTTGCATACTCCGGTTTTCAGTCTATAGCCAGTATAACACCATATATAAAAGGAGGAGGCAGGACAGCAGCAAAGGCAATACTGCTCTCTGTTTTAATAAGCGCCTTTTTGTATATCGGTGTTACTGTTGCTATGTTAATGCTTGCACCAACCTCTGCATATGCATTATCCGGAGATCCTCTTTCAATAGCACTTAAAGCCGGAGCGGCACCTATAGCTCTTTCTGTTCTTGTAGATTTAGCTGCTATGGTTGCAACGGCTAGCGCAACTCTTGCTATGCTTGTTGGTTGTGAGATGCTTATTTTTCAAATGGCACGTGATGGATTACTGCCTCAATTCCTAAAGCATGATAAAAATAAAAAGAGTTCAGAAACTAACTCATTGATAACTACTATTCTTCTAGGCATTGCGTTTCTTTTTGCGGGCAATATTTACATAATAGCGGCTATAAGCAACTTTGGGACAGTATTTAGTTATTTAATAAACAGCTTTGCAATATTAAAGATACGAACTCTTGAAAATACCCATAAACATCGTATGATCCTCTCTAGTATGAAGTTAGAAAAAACCAAACTATTTTTAACGCCCCTTTATCCTTATGTTCCAATAATAGCTTCATTCTCATTATTTATCTTCTTTTTTGGTTTTCCATCCGAGGCTCTTGCCGGAGGAGTAATAACGATAATGCTTAGCGTTATGGTGTATTATCTTCTAAGAGAAATAAAGGAAAAACCTATAATAAAGGTACGACTTTTCAAGTAATTATTAACACAATAATTTATGCAGTAAATAACACTAAAAAGCTAAAAATGAAGCTTTATATATCAAAAAAATCAAAATTTTACTGTTAAGGGATAGGGATGCAGTTAAAAAAAATAAACTCAAATTCAATTCCAATTGAGTTTTTTAAATCAGATTCAAATATACTGTTATTTATAAAGGCACTCGAAGAAGCAACGGGCAAAGAGTTCAAAGACATTTCAATCACGGATAAAACAAAAACAAAGTTTAAGTTCAACAATCAAACATATGAGTTAAGCATGTTTAATACGACACAAAGAATCAGCGGTAACGCCGAGCAGTTTTCAGATGCAAAAACACCAATAAAAACACAAGTAGATGCAAAAAATTATCTTATGGAAAAGGTTGGAATAGAAATAACATCTCAATTGCAGTTACTTCAAAATACAGA
>JAKACG010000040.1 GCA_021821605.1 Microcaldota archaeon | reverse complement strand
AAGTGCGTTTTGTACAAGCTCTTCTAAGCTTATATCGGTACTGGTTTCAAGCCTTACACAGTTTTCTTGCGTCTCGGTATTTAACTCGTAAGTATCCTCAATTGTAACTATTCTCTGCTCAGGCCTAAAAAAACTAAACATCGAATTAAGCAGTGTTGTTTTTCCTGCGGCTGGCATTCCTGCTATAAGAAGGTTTGCAGGTCTGATTTTAAGGCCTTCAGCATATAGCCAAAATCTTCCTGCCATGTTATAACTCATTTCTCCGATATTTATTAAATCTATTATACTTAACGCTTTTGTCTTAAAATTTCTTATGGTTATATCGGCACCAAGAGGAGATTCTACTATATTGACTCTTGACTTATTAGGCAGGTGTACGTCGTAGATATTTCTATTTGCAGCTACAGTAGTAGCATACATCTTAAACTTTCTAACAAGACGCTCTAGTTTCCTTTTATCGCTTATTACTTCAGGAACCTTTGTCGCTCCCTTTTCCGTATCATAAATAAAAATATTATTTGTGTTATTAACCATTACATCTTCAACGGTATCATTATCTATATATTTTGAGATTGGATAAAAGTCGTTTGCGTCTTTAAGTAATCTGGCTACATCCTCCTTTGATATTTCAGGATCTATTATTTTTGCTGTTTTCTCTATAATGCTAGTTATATCATGTTCTGTTTGAAAACCGCTAAGTTTTGTTGCAAGAGTATTAAGTACTTCGTCTTCGAAGTTAAAAAAGGTATCGTCATCCATCATAAAAACACTTTTTGATATTGATATTTAATTCAACATATATGTATATCAATAACACCATTATATTTTTAACCTTTATTGCTTATTGATAATATAGGTATAATGGAAATATTTGATTATGATTTAGTAGTTTTAGGCAGTGGAATAGCTGGTTTTACAACTGCAATACATGCATTAGAACAAAATAAAAACCTAAAGATCGCAATTATTTCAAAGTTACATGCAATGAGAAGTCATTCGGTTTCTGCAGAAGGAGGAATTTCTGGGGTATTGTATCCTGAAAATAAACTTGATTCTGAATCACTGCACGCGTATGATACAATAAAAGGTTCTGATTACCTTGCAGATCAAGATGCGGTTGAGATTTTAGTAAAAAATGCACCTAAAGAAATAAGATTTTTTGAACATTTAGGCGTTCCATGGAATAGAGATATAAAAGGAAAGGTTCTTGAAAGACCATTTGGAGGAATGAGCATTCCAAGGACCGCATTCGCTGCTGATAAAACAGGATTCTTCATGATGCGAGCACTTTATGATCAGGTGATTTCCACAAAACAAATAGACATAATGCATGAGCATTTTGCTACTAAAATAATAAGAGGAGAAAATGGCTTTGGAGTTTTTGCGATAGATATGAATAAAGGAAAAATGAAGTTAATCATTGGAAAAGCATGTGTAATTGCAACAGGAGGATTTTCAAGAATATATCAATTTACCACAACTGCACATTCAAGCACCGGAGACGGAATAGCCTTAGCATATGATGCTGGATGTGCTATGAAAGATATTGAATTTGTACAGTTTCATCCTACTGCCTTGGTGCCTAATGGTATATTAATAACAGAAGCTGCAAGAGGAGAAGGGGGATACTTATTAAATAAAAATAATGAGAGATTCATGAAAAACTATGCTAGCTCCAAAATGGAACTTGCTCCAAGGGATATAATCTCTAGAGCTATAATAACTGAAATACGGGAAGGAAGAGGAATAATCGATAAAGATAACAATATGGAATATGTATACTTAGATCTTAGACATTTAGGAAAAAAGATAATTAATACAAAACTGCCGATGATTAAAGAGATTTGTATCAAAACAATAGGCCTTAATCCTGAAGAAGAACCAATACCCATAAGACCTGCAGCACACTTCACCATGGGAGGAATAGATACAGATATAGACGGAAAGGTTCTTGATAAAAATGGGAAGCAAATAAATGGAATGTTTGCTGTTGGAGAGTGTGGTTGTGTAAGTGTCCATGGTGCAAATAGATTAGGAAGTAACTCATTAAGCCAATGCGCAGTTTGGGGAAGAATAGTTGGAATAGAAGCAGCTAAATTTATAGATACTGTTGATAAATTAGATAAAACATACATGTTAGAAGTTGCTAAGGCTGAGGAAAATAGAATAGAAACATTAATTAATAAAAATGGTAAATTTTCAGTTTACCAGTTACAAGAAGAAATGAGAAAAACCATGGAGTTATACTTTTATGTTTATAAGAATACAAAAGATATGAAAAAAGGAGTTAAAAAGTTACTAGAGATAAAAAAGAAATCAGAAAACATTAAGGTAGAGGATAAGTCAAATATTTATAATACTAATTTAAGAGATGTTTTAGAGTTTAAGAATCAAATAGAACTCTCCTGCTTAGTTGGATTAGGAGCTTTGAATAGAAAGGAGAGCAGAGGTGCACATGCCAGCGAGGAATATACGAAAAGAAATGATAAAGATTGGCTAAAGCACACAATCATGTTTAAGGAAGGCAGCTCTACTAAAATAAAATATAGGGATGTTAAAATAACAAAATGGAAGCCCGAGGAAAGGCATTATTAAGTATTATTAGTGTTTATATGGTAGCAGAAGATTTTAGAGGTAAACAGTCTGGAATTTTAAGACTTGTTCCTTTTGATAAAGAAGCATTTGTACATATGCTATTTTATAGGATACTTATAGTTTTAGGATTTTTTACCGGTATTATATGTATATTTGGACTTTTATACAATACTGCATTGTTGATTAAAATATCTGAATTTTTTATAATAATAGATGGAATATTATTTACGCCTCAACTTTACTCTATTGTAAAGGTTTTTGCCATATCATTAACCAATGGAACGGCCTCAGGAGATATGAATAACTCGTTTATTGTTTCTGCAAATATTAACCAAAATTATTTTAAAGTATTTAGAGCCACAGGTTACATTGTGGTTTTAGCATGGTTTGTAGTATTAGCAATATATCTTAAGGTTTTGATTTAATGGGAGCATCAAGATACTTTGTATTTTTTTATGCGGCTATGGGTTTATTGCCAATATTAACCTTTAGCACATTAATCTCCATATTGTTTTATTCTGCATTTTATAAGATATTTTTATTTTTTATAGCTTTAGACCTTATAGTTTTCTCCTTATTAGGCAGTGTTGAGGTATTATTTAGAAGTAATACTACAAAGATTATGAAATTAGAGAAAAATAAAATTAAATATAATTATAAACCTGATTCTAAAAATGGAATTAAATTAATAATTAGCAGATTTAAATCAGATAAAAAACAGCTGCAACAGACAAGTCATATAGTAAATGTAAATAGATTCACAACTGTATTGGACGCCTTGTTAGATATTAAACATAAAGAGGATCCTACAATTGCCATAAGGTATAGTTGTAGAATGGGTATTTGTGGTTCTTGTGGAGTAGTTATAAATGGAAAACCTTCATTGGCATGTGAAACAAACCTCATGGAGATAGCAAAGAATGGAGTAGTGAGTGTGGAACCCATGGAAGGACACCCAATACTTAAGGATCTTGTAACTGAGTTTGATGATTTTTTTGATAAGCACAAAGCGATTGAGCCTGTACTTTTCAGAAAGGATAATAAAGAAAAAATGAAGGCAAAGTCGCTTTATGATCAAACGCAAAGCGAAATAAATGAATTCTTGCCTTACTCTTATTGTATAATGTGTGGTCTGTGTATGGATGCCTGTCCAGTAGTAAATACAAATAAAGAGTTCATAGGTCCCCAGGCATTATCTCAAGCATATAGATATTACAAAGATTCAAGAGATGAAAAAGGAGAAGAAAGACTTACAGCAATAGATAAATTAACTGGATTGTGGGGATGCGAGTTTGCAGGTGCATGTTCAAAGGCATGTCCAAAAGGAGTGGATCCTGCTTCTGCAATACAGTTGCTTAAGCTTGCTACAGCACAAAACTATATTGACATTAATATTAAAAATAAAAATGAAGATGAGGTTAAAAAATGAGAACTAGAAAAGAAAAGGATGCTTTAGGATTTGTAGAGGTTTTAGGAGATGCGTATTATGGATCAGAAACCCAAAGAACGATCAACTGTTTCAAGATATCTGGACTTAGAGTAGATATGGAGTTAGTTTATAGTTATGTCAAACTTAAAAAAGCAACAGCAATAGCAAACATGAAGGCTCAGAAATTAGATAAAACTATAGCTTTAGCCATACAAAAAGCATGCGACAATGTACTTTTAGGCAAATTTGACAATGAGTTTATTCTTGACCCTTTTCAATCTGGAGCAGGAACAAGTTTGAATATGAATGTAAATGAGGTATTAGCAAATATAGCAATAGAAAGTTTAGGTGGCAAAAAAGGTGATTATAAAAAAGTACACCCTAATGATCATGTCAATATGTCACAATCCACAAACGATACATATCCTACAGCGGTCAATATGACCTGCTATAAAATGGTACATGAAGAACTTTTACCTAGTCTTAAAAAACTTATGAGTACTTTCGAATTAAAAGCAAGAGAGTTCTCAAAAATAGTAAAGATAGGCAGAACTCATTTGCAAGATGCTGTACCTATGAAATTAGGGGAGGAATTTGATGCCTACGCGGGATCAATTAAGAACTGTATTGTATCTTTACAAAACGCTGAAAGATTTTTATTATATGTACCATTAACTGGAACTGCAGTTGGTACTGGCTTAAACACAGGATCGCTTTATAAAAAATATGTGCTAAAAGAGCTTAGAACTATAACCGGTATTGACTTCAAGTATCCAGAACATATCTTCACAAACATGTCATTTAGACAAGAGCAATTAGAGCTCTCTAATTCATTAAATGAATGTGCCGTTACCTTAAGTAAGATATGTAATGACATGAGATTACTAACATCAGGCCCAAGAGCTGGACTGGGTGAAATTATACTGCCAGCAGTACTTCCAGGTTCATCAATAATGCCAGGTAAGATAAATCCTAGTATTTTAGAGATGCTAAATATGGTATGTTTTAGAATTATGGGCAGTTCAGCCTCAATATCTAATGCAGTTGCTGGAGGACAGCTAGAGCTAAATGTCTTTACCCCTTTGATATCTTATGAGCTAATATTCTCGATTAAAATACTTTCCAATGCAATAAAAACATTTGAAAGCTTTGCAGTAAAAGGAATAAAGGCAAACAAAGAGAAGATCTCAGGATATTTAGAGATGGATCTTGAGCTTGCTACCGCATTGAATCAGTACATAGGTTATGCAAAAGCTGCAAAGATAGCAAATATTGCACTAAAAGAAGGAAAAAGCATAAAACAAGTATGCATAGAACATAAGATACTGAATAAAGAGTTGTTGGATAAAATATTAGATCCTAAAAATGACTCATGATTCTATGAAAAATCTAAAAAAGTTTAGATAGTAAAGTAATGTAGCGTAATTACGAAGCTACCATGTTTTCTATTATATATTCAGGATTATAAGGAAGTATATCATCATATCCTTCTCCGGTTCCAAAAAATAGCACAGGAACATTAGTCTCGCTAAGTATTGATAATGTATTTCCTCCTTTAGCATCACAGTCTAATTTTGTTAGTATTATTCCGTCAAGTCCTATGGCAGTATTGAACTCCATTACCTGCCCTAACAAAGAGTTTCCGGTTATACTCTCTCCAACAAATATTTTAAGATCTGGCTTTGTTATTCTTACTATTTTTTTGACCTCTTCCATTAAACTTTTATTGGTTTCCTGTCTTCCTGCGCTGTCTATTAATACAACATTTATATGATGTGCTTTTGCATGAGCTATGGCATCAAATGCTACACTTGCTGGATCTGCACCATACTTGCCTTTTATAACACCTATTCCTAATCTTTCTGCATGTATTACAGTTTGCTCTACCGCTGCGGCCCTAAAGGTGTCGCTTGCTGATAGAGTTACGGTGAGATTGCTCTTTATAAATAAATTAGCTAGCTTTGCCATTGTTGTTGTCTTACCTGCTCCGTTTGGACCTATAAAAAGAATCTTAAATGGTTCTCCAGTTGCTTTTTTTTCTTTAGCCATAGAGACTAAATCTATAGTTGAGGTTTTCTTAAGTATTTTTAATATTGATTCTCTTAGAACAGAGGTTATTTGCGAGTCTATCTGCTTTGAGGTTATCTTCTTTCCAACCAAGCCTACCTTAATGTTTTCAAGTATTTTTTCGGTAGCATCATAATTTACATCTGATTGAAGAAGTGATAATTTTAAATCTTCAAGAAAAGGAGTTATATCTGCTTCTTTTACACTTACCTCTTTTAAGAAAACTCCCTTGAACTTTGTTCCAAAACTGACCTTTGGTTGTTGTTCTCGTTGTTCCTTATTATCTTTTCTAAAACTTTCATTATTCGAAGTATTTTTTGAAATAATAACATTTTTTTCTATCGTTTGTATTTCTTTATCTTTTTGCTCTTCTACAGTTTCAGGTTTTATTTTGTTATTATCTTCTTTTTTATAGTTTTTTTGATCGGTTAATTGATAATTATTATTTATCTTTCCATTTGAAAAATTATTAGAATCATCTATTTTAGCATGCTCAGATGTTTTTTCTACTTTGTTTTCTACTTTGTCATTGTTTACTTTTTCTTTATGAGGTTGTGAATGTTTAGCTATGTCTTGAGGCGCAATCTTCTCTTCTTTATCTTCATGTATACTATTTTCTGGTTTCTTTACTTCGATATTTTGAGGTTTCTGCTCTCTAAAACCTTCAATAGTAGGTTCTTGAATAACTTGGGTTTTAGCAACACTTTCTTCTTCTATTGCTTCTTCCTCTTTTTTAGTTACAGATTTTATAAAATTAGAAAATTTCTTTTTTATACCATCGAACATTAAACAACCTGTTGTTGCAGAGCCTCTAATTTATATAATATATCTAAAAGTTCGCTTTGTATCTTGCTTTTTTCTGAGCTCATCTTTTTAAGTACCTCCTCTTGTTTTTGCTTATTTGATTCTATAAATATTTTTGCCTCTTCTGCTGATTTTTCTACTATATAGCCAGCTCCAATATACACCAACA
>JAKACG010000039.1 GCA_021821605.1 Microcaldota archaeon | reverse complement strand
TGTTGATTTATATAACTCTTCTGCTTTTACCTTATCTATCATTATCATACCTTTGCCACATATACATTTAAACTCTGCTTCAAATGCAGTTTCAAAAGGCACTACCAAAGCATGAGTCTTTGAGCAGTCTTTGCAAATAAAGAAGTCATTACAGTTTTCAGGTAAATAACTTATTTTAGTTTCTGAAAGCTCTTTAATTTTTTTACTGAATGTGTCTACCGAACCAAAATCCACATACCAAACAAACGTTAACCAACCATTATTATCTTTGTTTATGTTGTATTTTACCATTCCAAAGTTATTGAGTAAGTTAAGCATCCTTCTGGTTTCGTTAAGTTTTAATTTTAAAAACTCAGCTATCTTTTCATCAACATTTGGTCCTTCAATTAATATATCTAAAATGCTGTTTGCATTGCTTCCAACATTTTTAGCTAAATAATTTTTAAGATTGCCATCTGATAATAGAGAACGTGCATTATCTTTTAACCTCTTTTCATTTTCTTTTGCCTGTTCTTCTTTTTTAATCATGTTTGGTGTTTTTACTACAGTTAAAGCTGTTTTTACAGTTTTTTGTTTTATATTATTATTAACTTTAGTTTTAATTACTGTTTTAGAAGCAGATGTTTTTGCCAAGCTCTTTTTAGGTGTATTTAAAGGCCTTTTCACTGAAGGCTTAGCTTTTTTAATTTTATTTGACACTCGAGAAATCTTTTTTGTTTTTATCATATACAAACCCAACAGAAGCAATTAGTATATTAGCCTCTTCAGGTATAAATACCTTTTGAATTTTTAAACATTAATATACTGTGGATAAAGACCTTTAAGAGTTCATTAATTAAATTTTCGTTTAAAAACGAAGTTATAATAATATTTAATAATAACATTACAAAAATATCATTGGTGAACAAATGGCCGATATAGACACATTCATTTCAGAAAATGCAAAAACTATAGATTTAGAACTAAAAAAACAAATACCTCAAAAATTAATAAAAGAACAAATAGAAGCACTTATAAAAAAGACAAATTATACTTATGATACACAAGCATTAACAAAAAGCCTAATCGAGCCTACATGGTATCTTTTAAATTTAGGTGGAAAGCGCTGGAGGCCTACGCTTATGCTTTTATTTCTCGAAGCGTTAGGTAAAAATCAAAAAGATTATTTAAAATACTCTATAATTCCTGAAGTAATACATAACGCCACATTAATACACGATGACATAGAAGATAGCTCTAAAACACGCAGAGGTGCTCCTGCAGTACATATAAAATATGGGATTGATGTAGCAACGAATCTAGGCGATTTCTTATTTTTCTATCCTATAACATTTTTAAGTTCTGATAAAACAATTAGCGATGAGACTAAAAATAAGGTTTTCAATCTATACCTTGAAAATATGATTCGTGTTACTATAGGTCAAGCGGCTGATATTGCATGGCATGCTGGATTGGTCGATTCATCAAAAATATCTGAAAAAGAATATTTGCAGATGTCTAATGATAAGACCGGTGTTCTTGCAAGATTTTCATGCGAGCTTTCCGGAATACTTGCAGGAGCTGAAGATCAAACTATTAAGAAACTAGGAGATTTTGGAGCAGCCGTAGGAATAGCATTTCAAATACAAGATGACATTCTTAATATAGATGAGAGCAAGGTATCTGAAAGCAAAGGTGGAGTTGGAGATGATATAAGCGAGGGCAAAATAACGTTAATGGTAATTCGTGCTCTAAAAGTATCTTCTCCTGAGGATTCAAAACGGCTTTTAAGTATACTATCTGAACACACGACCGACAAAGAAAAAATAAAAGAAGCCATAAAAATACTCAATAAATGTGACTCATTAAATTATTCAAGGAAGGTCGCTGAGAACATAATAAAAGAGGCATGGGGGTCAATAGCTCCTCTTCTAAAAGAGTCCAAAGCAAAAACACAATTAATGGAGTTTTCAGAGTTTATGATAAAAAGGTCACGTTAAGTTCTAATTTTTTTACTATTTTTATTATTATCTGTACCTTTTTCAAGAAACTTTCTAAGTTCTCCTATTTTCGAAAAATTATTTATTAAAAAATCAGCACCTATTGTATACGCCGTTAACCCAGGTATATCTATTATCGCAACATGTTTTATTCCTATTCTATGAGTTCCTGAAATTCTTCTTTCATCATCATCAAAATGAAAAATATTTTCTTTCTCAAACACTTGTCCTGTAGCCTTCTGTGCAGTTTCTATTGCAATAATTAATCTTCCTTCATGTGTTCTGCTTTCATTTCCTGAAACTATAAACGAAAACATTTGCTCAGCATGATTTTGTTCTAATACTGATTTTACAATATCCTTTTCTTCGCAAGAAGTTACTACTCCTAAAACATATCCTTTTTCTTTTGCAGCGTGCAAAAACTCTCTAACACCTTCTACAATCCTAACATTTTCAAAATCAACCAATGTTCCATAAAAATCAAATAAAAATAACTTATTTGAGTTAGCAGGATCTTTTCTCTGATAAATTCTAAATTCATCTCCATTCATAAAATCACTAAAATATTATATTTAATGGGCCCGGTGGGATTTGAACCCACGACCTTCTGGTTAAGAGCCAGACACTCTGACCAAACTGAGTTACGAACCCATTAATTTATTTTATTTAAAGAAAACACGTATGTTAGCTTTGGTAATTATTGTCTATTTAGATTTATAATACTTTTTAACAAATAGTTTTTGATTACTTACTAAAATGGAAGCAGGTAAATATATATAAACTTTTTGTTACTTTAAACAAAATATTACAATCATCATTAAAATATTTAAAAAATACCTCGACAAAACACATAGAAAAGCTTTATATTCTTTAAAAGATATGTAGTAATGGATTTTAATGGAGCAAAACACCGGAGAATATGAAGCATCAAACATTATAGTCTTGGAAGGTCCTCAGGGGATAAGAAAAAGGCCTGCAATGTATATAGGGTCTACTAGTTCACAAGGAGTATTACATCTACTCTTTGAGGTAGTTGATAATGCAGTAGATGAAGCTCTAGCCGGTTTTTGTAAAAATATAACTATTTCTTTATCACAAAAAGATGATGGCAACGTAGCTGAGGTAAGCGACGATGGCCGAGGCATACCTGTTGAGATAATGCCTAAATACAATAAAAGTGCATTAGAAGTTATAATGACAACGTTGCATAAAGGTGCAAAGTTCAATAATGATGTTTATAAAGTTTCAGGAGGGCTTCATGGTGTAGGTCTTACTGTGGTAAATGCCTTATCTGAGTTCACTAATGTAAAGGTCAAAAAACACGGAAAAATATACGAACAAAAATTCAGCAGAGGAATTCCTACCTCTAAACTCGAAGTAATAGGCGAAACAAACGAAACTGGCACTATAATCACATTTAAACCTGATAAGGAAATATTTAAGACAATCCTTTTCGATTCAACTCTTTTAAAAGAGAGGCTTACTTATACAACATTTCTAAATCCTGGTTTAAGGATAATATTAAAAGACGATAGATTCGAGCAACCTGAAGAAAATGTATATTTTTCTGAAAATGGTCTTAAGGACTTCATTTCTTTTCTAAATAAAACATCAACTCCAATAACCAAAATCATACATGGTAAAAAAACAGACGGCCAAATGACACTAGAGTACTCTTTACAATACAACACGTCATATGAAGAAAAACTAGAGTCTTTTGTAAATTCAATAAAAACAACAGATGGGGGTACTCATGTAATAGGATTTCATTCTGCCATAACCCGAGCTCTTGTTAATTATGTATCAAAAAACAAACAATTTTCAAAAACAGAAATAAAAATAACAGGAGAAGATGTAAGAGAAGGGTTATCTGCGGTTCTTTCTGTACTCATGCAAAATCCGGAATTTGAAGGTCAAACTAAAGAAAAGCTCGGTAATACACAGATTAAGACCTTTGTAGAAACAGAGGTATACTCATTATTTTCTCGCTATCTAGAAGAGAATCCACAAGATGCACGGGCAATACTTGAAAAAGCTATATCTGCCGCAAATGCACGTGAAAGTGCTAGAAAAGCTAGAGAACTCTCAAGGAAAAGAAGTATTCTTGAGAGCACAGTTCTTCCAGGAAAGCTTGCCGATTGTATATTGGATGATCCTGAAAAAACAGAGATATTTATAGTTGAGGGAGAAAGCGCAGGAGGTTCTAGCAAACAAGGAAGAGATAAAAACATACAAGCAATATTGCCTCTAAGAGGAAAAATACTTAATGTAGAAAAAGCAACTTACGAGAGGATTTTTGATAATACAGAAATAAAATCAATGATTTTGGCTTTTGGTGTAGGTATAAAAGAAACATTCAACCCAGAAAATATACGATACAAGAAGATAATAATAATGACAGATGCAGATGTTGATGGTAGTCATATACGAACTCTTTTACTTACATTTTTCTACAGATATCTTAAAAAATTAATAGAATTGGGATATATCTATGTCGCTCAGCCACCTCTATATAGGGTTAAAATAAATAAGGAGTTTAAGTACTGTTATAGTGACGCAGAGCTTCTTGAAATAACAAAACAACATGGAGACGATCTGGAAACTCAAAGATACAAAGGTCTTGGAGAAATGAATCCCGATCAGTTATGGGAAACAACAATGAATCCTGAAAATCGTATGCTTAAACAAATATCAATAAGGGACGGCCAAGCCGCAGACTCTCTTTTTAACATCCTTATGGGAGTTGATGCATCTCAAAGAAGAAGATATCTTCATGACCATGCAGAAGAGGTAAATTTCTTAGATATATAGATGATTGCTATGTCAAAAATAAATAACGTATCACTTGAAGAAGAGCTTCAATCCAGCTACATTGATTATGCAATGAGTGTTATAATAGGCAGGGCTATACCAGACGCTAGAGATGGGCTAAAACCGGCTCAGAGAAGAATATTGTACGCGATGTACAAAATAAACAATACTCACAACCAACCAACAAAGAAGAGTGCAAGAGTCGTAGGAGAAACTATAGGTAAGTTCCATCCTCATGGAGACATAGCAGTATATGACACACTTGTAAGAATGGCGCAGGATTTTTCGCTTAATCATATGTTAATAGAAGGTCAAGGAAACTTCGGATCTATTGATGGAGATCCTCCAGCAGCTATGCGATACACCGAAGTAAGATTAACAAAACTGGCAGAGGAACTTTTAGAAGATCTGGATAAAGAAACTGTAGAGATGGTACCTAACTTTGACAACACAGAAAAAGAACCTAGCGTTCTTCCAGCACTTCTTCCTAACCTTTTAGTAAATGGAGCATCAGGAATAGCAGTTGGTGTTGCAACAAGCATGCCACCGCATAACTTATCTGAGGTGTGCGAATCAATACTTTACTATATTAAAAATAAGGAAGCAACAGCATCAGAGATATTAAATATAATAAAAGGACCCGATTTTCCTACCGGCGGAATAGCAATAATGTCAGAAATTTCTTATGCTGGTTATAAAGCAGGAAGAGGGCAGGTTACAATTAGAGGAAAAGCTCAAATAGATGAAAAAAAGAACAGGATTACAATAACAGAAATACCCTACACAGTAAACAAATCATTACTAATACAAAACATAGCTATCTTAATAAAAGATAAAAGGATTACTGGAATAAGAGATATCAGAGATGAAAGCGATAGAAAAGGCATAGCCATAGCAATAGAGCTTAAAAATGGGGAAGATCCAAATCAAATCCTAAATCAGCTTTATAATCATACACAGCTTCAAATAACATACCCTATAATAAATCTGGCAGTTATAGGAAAAAGCCTAAAGAGCATGAACATTCTTCAATTAATCAAGGCGTATGTGGATCATAGAATAGAGATAATTACTAAACGAAGCATATATGACTTAAGAATAGCTACAGACCGTTTACATATTGTACAAGGGCTTTTAATAGCAATAACTGATATAGATTCTGTAATAAAGATTATAAAAGCAAGCAACGAGCTATTTGATGCTAGGCGAAACTTAATATCTAATTTTAAACTTTCTGAAAAGCAAGCAAATGCAATACTTGATATGAAATTAGGACGTTTAACTCATTTAGAAAGCACATCGCTTGAAAATGAAAAAGCAGAGCTAAATAATAAAATATCAAATTTAAATGCTATATTAAATGATAAGAAAAAAATAGATGACATTATAATGGCAGATATTTTAGAGCTTAAGAAGAAATATGGCAGAGAGAGGAGAACAGAAATATTACAATCAGAAGAAGCTTTAGAAATAACAGACGAAGATATGATAAGCAACGAGTCTGTTAGCATAATACTTACAAACACTGGATATGTGAAGCGTATGCCAACGGCTAGCTACAAAGAACAAGCACGTGGTGGCAAAGGTGTAATCTCAATAAATCTAAAAGAAGGAGATTTTGTAAAGAAGATACTTACCTGCAACAATAAAGATTATATTTTATTCATATCTGATGTTGGTAGGGCATACTGGCTTAAGGCGTACTCTATATCTGAATCTGGTAGGTATTCTGAAGGAAAAGCAATTGTAAATCTGTTAAATATAACTAATGAAAAAATAGTTACAATGTTAAATGCAAATACCTTTACCGATTCAAGAATAGTGTTCTTGACATCTAAAGGGCTTGTAAAGAGAACCGACGCAGTTCTATTTTCACATCCTCGTTCTTCAGGAATAAGAGCAATAACTCTTAATGAAGGAGATAGGATAGCAGACACAATAATTTACAAAAACGAAAAGTACCTGATAATAATAACAAAGAACGGCAAGTCAATAAAATTTGAAGAAGATTCGTTAAGGCTTACTGGAAGAAGCTCTATGGGTGTTAGAGGTATAAAATTAAGAAATGATGAAGCCAGAAACATAATTGCGGCAAATGATTCGGGAAGTGTTTTGACAATAACTGAAAAAGGATATGGTAAAATAACCGATATAGAACTATACAGGACTCAAAGTAGGTCAGGTACTGGAGTAATAAACTTAAAAGTTAATGATAAAACAGGCAGTGTTCTAAAAGCCATATTTGTAAAAGGAAATGAACAGCTTATAATCATAAGTTCTACTGGAATAAGCATAACGATCCCTGTTTCATCTATACGGGTCACCGG
>JAKACG010000038.1 GCA_021821605.1 Microcaldota archaeon | reverse complement strand
TAATTCTATCATAATAATAAACAAGAGAGAATAACTCATTATTTAATCCTTGAGTTATATTCCTAATAAGCCTAGAGATATATCTATTCCTATTTTTTCCTCTTAGCCATAGCTCTCCGAAATGAATAATCATTATGCGTTCATTTATCTCGAGAGGCTGCATAGAACATTACCCAATAACTATTATTGCAAAAAGATATAAATACAGTATAAATTAAAATTATTATAAAACTTAATATAAAAATTAAAAATAAAAAAAAGATAAAAAAGAATAAGATCAGAGTTCTTATTTGGCCTGCTCTTTGCTTCTTATTTTTCTGTTATAAACTATATTGAATTTATAACATCTTCTAGAGCAGAAATATCTTGCAACACCGCTTTTTCTAACAAATGCGAAGCCAGTGCCGGACTCGATATCTTTTTGACAATATGAACATTTCATAAAATTACCTTGCCATTATCCTCTTATCTTCTCTGCTTGTGTCAGGAAGCCTTATCATATCTCCTTTCTTTATCTTTCCAGAAAGATTTCTTCGTATGACCCTTCCTTTATCCTTACCCTGCATTATCTTGCACATTGCCTGCTTTATTTCGCCATATATGCCGGTCCTTCCTTTTGCCACATCGACTACCTCTGCAAGGTATCCTTCGAATATAGTATTGTCATTCTTTTGCTGAGCTTTCTGAGTTTCTTGAGTGGCAGGTGTTGTCTCTTTCTTCTCTACTTTAACTTCCTTGGTTTTTGCTTCTTCTTCAGTTTTATTTTCTGCCATTAAAATCACTTGAAATTACTCCTTTACCTCTTGCTTTTGCTCCTTCTTCTCTTTCTTTGCATGCTGCTCAGGCTTCTTTTCTTTTTGCTCTGATTCTTTCTTTTCAGGAGCCTTTCCTGTAACTCTAGAGATAACCTCATTTATTGCTGATTGAGCTTCTCCTGCTTTTTCTATTGCTACTGATGAACAAGGTACGCTCATGCCTATTGCTTTTCCAAGCTCGAGTTTTGTAGGAACATATACATAACTTATTTTCTTTTGCTCACATAGAGTAGGTATGTGCATAACTACCTCTTCTGGCTCTATATCTTCTGCTAGTATTACTAGAGTTGATAAGCCGCGCTCTACGCTTTTAGTTACTTCGTTTACTCCTTTCCTTACGGTACCGCTCTGCTTTGCAAGCCTTACAGCTTCAAGCGCTTTTTCAGAAACTTCCTTAGATACTTCGAATTTCACATAAGATTTTGCCATTTTATTACCTCATTTCATTGGTTCAATATAATTTAAATTAATCCATAAACTGCTGTGCCGTAGGTGGTTCTGGAGGCTGTCCTTTTCTCTTTCTTATCTCTCTAACTACCTTATCTTGAAGATCCTTTGGAAGTTTTTCATATCCTGCATACTCTGGATACCATATTGCCCTTCCTGCAGTAAGACCTCTTATTTCATTAGAGAAGCCTTTTATTACCTCTGCTACAGGCATTTTTGCAAGGACAGTTGCCTGTTCTGCTTCTTGTTGTATGTCAACTATCTGTCCTCTCTTTCCTTGTACAAACGTGATTATATCAGATAAGTACTCTTGAGGTATGTTTATGGTAAACTTTTGTTTAGGTTCTAATAATGATACACCTGACATAAGCATACCTGCATATATTGGTCTTCTTATTGCAGGTATTATCTGAGCAGGACCTCTGTGAACAGGATCCTCGTGAATGGTTGCATCTTTTATAAGAACCTTCACACCTGAACATTTTTCTCTTGCGAGTGGTCCATCGTGCATAGCATCCTCAAAACCTTCTATTAAGAGCTCCATTACCTCATCAAGATACTGAACTCCGTGAGTAGCATCTATTAACATATTTCCATTTGCAACATCAACTATTCCACGGGCTTCATCTCTTTGCATTCCTGCTTTTATTAAGTCATCTAAGTACTGCTTGCCTTTTGGTTTTCCATTCTTTATTGTTCCATTTTCTACAAGCTCAAATACCGCAGGATCTAGTGGTTTTACATCGACATAAAAACGTGTATGCCTGTTTGGAGTTTTACCTTCAACATCCTTTGCTTCACCCTCTATTGTTTCTCTATAAACTACAATAGGCTCTGAGGTAGTTATGTCAACTTTATAATCATCCTTTATATGCGTCTCTATTATTTCAAGATGCAACTCTCCCATACCGCTTACCAAATGCTCTCCTGTTTCTTGGTTAAGTTCTACTTGAATTGTTTGATCCTCTTTGGAAAGTTGGCGCAGTGCTTCTATTAACTTCATAAGATCTCTTGTGTCCTTTGCCTCTATTGCTTTAGTAACTACCGGTTGAGAGTAGTGCTTTATCTGTTCAAAAGGTTCTATATTGTTCTCGCTTACTGTATCTCCTATTGAGATATTTTTAAGACCTACTAATGCAGCTATATTTCCAGCTGAGATCTGATCTACAGGGACTCTTTCTGGACCCATATATATTCCTACTTGCTGGACCTTTTGAGGCTCTAGAACTCCGGTGGTATAAAGCATTGTCCCTTTTTTTACAGAACCTGAGAAAACTCTTCCTATTGCTATTTCACCGCTGTGCGGATCATTTGCAATTCCGAATATTACTATATTAACTTTAGCATTAGGATCTACTGTTGTCATTGCCTTTCCATCTACGCTTTCCAAATCTCCATGCCACAGCTTTTGTATTCTGTAAGGCTGAGCTTGTTTTGGATTTGGCAAATGCTCTATCATCATAGATAATGTTGCCTCATCTATTGGTGCAACCTCTTGAAGTTTAGTTTCATTTTGCTCTTGTGTAAGCTTGAATATATCTTTAAAGGTAACTTTATATTTCTCCATTATTCTTGTTGATATTGCCCATTTTTTATAAGCAGAACCAAAACATACGCTTCCGTTTTCAACGCTTACCTGCCATTTATCCCCATACTCTTCTGGAGCAAAACGTTTTATCATTACATTTACATCATTTATTAATTTAAGAAGTCTTTCAAAGGTTTGTTCTGGCGTTAATCTAAGTTCATTTAGAAGTCTGTCTGTTTTATTGACAAAAAGAACAGGTTTTGCCCTTTCTTGAAGTGCTTGTCTTAGTACCGTTTCTGTTTGAGGCATTATTCCTTCTACTGGATCAACCACCAAAACGACTCCGTCAACTGCTCTCATTGATCTTGTTACATGGCCGCCGAAATCTACGTGGCCAGGAGTATCTATAAGATTTATTATATAATCCTTATTATTATAAGTAAATGAAAGAGATATATCAGCTGATTTAATTGTCATTCTTCTGTCCTTTTCTATAGCTTCATAGTTTGTATAAAGAGCATCTCCAGCTACACTTTTTGAGATTATTCCTGCACGCGCAAGTAATGAATCTGTAAGAGTAGTCTTTCCATGGTGAACGTGCGCTATTATAGCCACATTCCTTATTCTCTCCTTATCATGCATTATCTTTGCTACTTCTTCTGCAACGAACTCTTTCCTAACCATAAACTCACAATTTATCTTGCCCTCTTGGCGATTCTTTCTCCCTCAAGTCTCTTCTTTATAGCATAGCTATCTGGGGATTTGTCTGCAGCAAGCACAAGCTCATCTGCCAGAGCATCTGAAAGTTTTTTCTTTTTATTAAACGCGTTTATCAAAGCGGCAAGAGCTATATTTCTCAATGCTACATCTACTCTTCTATTAGAACTAATACCTACAGCAACGTTATATGAAATACCACCATATCTTACTCTGGTAGTATCTTCTATTGGAGCAGCATTTTGAAGAGCATCTACAAAAACCTGTACAGGATTCTTTCCGGTTTTCTTATTTATACTCTCGAATGCACTTTCTACAATTCGCATTACCTTTAGCTTTTTACCTTGAAGCCTTCCTTCTGTTCTTATAACCTTTCCGCCTACCTTCTTACCTGTACCTCCTCTCATCATTTTGTTTACCAATCTTTCTATTATGTCTAGATGTGCGTGGTAATAAGCGTGATATCTTCTTCTCCCATACATGTTAGGAAAAACCTGGCCATTAAATCTTACGTAATTTCTTACGCTTTCGTCTCCTACTACTATGTCATAAGTGCTGTACTTTCCAAATAATAGAGCCTTTCCTTTAGAAGGTTTTACCGAGTCGGTTGTAGATACCTCTGATTCTGATCTAACAGTTCTTCTTGGTTTTCTTTGGGTCTTATTATCTAAAAGTTCAACGTTAGATTGAACCTGTTCTGTTTTAATCTCTTCAGAATCATTGATATCTTTAGTGTTAATTGTTTCTGCCATAACTATTACCTCTTAGGTTTCTCCTTTTTACCTTTTACAACTTGGAATATGTCAGCACCGTTTACTGCTATTACTCTGTATTTTAAACCAGGTATGCAGCCCATCTGACCTCTTTGTGATCCTCCCATACCTTGTATTGTTACTTCGTCGTGCTCCTCTATCATGTTTATAGAACCATCAAAAGGAACGTATGCTCCGACTATCTTTCCATTTTTAATCAACTGAACTCTAACACATTTTATTAAACCGCTGTGAGGTTGCTTTTGCTGCAACACGAACTTTTTAAGTACAAGAGCCTTTGCCATTGGAACTGTTCCTACTGGATCGTATTTTTGCTTAAGCTTGAAGTACTTTCTTTTCCACCACTTATTAAGTAGTCTCTGCTTCTTTCTTTTTCTTACAAGTTCCTTAGCTGAAAACTCTCCATTTGGCAAACATAACACCTATACATATTCCTCTTTTAAAATATTAGAATTTCCTGGCTCATTTATTGCTAATACATTTACTGCGTATGGTTTACCGCATAATGCACCTAGCTCTATTGAATTACCATTATATGATATGACACGTATATCTGCTACTTTACACATATGCAGTATATCTTCAACTATGCTCTTTTTACCTTTAGAAGCAAGCACTATTGCTTTTGCAGTTGATTCGGTTATGCTTCTAACTACCTCACGGTTGCCCAAAGTATACTTACCTGTGTCAATAACAAGTCTAAGATCATTATTAAGATCGCTCATTTAATCAATCTATTTTGGTTTGGCTTAAAAAGCCTCATTACCAAGAGTGTTGCAAAGCAACTCCTCGGAGTATAAAGCACTACTACTTTATACAAAAAAGTATATAAACCTTTATACATATTTCAAGTAAAAAAGATACACCAGTAAATATACCAGTTCTATTATATCAAATCTTTTTATAGGTTTTTGTCTGTGTTTTATTCCCTGTCAAAATAAACAATCCTACTTTTATCATTGAAAGATCATTTCATTTTTGTAATCGATCTATTTTGCAGCAGAGTTAACAAAATAGATACAATAGATAAAAAAAAGTAAACGAATAAGAATCTTTGTTTAGCCGCAACAGCAATTAAGATCTCGAAATAAATTCAAAGAGCAATCTCTTGTTAATAATCAATGTTAGATCAAGGATGCTGTTATTTATATATACAATATAACGGCCTTAAGAAGAAGCTGTGAAAGCTGTACTTAAATTCTGTTAAACGTTAATTCTTATTCGTATATATTATATACTAACTATTATTTATAATGATAGCATACTTTTCAGTTTTTAAATAAGAATATACAAAGATTTTTATTTTTATTTACCTGAATTTCCTTGGCGCGCTAATGATAACAATAAAATCTGACCTTAGACATGATCTTACCATAGGAGAAGAAACTATTTTTGCGGATAAAGATAAGATAGATGTTAAAGATGACAATAAAGTATTATACAGCATAAATAGCAGTAAAATAGATTACGCATACATAGAGGTAGGGGTAGGAATCTGTAAACTTATAATAAAAACAACAGATGGAAAGGAGGATGAGATAGCATATTTTACAAAGAAAAAAGAGGAAAATTTCAATAGATTTGCAAATGCAATCAATGAATATATTAAGAATGGAAAGAATGTAGAGCTTAAATTCGAGGATAAAGAAAAAAAATTTATCAAAAGAATAAGCACAGTTATGTGGCTGTATGGATATGTTTCAAGGCATAAGTATCTTTTGATAGTTAGCGGCATAGTCTCTATGCTTGCTGTAATAGTAAGTTTAATACCTCCATATCTTCTTTCAGTATTGATTGACAATGTACTACTTTCTGGAACCCACTCTAACGCATTATTTATAGAATTGACTTTAGTTTTAGCGCTATCTTATGGATTTACTGCATTACTAGGTATATTACAGACCTATGTGCTCAATCTTACAGGAAATAAAATAATAACAGATATAAGAAGCAGATTATTTTCTCACTCGATAAGACTGCCTTCTGCATTTATAGAAAAAACAACAACAAGCAGAATACTGTCCAGACTTATTAATGATGTTGGAAATACGCAATGGCTTATGACATATGGAATACCTACAATAGCTACAAACCTGCTTACGATAATAGGCATTAGTGCCATACTTTTTAGTCTTTTCCCTCTTCTTGCAATCTATGTCCTTATACCAATACCGTTTATTGTTTGGATTATAATAGATTACAGAAAAAAAGCCAATAAGATTTATCATAAAAACTACCGCCATGGAGCAGATATGATGTCTAAAATATCAGACGTTATGCCAAATTATATGGTCGTTAAAGCTGCAGTTAATGAGGAATATGAAAGTAAAAGTTTTGATACGGTATTAAATGATTATTACAACTCGCAAATGGAGGTGCTTAAACTTAATTATATAAGATGGCCATTTGTAGGATTTCTTACATCTATGGCAACAATACTAATCTGGTGGATAGGAGGAAATCTTGTAATAGCAGGCAGCCTTGAACTTGGAATAATAACAGCATTCATAGCTTATATGAGTATGTTCTACTCTCCTATAAACCAGCTCGGAAATATAATACCTTTTGTGCAACAGGCAATAACCTCGGGAGACAGAATAAAGGAGATATTAGAGGTAAAACAAAGAGTTGATGAGAATGAGAGCAAAAAGAAACACAAGATTAAGAATAGCATTGTAGCATTCAAAGAGGTATGGTTTGGATATGAACCATTACTTCCAGTCATAAAAAATGTAACTGCGACAATACAAGAGGGAAAACTCACAACTATAGTTGGAAGAAGCGGCTCTGGAAAGACTACAATGGCTAAATTAATTATGCGATTTTATGAACCTGATAAAGGAACCATTTATCTGGGAGATATGGATATAAATAAAATGGGTATGTTTGAGTACAGAAAAAAAATAGCATATGTGCCGCAGGATGCTGCTTTTTTTGATGATACATTGACATATAATATATCATATTATCTTGAGAATAAAGCGGATCCTATAAAATTAATAGCAGCAAGCAAAGCAGCAGAGATACATGATGACATAATGAGATTTGCACTTGCATATGACACTATAATAGGAGAACGAGGCGTTTCTTTATCAGGTGGGCAGAGACAAAAGGTATCTCTTGCAAGAGCCATGA
>JAKACG010000037.1 GCA_021821605.1 Microcaldota archaeon | reverse complement strand
GGTATCCCACTCTATACAAAGGCCCGGATTATTACTTGGACTACAAGCATGTGGTAAGTTATTGTAATCTAGTTTAAGTCCATACTGTTCCTCTTTGTCTACTACGTCATGAAAAGGAGCGCCGACAACATAAATCCATGCAGTTATAGTTATCTGATTGCCTACTATATTTAACTGGCTGTTTGTTTGATTAGAGTTGTATATTTGTACATAATCTCCTACACCTTTTGATATGAGAACAAAATCAGGCAGCTCTCCATTACAAAGTCCTTCAAGATTTATATCATACGTACTGCCTTTTCCATCGGGCCTAAATACTGTACATGCACCAGCCTGAACTCTTGGGACCAATGGATTACTGTTAAGAAAACCTAATTGAAAAAGCAGCGCTAAAACAATCGCAACAAGCAACAGTGACCAACCATATGTCATTAAATACTCAATAGCAGTTTGTATCTTCACGTTCTTTTCTTTTTTCTCTATTTTTTTCATACAGTATCCTTACATCTACTACAGTTAATATTAAAATACCTGTTAAATATAAAAAGAAATTGATTTCAATATATCTTTCAAGAGAATAATAAATAAAAGAAAAGCCCCCGGCGAGAATCGAACTCGCGACCTTCTGCTTACCATGCAGACGCTCTTTAGCGAGATAAAATAAATCCTACCACTGAGCTACAGGGGCATCTGATAATATTTATATATAATCGTTAAATACCTTGCTCTCCAATTCATAACTGCGAGGTTTACATTAAATAAAATAATAAACAATAATATTATGGTAAATTACATGAAAATAATAAGCTTCAACAGTGTAACCAACTTAATAAAGCTCGTTCCTGAGTCTTATGATGATTTATACCTATTGGCAATACTACTTGACAAAAACGACAAAATAGGCTCAAGAAGCTATAGGCGTTTCAAGTCAACTGAAGATGATGTAGGAGAGCAAAAAGAGGTATTCATACGTATATCCTTAGAAAAGGCAGAGATAGATAAGAGTGCTTGGAGATTAAGGCTTAATGGAAAGATAATAGAAGGCAATCCTATAGAATTTGTAAGGTTAAATAGCTATCATACATTGAATATAGGAATCTCTGACTTAATTGAGGTCGAAAAGCCAGAGTGGAAAGAGTATATCTTAAAACGTCTAAAACAATCGGTAGTTGATGCTAAAAAACCAAAACTTGCTGTAATAGCACTTGATGATGAAAAAGCTACAGTCGCATATATTCGCGGCTACGGTATTGACATAACTACCGAACTTTATAGCAAGCTGAGCAAGAAGTTAAGCGAGAAGGAGTTCGAAAAGCTAAAGCAGCAGTACTTTGATTCTATAATAAAATTACTCTCTGATCTAGATGTTGGAATAGTAATACTTGCAGGACCTGGTTTTACTAAAGACGATATCAAAAAATACATAGAGGTTAAGGGCATTAAAATTAGTAAAAGGCTATTTTATGAGTCTTGCAGTGATCCTGAACGTTCTGGAATAAGAGAGGTAATGCAAAGTGATACAGTATCTAAAATATTTGAAAACGAGCACATTAAAAAAGAGTTCGAGTACTTGAATATATTTTTAAGTTCATTGAGGGTAGGTTCATCGCTTTCAGGAATAGATCGTGTGTCTGATGCTTTAGATAATTATTCTATAGGCGTTGTTTTGGTTAATGATTCTGTACTATGGGAAGAAAAAATTAAGAAACTGCTTGAAAAAGCAGATAAACAAAATGTTGCAATAGAGATATTTAACTCAGAAGATGATGCTGGAAAGCAACTGGCATCTTTCAAAAACATAGTAGGAATAGAAAAATATCTTCTGAAAAATTAAGCTCCTACATTTTCTATTTGTACTGCCTGAAGTCCACTGCCGCATGTCTTTACCCACTCTACTGCTATTTGATATATACCGGGATTAAGAAAGGTCTGTCCAATATAGCTACCTACTCCGTTACGCGCATTCCATGACCCTCCATTTAAAAGTGAGGTCCAGGCGCTGCCACCTTGTTGTTTGTAATATATTTGTATGGCGTTTGTTGCGTATACATTTACTGTTATGGTATTTGCTTGATACATTTGAAATGTTGAATAAGCTACTGAGAGTATGGAGTTATATGGTGAAGAGCACGCTACATTTTGTGAGTTAAGACTTGATAATATACCTGGGAAGTTCTGTACATTTTCGTTAAAGTATACTTGTCCTACATATTGGCCACTTCCAAAAGCGTAAGATATACTATTTTGTGTTCTATATCCTACAAAATCTCCATTTTGAAGCAGTGTATAATTATATGGTAGTATTGGAGTACTCGGCTCAATCTCCAAACGTATGGAACTAGGAAGTTGACCTGCTATTACTACAAATGGTGTTATTTCTGTATTTGATGGATAAGCATCAAATGAACCTCCATATACACTTGAGTTGTATTGGCATGCAGTGCTGTTCAATGAATAACTCTCTGAGTTGCAGTATCCGGCATTTATATTAAATATCCCATAAGCTACTTGCCCGTTTTGAACAAAGTTAGGAAATACTACTTCACACATGGTTTCTTGAGCCGGATATAAAAATGCTGGAGAGCACAATCCTGTCCCTTTATTACTTCCTATAGTAGCAGAAATACCGGTTATATTTACCGGTACTGTTTGACTATTTATAAGAGATATATCTACTATTGAGTAACTGTTTGTTATATTGTTATAGAACTCAACAAAATTGCACTCTAAGTTACTATATGATGTGCATGTGGTGTCTTGTATGGTATTTACATAAGTTGTAAGAAGAACAACGGCAGTAATTGCTATCCCTAGCAAAATGAACATAAAGCCATATGTACTCATAAACTCTACAGTTGCTTGCGCTTTCATTATTCTCGTATTATAATAATTAGCAATATTTTATAAACCTGCTTTACATCATCCTTAAAGATTTTTTCTACTTATTTATTACTGTGATACTTTTGGAACCTAAAACAGAGCAAGGATATGCGATTGTTTCTGGTCTTATTAGTAAATATTACAGATCCGCAAAAGACATATCTCCTGAAAGGATAAATCAAAGAGAGTTCGGTATTGGAGATTTTGAAACTAAGATACGTTTTAGGCATCTCTCATTTTTAAGTGATTTTGAGTTCAGGGAATATTTAATTAAAAACTCTCCTCCTTATGTTTCTTGTTCAACTGCATTTTACAAATATCCTACATACAGACCTATGGAAAATAAACAGTGGCTAGGATCAGAACTGGTTTTTGATTTAGATGCTACCGACATGAAATTAAATTGTAGCGTAATTCATGGAACTTCATGGGTATGTGAAAAGTGCCTTTCAAGTGTGAAAGATGAAGCAATTAAACTCATAGAAGAGTTTTTAATCCCTGATTTTGGTTTTTCAGAAAAAGAGATACTGCCAAACTTCAGTGGCAATCGTGGCTATCACATACACATAAAAAACGAGAGTGTATTGCAGCTGGACGGCAATGCAAGAAAAGAGCTTAGCGATTATATATCTGGATATGGTATAGAGTTTTCTGATTTTTTTAAAATGGAGGAGTTCAGAAGAGAAAGCGGTAGAATTGGGAAAAAATTGGTAGGCCCTAAAAGTTCAGATAAAGGGTGGGGTGGCAAGATAGCACGTAAATTTATACATGAGCTAGAAAAAGGACCAGAAAGTCTTGAAAACATTGTAGCAGAAAAAAAACTTGCTAAAAATCTATACAAGAAAAAGCTCTTGATAGAGATGGGCATAAACAATGGAAACTGGGACATGGTCTATATAAAAAACAAAGAAGCTTTCTGGTCAGACGTAATAAAAAAACAAGCAGTTCTACAGAGCGATAAGATAGATAAAAATGTAACTAATGATCCTTCACATATGGTAAGGCTACCAAATACTATACATGGAGAAACCGGCCTTATCTCAAAAAGCTTAAGCATTTCAGAGTTAAAAAGATTTGATCCCATGAAGGATGCTATAGCCTTTAAAGATGGCAGTATAGATGTTATAGCAAATACGACGCAACAACTTATTATAAATGGCGAGAGCTTTGGCCCTTATGATAATCAAAAACTTACCCTTCCTATTTATGCAGGGATATATCTTTTCCTTAAAAATATGGCAAAAGTAGTAGAATAGCTATGAATAGCACAACCTCTTCTTTACATGTATTTACCTGCGGCTATGCAAAAGATATTTAAATACATTTGACTATAAATAGTAAGTATTCTGTACTGCCTCTATTATAGGTGTTGTATTCCTGCTTTATCTGGCAGGTACATCGTTGTAAGTAATTGAGGAGTTAATATTCTACTAAATGTAGATTCAGTCAGATATGGTGCTTCAAATGGGCGCATATAAATATATCAAAGAGAGTTTTCAAAACGAATACAAAAATAGAGATTCCATAATGAAAGAACGAGTTTCATCATGGAGAAAAGGAGCATCTCTTCAAAGAGTAGCAACGCCTACAAACATAGCTAGAGCTCGTGAGTTAGGCTACAAGGCAAAGCAAGGTATTGTAGTAGTAAGGAGCTGCGTAAGAAAAGGAATGAGAAAAAGGGAAAAGCCAAGCGGTGGAAGAAAGCCTTCTAAAAACGGACGTTTTTTTTCATATAAAAAATCATTACAATCAATGGCAGAGGAAAGAGTCTCAAGGAAGTTCCTTAATATGGAAGTTTTGAACTCATACTATGTCGGAGAAGACGGCAGGTATAAATTTTTTGAGGTAATTCTTGTTGATAGGGCTAATCCCGCTGTACTTTCAGATATGTCATATAAGAATCTTGTAAGTTCAAAAGGAAGAGCATTTAGAGGATTAACTAGCTCAGGAATAAAACACAGAGGAATGCTACATAAAGGAAAAACAACAATAATCTCGAGGCCAAGTGTAAGATCAGCCCAGAGAGGAATAAAAATATGATTTTATGGCAACCGCAACGCTTAATATTCAATTAAATGATAATTCACAGTATCTTTCAGTATTAGGCAGTGTTGAGGAGTATAAAGATTCGGTTACAAATATAGAAAAAGTTAAAAAAGGTATAATGATAAAAATAACTGCAAAGGACTCAAAGACCTTATTGTCTTCAATAGGAAGTACAATAAGAAAATTAAAAATTATAAACACAGTTTCGGAAGCAATTCCGGATGTGGTTAAAAAACAACTGTAAAGGTTTTAAAATGAGAAAAGGATCGCTAGAGTATTGGCCACACAGACGCGCAAAGAAGTTACTTCCTAGAGTTAGAACTTTTGCTAATACTACAGAAACATCTTTTCTAGGATTTGTCGGTTTCAAAGCTGGCATGACACATGTGATTATGATAGATGACAGTGAATCTCCAGCTAAAGGAACTGAGGTCTCAAGAGCCGTGACTGTACTAGAGATTCCAAAGGTTCACATATACGGTATAAGATTCTATAAAACTGGATATTTATACAAAGAGATACTTGGAGAGGTTTATGACCAAAAAATTGCGCAGAATGTAGGGATAAAAACCATTAAAGATAATAATCTTGAAACCTTCAAGTCAAAGATAGATGAGTTTTCTGATATAACTGCTCTTGCATATTTAGATGCAGGCTCTTTGGAGTTTGGAAACAAAAGAGTGTTAAGATTTGAGGTTCCGGTAGGTGGAGCTGATAATAAAGCAAAACTTTCATTCATAGAGGGATTTTTAGGAAAAGAGGTAAAGATAAATGACTTCATAAAAACCGGCGAGTATCTTGACATTTCAAGCATCTCAAAAGGTAAGGGCTGGGCAGGAGTTATAAAAAGGTTTGGCGTTTCACGACAGTATAGAAAGGCCACCGGTAAGGTCAGACACGTAGGTACATTAGGTGCTTGGCATCCTCCAAAGGTTCTTTATACAGTTCCACACTCGGGACATAAAGGTTACAATTATAGAACAGAGATAAATAAAAGAGTTATAAAAATAGGATCTGAAAAGGACGTAGGATCTATAAATATAAAAGGAGGTTTTACTAACTACGGTCCAATAAAGAATGACTTCATAATTATTGATGGAAGTATACCTGGCTCTGCAAAGAGGCTTATACGTATTAGAAAAGCTGTAAGAAATACTACAAAAGTAAAAGAACCACAGATAGTCTATACATCTTTGGAATCTAAACAGTGAGTTTTATGGAAGCAGATATTTATAATATTAATGGAGAAATTTCTGGCAAGGTTACCCTGCCTATGCTATTTGATACTGAGTTCAGGGAGGATTTAATTAAAAGAGCAATACTCAGTGAGCATACTAAAGAATATCAGCCTCAAGGTCATTACTTGATGGCAGGTCTTAATACTACGGCGGTATATGTCGGTAAGTATAGCGGCTATAGAAGAGGCAGACATATGGGTATAGCAATAAGACCAAGGCAGAAACTTGGAGCAGGAGCAATGGGAGATGTAAGAAGAATACCTTCCAGCGTAAAAGGAAAAAGAGCACATCCTCATAAGATAGAAAAGGTAATAGAAGAAAAAATAAATAAAAAAGAGTATATAAAAGCTATAAAATCTGCAATAGCAGGTTCAACAAAAGTTGAGCTTATAGAAAAAAAGCATCATCTTGAACGTAAGATGAGAATGCCTTTAATTTTAGAAAACACAATAGAGAATATTTCAAAAACCAAAGAGTTAATTTCAGTTATTGAAAAGTTAGGTCTTTCTGTAGATTTAGAAAAATCACATACTCCTAAATTAAGGAAAGGTTTGTCAAGAAGCTCAAACAAAAGGCGTTTTAGAAAATCAATATTAATAGTTGCAAAGAACTCATTAAAGATAGAAAAGGCAGGTCGTAATATAGCCGGTGTAGATGTTTGCAGTGTTGATTCATTAACCGTAAACAAACTTGCACCTGGTGGTCTTCCAAGGCTTGCTATATGGACAAAGGATGCTGTAGAATCGGTAGACGAGGCACTTGCAAAAAATGAAAAATAGTTGATAACATGGCACTTCAATATCCTATAGCAACAGAAAAAGCATTAAACATCACGGAGAAAGAGAACACAATAATATATGTGGTTTCTTACGACTCAACAAAAGAGTCTATAAAGAAGGAGTTTGAAAGTACCTTCAAGGTAAAGGTTGCAAGGGTTAATACAGTAATAGAGCCTAATAACGTTAAAAGAGCTTATATAAAGCTTAAGAAGGAGTACCCTGCTTCTGAGATAGCTAAGAAGCTCAAATTGGTGTAAGGTGAGATAATGGGAAAAAAACTTAGACAGCAAAGAAGAGGAAAAGGCAGTAATGTTTACAGAAAACCAGTTAATCACTTTAAGGCCGATGTTGTATTTCCTAAACGAACACTTAACAATAAAGTCATGGGTGAGGTTGTCGAGTTCATAGACGATCCCGGGCATACCGCGCCATTGATGAAGATAAGATATGATGATTATACAGAATCAATACTTATTGCGCCTGAGGGTAT
>JAKACG010000036.1 GCA_021821605.1 Microcaldota archaeon | reverse complement strand
ATGAGCTTAATGAACTTTATAAGAGATATTATCTTCCTATAAAATTGCCAGATTATTCAGTAGTTAAAACTCAAGAAATTACCTCAGAAAAAGAGGTTAAAGAACTTGTCAATGAAATAGAAAAAAATACAAGGATAAAGTTTGATTTAATTTTTTCTGATGTATATGTAAATAATATGAATAAGGATAATATAAGCATTGAAAAAATGGAGGAATCCATAGAGATTTTAAATAATAAGATATTTAAAAGCAAAGACAATAAACTTGCAGCGTTTGTAAACGCGCATGCCAAGAAATTAATACATATAAAAATCAAAAAAGGTGAGAGAAAAAACCTCAATCTTTTATTCGTAAATAATTCAGATATTATATTTCAACTTGTAATAGATATTGAAGAAGGTGCAGAACTTTCAGTAACAGAGCTTTTTGTGTCTACTAATAAAATTGACTCTACTGTTGCGCAGTTGCAAGAATTTCGCGTAATGCAAAATTCAAAGCTCGAGGTTAATTTTATTAATAACTGCAATGAAAAAACAGCTATGTTGAACTTATCAAAATGCCAGGTGAATACAAATGCAAGATTCACAGGTAATTTTGTATATAATGGAGCCTCATTTACAAAATCAATAAATTACTTTGATGCAAAGGAAAATAAAAGTAACATAGATGTTACAGAGATGATTTATGGAACAGGATTACAAAAGTTTGATATAAACACATATATGGTAAATATGAAAGAGCATACAAACACCCATCTTGAAACTGGAGCTGTACTTGATGGCAGTTCTAATTGCGTACTTAAAGGATATGCTAAGGTTGATAAGTGGACAAGGGGCGCAATATCAAGAGTTAATGAAAGAGGAATATTGATAAGTGAAAAGGCCCATATAGATGCATTACCAGACATGTCAATAGATTATAGCGAGGAGGTTTCTGCAACACACAGCGCCGCTACAGCGCCAATAGATAAAGATGCGTTGTTTTATATGATGTCTAGAGGAATTTCAGAGCAGAAATCTAGAAAAATGTTTATATCATCGTTTATATTGAGCTATCTTTCAAATATTAAAAATCCTTTTGCGAGGGAGTTGGCTTCGTCCATATTATTAGGACGTATAGAAAATGATGTTTTTGGATTGATAAATGATGTAAGTACACTGGGAGTTTGGCTTGCTGAAAAATCTGATGTGATAGTATGAAAATTGAGATAAAGAATTTACATGTAAAGATAGATGAAAATGAGGTAGTGAAAGGTGTAAACCTCACGATTAATGAAGGAGAAATGCATGTCATAATGGGTCCAAATGGCTCTGGAAAGACCACACTTGCAAAAGCAATTATGGGACATCCGCAGTTAAAAATTACTGAAGGAGAGATTTTAGTGGATGGAAAAAGAATTAATGAAATGAAGGCCAATGAACGGGCTAAATTAGGAATTTTTCTACAATTTCAAAACCCAGTAGAGATAGAAGGTTTGGGACTGCTTAACTTTCTTAATACCGCAAGAGGAGCGGTATCTGAGAAGCCTTTGCAGTTTAAGGAGTTTATGAATGAGGTTAAAACAACATCAAAGGAGTTAGCATTAAAAGAAGAGTTAATAGGAAGGTCATTAAATCATGGTTTTTCAGGTGGAGAAAAGAAAAAGGTCGAGATACTTCAAATGCATATTTTAAAACCAAAGCTTGCCATACTAGATGAACCAGACTCGGGACTTGATATAGATGCACTTAAGGTAGTTGCCAAAAATGTTGATGCTATGCAAAAGGAGAGAAATATGAGTTTGCTGGTAATTACGCACTACAGCAGAATACTTAATTATATGGAGCCACAATATATACATGTAATGAAAGATGGAAGAATAATTAAGGAAGGAGGGAAAGAGTTAATAGCAGAAATTGAGGAAAAGGGATATATAGAATAAATTAATTAAATCAAGGTCAAAGCATGGAGTTTAATGTAGATGAGATAAGAAAGGATTTTCCCATACTGCACACAAAAAACATGGGTAAAGACTTAATATATTTAGATAGCGCGGCTACTTCTCAAAAACCTATACAGGTCATAAATGCCATAATGGAGTATTATAAGACATACAACGCAAACATACATAGAGGACTATATGATATATCGGTAAAGGCTACAGAGGAGTATACAAATTCAAAAGAGAAAGTTGCAAAATTTATAAATGCACAGTCATATAGAGAAATACTTTACTGTAAAAACACCACAGAAGCCATAAATTTAGTCGCATTGACCTGGGCAGAACAAAATCTTAAAGAAGGAGATGGCATACTTCTAACGCAGATGGAACATCACAGTAATATAGTACCATGGCAAATTCTTTCAAAGAAAAAAAGGCTTGTTTTAGAGTATGCTAAGGTTGAAAATGGAGTCATAAATATGGATGATTACAAGAAAAAGCTTGAGAATGCTCCGAAACTTGTATCTTTTACTCATGTATCAAATGTTTTAGGAAGCATAAACAACGTCAAAGAAATGACAAAACTTGCCCACACAGAAGGTGCAATGGTGCACATAGACGGGGCGCAGTCTGTACCACACATGAAGGTAAATGTCAAGGACATAGGCTGTGACTTTTTTTCTTTCTCAAGTCATAAGATGCTTGGACCAGCAGGCATAGGAGTGCTTTATGGAAAAGATGAGATCCTAGAAGAGCTAGAACCTATAATAGGTGGCGGAGATATGATAAGAAGCGTTGATTTTGAAAAATGCACATGGAATGAGCTGCCATGGAAGTTTGAAGCTGGAACATCAAATATAGAAGGAGGAATAGGCTTAGGAAAAGCAATAGAGTATATAGAAGGTATTGGAATAGATAACATTAGAAAGCATGAGATTGAGCTAGTAAGACATGCGATTGGAAAGCTTGAGAAGGTAGAAGGAGTGGCCGTTTATGGTCCTGAACTTGGTAAAGATAAAATAGAGGGCAGAGCAGGAGTAATTTCATTTAATATACATGGAGCTCATCCGCACGATGTAGCTACAATATTTAATAGTGAAGGAATTGCAATAAGAGCCGGGCACCATTGTGCAATGCCTCTTGTAAATAAGGTACTTAACGAGCCTGCCGTAGCTAGAATGAGTTTTTATTTATATACAAAAAAAGAAGAGATAGATAAAGCAGTAGATACCATAGAAAAGGTTAAAAAAGTTTTAAGGATTAAAAAGCATAGATAAGCTAAACTAATTTTAAGGAATAAATTTTAACAAAGATAATAAATTTTAACAAAGATAAAGTTTAAACTAGGTAATGATGCTTTCTTTATATGGTAGCTAGTTTAAGGCAACTTAACAATAGAAGCAATTACTCTCTTTTCCTAGGATATATGCTAAGAACGCCTATTCTTTGAAGCTCAATTAGCTGTTCCAAAGAGTGCTCAGGAATAAGCATTTGATTTAGAGTCTCTGTGATTTGGCTCTTTTCCTTTACTTCAAATTTTATACCTACTAAACTAAGTTCTTGAAGCTGCTCTTTTGGGATCTCTCTTTGTGTCTGTTCTTTTGGGATCTTTCTTTGTGCTAATGTTTTAAGGGGTTTTGTCATTAAATCACAAGAATGTATGTAATTAACAAGATATATATTGTTTATTTATAGGCTTACACAAAAAGCGAAGTAGAGTTTTGAGTAGTTTTTGCCAAAAATCTAGTAAGTACATAGCAAATATAACATAGTTATACCGTTGATTTTCATAAAACTAATACTATTTTTGAATGAGAATTCCACTACTTATTATATTATAGAATGCTTTTTAAAGCTTATTAACTTATACCGTACGGACTCTTTAGCTTTGGTGATACTTTGACAGAAAGAAAATTCAGCTTATATGATGTGGAACAATTTATTAGAGAGGCTGGTGCAGAAAAGGTAACTGAAGATGCTGTTCTTGATCTTGAAAAGGAACTTGAGAAGCTCGCCGAAAGCATAACAAACAAAGCAATGCGCTATGCAGAACACGCTGGAAGGCGCAGGCTAATAAAGAAATCAGACATCTTACTAACAAAAAAATCAAATGATATAATAAAAAATAATACTGCTACTGCTACAAAAATTCTCTATAGAAGACCTAGAAACTTAAGACCGAAAGCAAGAAGTACAAAAAATATTTCTATTGCACATAGATAAATAGTAACATCAGTTTCTTTAGCTTTCTTAATGTTCATTATTAAATGAGTAAGACTGTATATCTTCTTACCATAAGGCGCCTTCATTGTTCCGTCTTTTTGCCTTATTCCAAGATCAGTCACCTTAAACTTTCTTCTTAAATGCAAGAAGAACTCTACTATCCATGGTATAAAAATTATTAATGCAAAGGCCTCTGCATTGCCCATTATAGCTATGGCAGCAAATGCAGCCCCGACAGCATATGTAAAACTATCCCCAGGTATTATCTTAGCAGGAAATATATTGAACGGAAGGAAAGCAAGAACCGATGCGAAAAGAAGAACTGAGAGAAACGCACCGATATAACTACCGTAAAGTATTGAGTATATCATTAAACCAAAGCTTGCTATTAAAATCATGCCTGGTTGAAGCCCATCAAATCCTCCTAATATATTTACCGCATTTGAAATAAATATTACTGCAAGAGGAATGATAATTAATGGATATATTATTCCAAAATTAACATTTCCTATAAAGGGTATGTTTATAGCTCCGGCATGAATATTTATTGCCATAAGAGGAAGAGCCCCGATCAATGTAAGAAGAGGCTTTTGCCACTGCTTTAAGCCCTCACGTATGTCCATCATATCGGTAGATTTTACACGCTCTCTCTTGACATTTATATCATCTATAAAACCTACAAGAGCTATTAATATTATAGAAAGAGCAACTGCAAATAACTTGTTTATATCTATCACTGCCTGAAAAATAAATGATGCCCCAAAAATATATGTAAGTATACCAAATATTATGCCAAAAGATACCCCAAGCCCTCCGCTGCTAGCTAGCTTTATGGGTTTTTCTTTGTTTCTATCTTCCGCTATTATACCTGCTCCGAAAAGATAACCCATTAAAAACTTAGTTGCAACATAGGTAATAGCAAAAACAACTATAGCGGGTATTATTATTGTCTGAAAAGTATGATAAGCCATGTATTTTATAAAGAAGAGAATAAATAAAGAGTTATCTGTTTCTTCTCTTTGAAAGTGCTTTTGTAAAATATATAAAATATGTAAAATATATAAACTACATTGCAATAGTATATTCGTGAATGATCCATGTATGAAATTTTTCTTGATATATTGATAATTTTTTGTATTATCGTATTTATCTTTATACTAAGCCTTGATTTGAGTTCATTTTTAAGGAAAAATAATGAAAAAAATTATGCAAAATATAGAGGCAAAACACTCGTCATAGTTCCATGCAAAGGCAAGGACATTACATTATATGAAAACCTTTTGTCTATTAAAAAACAAAGCTACGTAAACTATAACGTCTTAGCAGTTATTGATTCTGAAGATGATCCTTCAAAGACATTTATAAAAAAAGCTAATTTTACATACATAATAACAAATAAGAATCAGAATGGAAGTGGAAAGGTAAAGGCCATAGCAACGGCATTAAAAAAATTCAGGGATTATGATGCTTACGTTATAGCAGATTCTGATGTACTTTTTGAAAGAACATGGCTCACAAATCTACTTGCACCCCTATCGGATAAAACAATTGGTTTATCCACAATGTACCCATTCTTTAAGCCCATAAGGAAAAATTTCTGGTCAGAGATGAAGATGATCTGGGGTTTCGTAGGAGATAGCTTGCTTGAAAATGAAAAAAGAAGGTTTGGTTGGGGAGGCTCTCTTGCATTCAGAAAAGATTTACTAGATAAAAAATCGTTAAGTTTTTTTACTGACTCAAAGTACTCCGTTTCTGATGACATCTCTTTGACTAAAATTGCGAAGAGCAAAAATCTCAATATAAGTTATACAAAAACTCCAAAGCCAATAGTAAATTGCGATGAAAACTTTAAGTTGTTTTTCGAGTGGGCTAACAGGCAAACTGCTCTTACACTATTAGGATACAGAAAAAATTTATATGAAGGCCTGGTGTATTATAGTTCCGAGATTATACTAATTTTATCAGGTATCTTTTTAAGTATATTTATTTCTCCTATTTTCTTGATATTTTTTATACACACATTGAAAAGTATAGTATTTGCGTATAAAAGATCGCGATTAAAGGACTTGAAGATACTTATAATAGTTATCTTGGCACCTTTCTTCTATGAAGTTAATTTAATAATAGCAAGTAGAATGAAAAGCATTGTTTGGAGAGGCAATAGATACAAATTGTAGAAAGCAAATCCAATAAAAGTATATATAAAAAAGAAAAGTAAAAAGATATTTATATTTACGGTGAAATAAAGTTATGTGAGCATATGGCAAATAAAGATGATTTTGTTGTTGTTACTACAAATTATGTACCAGGTCAAAAGATAACTACTGTTATAGGACCCGTATTTGGAATTATAGTTAGAAGTAGAGGTATAGGAGGTAATTTAGTAGCTGGAATAAGAGGCATGATTGGCGGAGAAATAGATGAGTATACTCAGATGCTATCTGAAGCAAGAGAGCACGCTATACAGAGGATGATTGCGGATGCCAAAAAAGCAGGTGCCAATGCAGTAGTTGATATGCGATTTGATTCTGCAGACATAGGCCAAGTTATGACAGAGGTTGTCGCATATGGAACAGGAGTAGTAGTCCAGGAAGATAGCAACAAAGCGGCTCCAGTATCATTAAGGTAATGGTATGCCTAAAGAAAAATTAGGAATTAAAAAATCTGAATTAAGAGAGAATGAACCACTCAAGGCAGAGGTATCAGGTAGAAATTTTGTTATCATATTACATAATGGAAATATCAACGCTTTAGATGAAGAGTGTACGCATGAACAAGGGCCTCTCCATGAAGGATATGTAGATGGAAATGAACTTATATGTCCATGGCACAGCGGTGCTTTTGATATATCAACAGGAAAAGCTAATGAAAATACACCATGGGTCACTGATACAAAACATTATAAAGTTGAGGAGGATAGTTCTGGAGAATTAGAGATTTTTATCTAAAGTTTTTATAGCATTTAGATTAAATTCATCTATAGAATCAAGATAATTATTTGACTTTGTTATTGTTATAAAATTTTTAATTATTGATTTATATACTCCCCAATCATATCTTTTGTCCATGAATATTACAAAAGCTCTGTCCTTTTCGCTTCTTATGGCCCTGCCTGCAGCTTGAACCGAACGTATTATTGCAGGAACCAAATATACATACTCGCTGCCTTTACCATTGAAGATTTTGTTTATATACTCTATTTTTGATGTAAGCTCAAGATTGGGCTTTTCAAGAGGTATTCCGACTATGATTATTCCTTTTATCACATTGTTTGCATAATCTATACCTTCGCTTAGACTGCCACCCAAGACCCCAAACATTAGAGCGTCTTTACTTTTTTTAAATGAAGATATCATTTCTTCAACGGCAGAACTCTTCATCTCGCTTCTTTGTATATAATCTATATTTACCTCCATA
>JAKACG010000035.1 GCA_021821605.1 Microcaldota archaeon | reverse complement strand
GCCTCATTACCAAGAGTGTTGCAAAGCAACTCCTCGGAGTATAAAGCACTACTACTTTATACAAAAAAGTATATAAACCTTTATACATATTTCAAGTAAAAAAGATACACCGAAAAGTTAGCAAAATTAGTCGTTGGTGGCTATTGGCAAATAGTATTGACGTAGAATAACGCTTTTTCAATAGTATCGAATCTCATTATATGTTTTTGTCGATGTTTTGTTTTATTTCCTATAAAAATAAACATACCGGCTTTTTTTATCATTGGAACATCGTTTTTGTAATCTCCAATCACTATGACTTCCTGTGTTTTAACATTATGCAGTTTCATTAACCTTTCTAGAGCTAGTCCCTTATCGGAATCTTGATTCCCAACATCGATAAGGTCGGGATAGCATATTATAAGTCCCGTGTAATTAATTGCCATTGCAGTAGATTTGACAAAACGTATTATTTGTGATTTTTTGTTTTTTGTTTGCTTTTCTATATCAATTCTTAATCCATCCCCATGTCCCCAGTAAGATACGTCAAGCTTAGGGAATTTTTCGATTAGCTTTTTTCGCAATGGATTTGGCATTTTTCTTTTTTTGACTAACTTTATTTTTTTGTTATTATAATGTATAGATGAACCATCTCCAGATATTATTATAGTATTTAATCCTAAAGCCCTTGAAAAGCCAGAAAGATAATCATAACTTCTACCAGAGGATAATACCAAATCAATATTTTTTTTGGAGATTGCTTTTAACAATTTTATTGTGGAAATGCTAGGAGAAGAACTATGAGACTTTACAAGTGTGCCGTCTAAATCGCACACTAGCATTTTTATTTTTTGCATGTCTTTTATTTTTTGCATGTCGTCATCTAAGTATTAAATAGATAAAAGAAGTAAAAGAATAAGAATATTTGTTTAGCCGCAAAAACACTTAAGATCTCAAAATAAATTCTTAAAAAGTAATTTTTAATTTCTTAATCAAATGTTAGATCAAGTATGTTTTATTTTTAATATATAACGGCCTTAAGAAGAAGCTGTGAAAGCTGTACTTAAATTCTGTTAAACTTTAATTCTTATTCACTAATATTATATACTAACTATTATTTATAATGGTAGTACAAAGTCGAATTTAAGATAACCATTTATATGCCGCACACAAAGATTTTTATTGTTCTTTGACTGAACTTTTTACTGGCATACCTATGATAACAATAAAATCTGACCTCACTCATGATCTTGTTTTGGGGGAAGAAACAATAGTCGCAGATAAACATAAGTTAGAGGTTAGTTATAACGATAAAATAATATATAGCATAGAAAGTAACAAGATAGATTCTGCATATATTGAAGTTGGAGTAGGTATCTGCAAGCTTATAATAAAAACAACCTATGGAAAAGAGAATGAAATAGCATACTTCACAAAGAAAAAAGAGGAAAATTTCAATAGATTTTCAAATGCAATAAACGAGTATATTAAAAACGAAAAGGATGTAGAGCTCAAATTTGAAGATAAAGAAAAAAAGACTATTAAAAAAATAAGCACAGTGATGTGGTTATACGGATATGTTTCAAAGCACAAGTATCTTTTGATATTTAGTGGAATTGTATCAATGCTTACCGTAATAATAAATTTGATACCGCCATATCTTCTTTCTGTATTGATAGATAATGTATTATTGTCAGGAACGCATTCAAACTCACTGTTCATAGAGTTAACCTTTATTTTAGCCCTCTCTTACGGAGTTAGCGCCCTTCTTGGAATGCTACAAACATATGCTCTTAACATTACTGGAAATAGAATAATTAAAGATATAAGAAGCAGATTGTTCTCACACTCAATAAGATTGCCTTCAGCGTTTATAGAAAAAACAACAACAAGCAGGATACTGTCCAGGCTTATAAATGATGTTGGTAATACGCAGTGGCTTATGGCATATGGGATACCAACCATAGCAATAAATATGCTAACTATAATAGGCATAAGCGCCATACTTTTCAGCCTTTTCCCAGTTCTTGCAGTTTATGTCCTAATACCGATACCGTTTATTGTTTTAATAATAGTCGATTACAGAAAAAAAGCAAGCAAAATTTATCATAAAAACTACCGCCAGGGAGCTGATATGATATCTAAAATATCGGATGTCATGCCAAATTATATGGTAGTAAAGGCAACTGTAAATGAGGATTATGAAAGCAAAAATTTTGACGGAGTATTGAATGAGTATTATAACTCTCAGATGGACGTACTTAAATTAAATTATATACGATGGCCTCTTGTAGGATTTCTTACATCTATGGCAACTATACTTATTTGGTGGATAGGAGGAAACCTTGTAATATCAGGAAATCTTGAATTAGGGATAATAACTGCTTTTATAGCGTACATGAGCATGTTCTACTCGCCAATTAACCAGTTAGGAAATATACTACCCTTTGTTCAACAAGCAATAACATCAGGAGATAGAATAAAGGAGATACTTGAAGTAAAGCAGGTAGTTAATGATGATGGAAGCAAAAAGAGACAGAATATTAAAAACAGCATAGTTTCATTCAAAAATGTCTGGTTTGGATATGAACCATTGCTCCCGGTAATAAAGAACATTACAGCAACTATGCAGGAAGGAAAGCTCACCACAATTGTTGGAAGGAGTGGTTCTGGTAAAACAACCATGGCAAAGTTAATTATGCGCTTTTATGAACCAGATAAAGGAGGTATATATTTAGGAAATGTCGATATAAATAAATTAAGCATTGCTGAGTATAGAAAAAGAATAGCGTATGTTCCGCAGGACGCTGCCTTTTTTGATGACACCTTGATTTATAACATATCCTATTATCTTGAAAATAATGTAGACCCTATAAAAATAATTGCAGCAAGCAAAGCAGCAGAAATTCATGATGACATAATGAGATTTTCTTTAGGATATGACACCATTATTGGAGAGCGTGGAGTTTCATTATCTGGAGGACAACGACAAAAAGTATCTCTTGCAAGAGCTATGATAATAGATCCAGAGATAATAATACTTGATGAAGTTACATCAAATCTTGATGCTTTCAGCGCAAGAGCTGTTAGCAGCACCATACTTAAATTGATAAAAGGAAAAACAGCTATATGGATAACACATAATGTCGATGAGGTGATGAGCTCAAATTATGTGCTAGTCATGAATAAAGGAAAGCTTGTTGAAGAAGGAAGGCCTAGCGTATTATTTGAAAAAAAGAAGGTATTATATAATTTATTTAAAGAAAAAAATATAAATGGTTTGCCTGCAGCTAAGAAAAAACTTGAACTCTCAGATTACTTGAAAATGCTTAAAAATGAAAAAGAAATAAACATATCAGATGGAAAACGAGGCAGTTTTGTAGATATAAAAATAAAGGGTAAGGTATTTAAAGATTTAAGACCAAAACGTCCATTTCCTATTTCTAATCCGAATATAGTTATATTATATGAAAGAGATAAGGACAAAGATTATGAGGGTAAGGAAGCTGCTATAATAAGGGATATTAATAAACTCAACGCACGATCTAAAGAAGTATTGTTAAAATCTATGTTGTTAAATGACTTTAAGCCAATAGTAATAGGAGTTAAACAAATAAGTATGACAGGAGATGGAATAAAGTGGCAGTTAATTACAAGCTTTGGACCATTGAATGTTTTGACAATAACTAGAAAGAATGTAATAAAAAGAAGTGATGGCACCATCATACTTATTGATGAGTTCAATACACCTTATGAAATAAAACTTGCACTTTTGGATCAAAAAAGCTTACTGCTTATTAAAAAGATAATTTAGATTACTAAACACTCAAGGGTGTTAGACAAATAACTAACTAGGACATATGTATATTAATATTCTTAATTAAAAGTTCTACTTGATTTTATGGCAGGTATTATAGGGTACGGAGTTGACATTCCACGATACAGAATAAAGGTAGAGGAGATAGCAAAGGTATGGAATGAGGATCCAGAAAGCATTAAAAAAGGATTAAATATATCTGAGAAGAGCGTTCCATCTATAGATGAAGACGCTGCAACCATAGCTGTAGAGGCAGCAAGGAGAGCGGTCAAACATAGCGGAGTAGATCCAAAAGAAATAGGTGCAATATATGTTGGTTCTGAATCACATCCATATGCAGTTAAACCTACAGCAACAATAGTTTCACAAGCAATTAGAGCTGGAAATAAATTAACCGCAGCTGACCTTGAGTTTGCGTGTAAAGCAGGAACAGCTGGAATACAGATGGTAATGGGAATGGTAGATAGTAAGATGATAAAGTACGGAATGAGTATAGGAAGCGATACCTCCCAGGGAAGGCCAAGCGATGCACTTGAGTATACGGCTAGTGCCGGTGGCGCAGCTTTTATATTAGGAAATGAAAAAAATGAGTATGTAGCACAGATACTTAAAACTACAAGCTTTACATCAGATACGCCAGATTTTTGGAGAAGAGAAGGTGCTTCTTTTCCTTCTCATGGTGGAAGATTTACAGGAGAGCCGGCTTATTTCAAACATGTCATAGGAGCTACAAAACAACTATTCGAAATAACAGGATTCAAACCATCAGACTTTTCATATGCGATATTTCATCAACCTAACGGAAAGTTTCCACTTAATGTTGCTAAGACCTTAGGATTCGAAGAGAAACAGGTAAAGGATGGCCTTTTAACACCGATGATAGGAAATACCTATTCAGGAGCATCCATGCTTGGACTTGCCGCAGTTCTTGACGTAGCTAAACCAGGAGAAAAGATACTTCTTACAAGCTTTGGTTCTGGAGCAGGAAGTGATTCCTTTGCGATAGAGGTATCTGAAGGTATAGAAAACAAAAGAGGCAGATCGGTAAAGGTAAAGGATATAATAGAAACAAGAAAGATATACATTGATTATTCCATATACCTGAAAAATAGGGGAGGAATTAAAAAGTGGTGAGTATATGAGAGATGTAGCAATAATAGGAGTAGGACTTACAAGGTTTGGAGAAAGATGGGAACATGGAATGCGAGAGCTTATGGCAGAAGCAGGAGTTAAAGCAATAACAGATGCAAACATAAGCAGCAAAGATGTAGAGATAGTTTATGGAAGCACAATGGCTTCAGGAAGATTTGTAGGCCAAGAGCACATGGCAGCATTATTATCAGATCAATTAGGATTTAAGAATATACCTGCCGTAAGAATAGAAAATGCATGTGCAAGCGGAGGAAGTGCATTAAGACAGGGATATATGGCGGTTGCAAGCGGAATACATGATATAGTAGTTGTTGGAGGAGTGGAAAAAATGACTGATGTTACAACCTCTGAGGCCACAACTGCATTAGGAGGAGCTGGAGATCAGGAATGGGAGCTTAGCCAAGGAATAACATTTCCAGGACTGTACGCGCTTATGGCAAGAAGACATATGTATGAGTATGGAACTACTGAAGAACAGTTAGCAAGCGTAGCGGTAAAAAACCATGAAAACGCAGCTAAGAATGAGTATGCGCAGTTTAGAAAAACAATAACCATAAGTGATGTTTTAAACTCAAAGATTGTTGCAGAACCTTTAAAGGTCTTTGATTGTTCTCCAATCTCTGATGGAGCAGCAGTTGTAATATTAGCACCATTAGAAAAGGCTAGAAAGTACAATGATACTCCGATAAAGATAATTGCGAGCTCGCAGGCTAGCGACACATTAAGTCTTTCTGAAAGAGACTCTATTACTGAAATTAAGGCAACAAAAATAGCCGCAAACCATGCTTATAAAATGGCAAATGTTACGCCTAAGGATATAAACGTTGTAGAGGTGCATGACTGTTTTACTATTGCAGAGATACTTGCAATGGAGGATCTAGGCTTTTATGAAAAAGGTAAAGCTGCAGCTGCAATATTTAATGGTGAGACAAAACTTAACTCTAAGCTCTCTGTTAACACCAGCGGAGGTCTTAAAGGTTGTGGACATCCAGTAGGAGCAACAGGAATAAAACAGGCAGTGGAGATAACACAGCAGTTAAGAGGCGAAGCAAAAAATAGACAGGTAACTAAAGCGGAGATAGGAATGACCCATAATGTTGGAGGAAGTGGAGCAACTGCAGTTGTCCACATAATGAAAAGAGCTAATTAGTGAGTGATATGGAAAAAGCATCTGCAAGTGCATGGAGAAAATTTAATGCAAGGTATAATCTAGTAGGTAATGTATGCAAAAATTGCAACACCAATTACTTTCCGCCTAGAATAGTATGCAAGAACTGCGGCAGAAACACAAAAATGGAAGAGATGCAGTTCAGCGGAAATGGAAAGATATTTTCATTTACAAAAATACACGTACCTGCGGAAGCATTTAAAGAAAGTGCGCCATATGTGGTTGGAGTTATAAAATTAGATGAAGGACCAATGGTTGAGGGCCATATTGTAGAAAGCGGAAAGGAGGTCGCGATAGGCGTAACGGTTAAACAGGTTTTTAGAAAGATGTATACCGATGGAGAAGAAGGACTTATAAATTATCATTTTAAATTTGAGATAGTTTAAATTTGCCTTTATTCCTTTACTCTTCTTTGAATTAATTCAAGGTTCTTCCAGAAAGCACATAATAGAATATTCCTTCCAATAAAACTCCAGAGATACTTTTTAAATCTCTAAAATGTGCTCTTTGCATATAATCTTCAGAGTCAGAGAGTCCATTAGCATAGTACTTTAACAGCGATATTGCAATGCTAACCTCTGGCAATTCAGAGGAATTTATGCTTGATGAACCAAAAAGCCCTCTTTTGTTTTTTGGTATGCCATTTTCTATCTTCTCTAAAAATAGTTTTGCATTACCAATAGAACCTTTTTGCCCTTCCACTATTCCTTTTATTGCATTTAGATAAGTGTGTTCTATACTTCCATCTATATCACTACAGTAAAGACCTTTTGGACCTCTTTTTGCCCCTTTTAATGAACCTAATCTTTCAGCTTCATTTCTATCCCCTACCATATACTCAAGCATTGATACAAAAAGATTTGACAGATTGCTTTTCTTTTTTTCTGATGTATTAAGCGGATAATTTCCATCTTTATCTTTAGTTGATCGTATTTTTTTGAGCATATCTTCAGATAAAGTTTTATCTCCTGAAATTGCATATAAAACTCCAAGCATTGCGTTCGTATAAATATACTCTTTTTCTTCGACGTTATCAAAAATATAAAGACCAGTTTTACCTTTCTTAACGTTATTTCCTAACGTAGCAAATACTGACTCTGCATATGACAAATAGAGCTTGCTTTTGTCATTGTTTTTATTTTCTGTACTATTTTCTAAATAAGGTCTTTTTATCTGTAAAAATACCCTTTTAGATTCATTTCCACCTACAACTAACATGTTTGTTGCCATTTCTCCCACCAAATAAAAGGCAAATGCCTATTTTCCCCATTCTTACTTCTCAGCAAGAATTTAAATACTTTATGTAAAATTTGTAAAAATAGAGTTTACTGTACTAATTCCTTTTTCTAGTCTTTCTTTTATCAATTAGCTCTTTTAAAAGAGTATTTACATTGGTACCCGGCTGGACTATTATTGCTGCACCGTTTTTTTTAAAATTGATATTTTTTTGTTTCATGTATTCATCAGATATTAATTTATTATATATCTAACTAAATGGAATAATATTTAATTAATAATGGAATGTTATTAAATGCTTCCGCATTGACAATTGGATTAGAATCCTCTACAAGAGCTTTTATCTGATCATTGCTTAGTAGTAGCTCTACACCGGGCTTTGATGCTAGTGCTGCTCTAATACCTGCATCGTTATCAGAAATTATGGAGGTTATTTCAGATTCAGATAACGTTATAGCCTTGTTTTTAATTATACCAAGTTTAATTTCAATCCATTTCATTGATGATATATTGACTGGAAGATTTGCTTTTTCAAGATAATCTTTTATTTTTTCATTTCCAAATTTTGCAACTATTGCTTCT
>JAKACG010000034.1 GCA_021821605.1 Microcaldota archaeon | reverse complement strand
AAAATGGCCTTCTATACTATTGTGGGATATATTACTATGGATTTTTATTCGTTTCCACAGTTGCATTCTTTACCTTTGCAGTTTTCACTACCACATCCGCATGAACTGTTCATGCCATTTCCACAACTACAACCTCCGCCACATCCATTTGTTGAATCTAATTGTTTGAATATAGATTTTTGGCCCATCATATATCCTTTAATGAATGCACGAAGCTCTTGTTCGCTCATAGCATTGAGAAGTTCTTCTCTTTTTTTCCACATTTCCATTTTTCTTGCATGAAACTCATCTTTTTTATTTTCCATATCCTCATCATTCATATTTACGCAGTGTATATATTTACGTTTATCACTGAAGTAAGTATATTTTAAGTTCAAAAAGAAATTGAAATTATGAGCATGGCGGGATTTGAACCCGCAACCCTCGGGTCCGAAGCCCGATGCGCTATCCAAGTTACGCCACATGCCCCTATAAAATAATATCAATCATGATACAATATACATTATCTTCATACATTTTTATTACTTGGTGCTTAGCTGATTAATAATATTAAAATATAATTAATGTATGATTTATTTATGCGCAGTTACTTTACTGTTCTCTTTCCAAAGGTTCAAGTCCATACTCTTGATCCTTTTTAAGTTTATCAAAATACGTTAAAAACTCCCTTTTTTTCTTTTCATCTAGTGCAGAAAATATCCATGTTGAAAATATATGTGGATTAAAGTCTGAGTTTACTACTTCCTCAACATCAGCTTCGCTTATATTCTTCCATCCTTCTTGAAAGGCATATGTGGCTTCTGTCATTAAAGAATCTTTGTCAAAAGTCCCGTAATTATTTAGATACTTATAGGTTTTCCATGATCTGTTAGATGCCAAAGCGGCAACAGCGATAGCTTTATTTTTTACCTCGAGTTCTTCTTTAGTAAGAGTTTTTTTAGAAGATATCCTTTTTACCTCGGCAACAAACATAATACAATTATTAAATATTGCTCTTCCTGGTATACAACCGCCCCAAACGCCTGATATCATTACAACAGTTTAATTATTAAATACTCCACTTTACAAATTGACACTTAACTACAAAAAAATATAAAACAGTAAATAATTTTGAAAGATAAAAAGTCTTTTATAATTATAAGTACAATAACTATCTAAGTGATTATATGATAACAGGAATAGAAGTGAGCAAAGTAGAGGCAAAGAGAGAAACTACAGATGCTATCTCTAACATGAAGTTCAATATAAACTTCGATGACGTTAGCGTTAAACAGGAAACTGTAAATGTAGGTTTTACTTTTGTAGCGGTATATGAAGGCAATAACTCAAGCAAGACCCCTAAAGTTGGCGAACTTACAATTTCTGGCAAAATAATTGCAAAAGAAGCCAAAAAAGATGCAGAAGATATAGAAAGTACCTGGAAGGGAAAGAAGACACTGCCACTTAAATTTGCGGAAGATGTAATAAATCTTGTAAATTTCGAATGCGGTTCCAGAGGAACTTTGATAGCATACTCTATGGGTTTTGCAGCGCCATTGCCAATCTCTAGGGCAAAGCTTCAAGAAACTCAATAAGATTAATCTTACTTTATAAAGAGGCATGCAAGCTTGGAGTTAGAAGGTATAATAGTAGATATTGACTATGTTGTTTTGAATGATAAGAGTGTAATACGAATAACTCTAAAATCAGAAGATAAGCATTTTACAGTATATGATACTGCCTTTTCTCCATATTTTTATATAGCTCCGAGTAATCCTCAGATTAAGAAAGAAGCAATAGAGAAAGCGAGCTTTGTTTTGGAAGGAAAAATAATAAAGCCTCTTTCTGTAACTATGCATGATATAAACTTTAAGGGAAAAAGCGTAACTGTTTTTAAGGTAACCACGAACAACACGCGTGATATCTCTAAATTAAGCGAGCTTCTTACTGAGTTTGGAGAAAGATATGAGCACGATATACTTTTTTGGAAGAGATACTTAATAGATAAGAACATAATACCTCTAACCGGCATAAAACTTGACGTTACAGAGAATAATGGGCTTTTAGTACTCAATAATATAAGCGCCTTCAATGATACTAAGACCACATTAAGTTATCTTTGTTTTGATATAGAAACCTACAATCCTCTAGGAGCTCCACGTCCCACTGTAGATCCTGCCATTATGATAAGCTTCACTGATGGAGAAAACAAGAAGGTTTTATCATATAAGCAAATAGCTCGAAGCTTCTCTAGCTTTTTTTCAACTGAAAAAGAGATGATAAATAACTTTACCGAGCTTATAAAGAAGAATGATTATGATGTCATAGTGGGTTATAACTCATCTAATTTTGATCTTCCATATCTAATAAAAAGAGCTAGCGTTACAAAAGCCGCCTTTGATATAGGTAGGTACGGGGATATTCCAAAACAGGAGCACCACGGTTTGCTTGAAGCGGTTAAGATTCCAGGCAGAGCAAATGTAGATGTCTACAATGTAGCTAAGTTTGTTTCTATAGTTGGTGCGTCAGAGAAGCTTATAAAGGCCAATAGATTTACATTAAGCGAGGTATATGCTGCTATAACCGGAGATAAGAAGAAGATGGTGGACAGGCTAAACATCTGGCAGATATGGGACGGACCTAAAGAAGGAATAGAGGAGCTGACAGATTACTCGCTAGCAGATTCACTTGCATTAGAGGAGCTATACAAATTTTTTATACCTCTTGAGATTGAGCTTTCTAAAGTTTCTGGTTCTACTCTTGCGGAGACCTGCATTTCTACTACTGGACAACTTGTGGAGTATATACTAATGAGATATGCGCATGCAAACAATCAACTAATACCAAACAGGCCAACAGAAAAAGAAATAACCTGGAGAAATGCAAATCCCATAGAAGGCGCTTATGTAAAAGCTCCAGAAGCTGGAATTTACAAAGATATATTTGTATTTGATTTTAGAGGATTATATCCATCAATAATTATAGCATACAACATAGACCCCTCTACACTTACAAAGCAAAACGTAGAAGAAACATATACCTCTCCTACAAATGCAATGTTTCTTAAAAAACCTATCGGAATTGTACCAACTGTGCTCAAACTACTGATTGAGCAAAGATCAGAGGTTAAAAAAGCATATAAGAAGGATCCTGATAACAAGGCATTAGGCGCTCGTTCAACTGCGCTTAAGATACTTGCAAATTCGTTTTACGGTTATTTAGGATATGCAAGATCTAGGTGGTACTCGCGTGAAGCTGCAGAAAGCGTAACCGCTTTTGGCAGAGAGTATATAGTAAAGACAATGGAAACCGCAGAGAAACATGGCTTTAAGGTTCTGTATGGGGATACAGATTCAATATTTTTATTAAGTAATGGAAAGTCAAAGGATGATGCGGCTTCATTTCTAAAAGATGTTAACACCTCTCTTCCAGAGTCCATGGAGCTCGAGCTTGAGGATTTTTATACAAGCGGCGTGTTTGTTGGTAAAAGAGGAGAGGGATCTAAAGGGGCAAAGAAAAAATATGCCCTTATGTCGGAGTCCGGCAGAATAAAGATAAAGGGCTTCGAGCTCGTAAGAAGAGATTGGTCTGGAGTTTCAAGAAATACTCAAAGGCTTGTTCTAGAAACAATTCTAAAAGAAGGGAGCAAGGAGAAGGCTATAGCAATAGTTAAAGACATAATTAAATCATTAAGGGAAGGAAAAGTAGACATAAAAGATTTGGTTATACAAACACAGCTGCGTAAAAAAATAGACAGCTATGACACAAAGTCTCCTGAGTTGGCCGCGGTGAAAAAAGCTATAGCAAGAGGTCAAAAACTCAAAAAAGATATGGAAGGTGCCACTGTTGGTTATGTTATAACAAGAAACGGCAGCAGCATTTCAGAGAAGGCAGAGTTGGAAGAGTTCGCTGAAAACTACGATGCAGAGTATTACATAAATCATCAAATAATACCAGCAACATTAAAAATATTAAAAGAATTAGGTGTAAGCGAGGATGAGCTAAAAGGTCTAGGTTCACAGAAAAAACTCATGTAAATTTAAAAATAAAAAGTAGAAAAAATAGAATAAACAATAGTTGATTTTAATGGTAGACAAAATAAAAATATTAAAAGAAACGGGCAGGGTTTCATCAGAGGCGCTCTCATATGCTAAAACAGTAATAAAAGAAGGGGTCGGTTTACTTGAAGCTGTAGAAAAAATAGAACTTTTCATAACACAAAAAGGATATGATTTGTCCTTTCCAATAAACATCTCTATAAATGAAAATGCAGCGCATTATACTCCTAATATAACAGATAAAACCGTATTTAATAAAAATGATCTTGTAAAGGTCGATTTGGGTGCTAGACGAGATGATATGCTTTCTGATTGTGCTATAACTATAGATCTTTCGGCGGAGAACGCAAAGATTGTAGAAACGGCAAATTCCGCATTGGAAGAAGCCATAAACATTGTAAAAGCAGGAAGGAAGGTATGTGAAATAGGAGCCGCTATAGAAAAAACAATCTTAAAAAATGGTTTTAAACCTATAATGAATTTAGGTGGTCATGGGATAGATGGTGAAGAGCTTCATACAGGAGCATTCATACCTAACTTTGACAATGGTGACGATACCGAACTAGAAGAAGGTGATATTATTTCCATAGAGCCATTTGTAACAAATGGTTTTGGTTATGTTGACGAAACTGCGGAGGTTCAAATATTTCAACTTATAGGTACTCCTTCTCCAAGATCTTCTGATACAAGGAGGATTTTAGATCTTATAAAAACAAAGTATCTTACATATCCTTTTTCGTTAAGATGGATAGCAAGATCAATTCCTGAACTTTCTGAGTTCAAAATACGTCGTGGAATAGCCGATCTCATACAATTAAATGCGTTGGAACAGTTTCCTGTTTTGGTAGAAAGAAAAAAAGGAGTTGTAGCCCAAGCAGAAAAGGAGCTTATAGTAGAAAAGGATTCCTGCACAGTTCTGACTACTTTGTAAAAATCTAAACTCTAAAAATTATAGTATAAAAATCACAACAAAGTTATCCAGTCAAACTCCCGATTTTTTCCAGATACTACCTCCGAGTATGTATCAGAAAGCATCTTTGTGAATGGACCAACATGGCCACTTCCTATTTTTTTATTATCTACATAAGTAATTGGTGTTATCTCAGCAGCCGTTCCAGCAAAGAAAAGCTCATCTGCGGTATACAACTCCTCTCTATGGACCAGTCTCTCCTTTACTATTATGCCTTTATTCTGCGCAATTTTTATTATCGCATCCCTTGTTATTCCTAACAATATATCTGATTCTTCAGAAGGCACAATAAGTTCATTGTCCTTAACAAGAAATATGTTTTCACCAGGTCCTTCAGCTACGTAGCCGTTTATGCTCAACATTATTGCTTCGTCTGCGCCTCTTGCTTTGGCCTCGCTTGAAGCTATTATAGAGTTAAGATAGTTCCCGCTTGCTTTTGCCTGGACAGGAAGTATTTGAGAGTTTATTCTTCTCCATGAAGAAACAATACATTTTATGCCTTTGTCCTTTCCACTGAAATATGAACCAAACTCAACTGCTGCTATCACCACGCTTATCTTCTTTCCAGTTACATCTAACCCTATTTTATTATCGTTATAGAAAGCAAAAGGTCTTATGTAGCTTTGCGATAGTTGATTTTTTTTAATTACACTTATTACTCCCTCTTCTAATTCCTCGAGAGAATAACCAAGCTCCATATTATATATCTTGGCACTTCTTAAGAATCTCTCCATATGCTCTTTTAATCTGAATACTGCTACTCCTTCGTTTGTTTTATATGATCTTATACCTTCAAAGACTCCGCTTCCATACTGCAAAGAATGTGTAAGTACATCAAAAACAGCAGAATCTCTAAGAACCATTTTTCCATCAAGCCAAACATAACTTTTTGATACCATGCAATCTATATTAGATGGCAGATAAGCTTTTTATAACCTGCATAGCATTCTAATGATTTTTGAGATACGCTTATAAAGATGTTATTTTATAAATATAACATGGCAACCTTAAGAGAACTATATTTAACTACGCTACTTGGCATTTTCTTTATACTCGGTACTGTTAATGCCTCTACTTATTTGTCGATACAAGGTCCTATCTCAACTACGCTTTATAATAACGGCAGCGTTTATTTGGGCAAGGTAGGTCCTGGAGAAAGTTTCTATATACTGGCGAATGCTTCAACTACAAATAACTCCGGATATTTAGTCAACATAGGCTGGGATACAATAAAAGCCACAAAGCTTCCTAGTGGCTGGTATTCACAGCAATCCCCTTTATATGAAAATCCAATGAAGATAAGAATAACAGTTTCACAAAATGCAACAAATGGTAGATATCCTTTGACTCTTAAGGCAATAAATGTAAATAACTACTCAAAACTTGGGAATCTTACATTTACTGCGTACGTAAATGTCACTACCAATGTTTTTGCTTTAACGGTATTGCCTAAGAAGCTTTATTCAGGAGTTGATCAGCCTGCAACTCTTTACATAAATATAAACAATACTGGAATATCCGATGACCCATTTTTAATATCTGCAATAGGACTGCCTTCATGGAACGTTACCGATTCTGTAATATCATTACATGGCAAGAAAGATAACTTTACATATCCTATCTTTTTAGGTCAGCCAGGCCTTTATAAATTCAATCTTACTGTAAGTTCTTCATCAAGTTCTTTGGTAAGCGAGTCATATCCTATAGTTTTCCAAGTCAATACGACACTTTACAATGATTATAAAGCACTAGGCAGTGGAGTAATACTCTCCCCTGTAATATTTGAACCAGCATATGCGTTCATGTCATTCTTAGAAAGCTTATATTCTTACATATTCCATTAATATTAGGATTAGTTTTTACTATCCTTATTCTATAAAGCGTGAGGTAATGCCGAATAAAAACAAAGGTTCGTCTTCAAATACGATTTGCTTATTAAAGCTACACTCTATCAATGATATTGCAAGATGCGTATATAACTTTGATTTTACCTTTGAAAATCTTTTCTTTGATTCTGATATTAATATCCTTTTTGCATTTGGAGAGAAGATAGCAGAAGAAAGCATAGTATATTATGTTGAGTTAAAGGAGAAATGGGAGTTTTTAAAGTACACTCCTCCATCATTAGAAGATAAGGAAGAAGCTGAACTTACAAATACAAGAAAACAATTGGATGGCAATACCAACTGCTATATAAATATTATAGGCTTATCCTCAAAAATATTTAAACAAAATAAAAAAGACCATACAAAAGACGTAGTTATGGTACCAATTAAAGATTATGAAAATATAATCAAGCTTGCAGTTTCTAGGTCAGGGAATGAAAATAATCTTCTGCGTCTGTATTGCTTTAAAGATAAAAAATTAGGCAAGGCCATATTATTCGGTTTTGATTTAATAGAAGCTCTTTCAAATGAAAAGCGTTTTATATACTATACCTCTGTAGAGTTATCATTGGTTAAGAACTTTGCGGTGTACAACTACCGCGAAAACAAGACTAATTTTGTTGATTCTGTAGGAGAGCACTCTTATTTATATCTAAAAGTAATAAATCTTGAAGAGAAGCCAAGCTTCATTAAAATATAAGAAGCTTTTAATATTTTTATGATAGAATAAATATGCTTATTCTGCCCGAATAGCTCAGTGGTAGAGCGAGTGGCTGTTAACCACTAGGTCGAAGGTTCGATCCCTTCTTCGGGCGATGGCCTTCAAGTACGACCCCTACGGGACAAGATATAAATATCCATCTATGGCACAATGTTACTCTGATGACAAACGATACCGAATATTGGAAAAGGCAGGCAGATGGGCTCTACGGTAGGGTTTTGGCGGAATAATCGCCAATATGGAAAGGCTTTAGGGCTATATATTTACGTGATCCAAGCGCACGCCCAGGCGCCCACCCTCCCTATAATTTAAATAATATAAATGAATTTAAACAATTTATATCTATATAAATTCATTTAAATGAATGTATATCTG
>JAKACG010000033.1 GCA_021821605.1 Microcaldota archaeon | reverse complement strand
AACATTTACTTTATAATATTGCTTATTTGCTTACCGTTTCAAGAAACAATTTATATCTTTGTTGATTATATACTTAATATATTATGCTTAATATTATACTTAATATAATATTTAACTTAATATAATATTTAATATACATAATAAATATTTAACAAAAATCAACATCAACATATGGTAATGGTAGATTCAATGCAAAAAATAGAAAAAGAAAGCAGGGCGTCATCAATAGTCGAAAGAAGAGGTATTTACTATGCTGCATTTGATATCTACTCTGGCGTTAGCGGTTTTTATGATTACGGTCCAATAGGGCTTAGGATAAAGCGTAATATAGAAAATCTTTGGAGAGAGATCTTTATAGAGTGGCTAGGCGCTCTTGAGGTTGATACCACAACTATAGTGCCCGAGGCTGTACTTCAGGCAAGTGGACATGTAGCTACCTTCACTGATCCTATTTCAAAGTGCAAAAAATGCAAAACCTCTTATAGAGTAGATAAGTTATTAGAAGAGTTTTATGAAAACTCAAATGATAAAGAGGCGTTAGCAGAGCTTAAAAAACTTGATAAAAAAGGAATGCAAAAGAAGCTTTTGGAGCATGGATTGAAATGCCAGAAGTGCGGCGGAGAGCTTTCAGATATAGAGGACTTTCATTTAATGTTCAAACTTCAAATAGGGCAAGAAAAAGAAAACATAGGTTATCTAAGACCTGAAACTGCACAAGGAATCTTTGTTGACTTTAAGAATCTCTCAAAGATTTATGGTCTTAAGCTTCCGTTTGCCATAGCCCAGGCAGGGAAGGCTTATAGAAACGAGATCTCTCCAAGGCAGCAGCTAGTACGTGTAAGGGAGTTCACGCAGATGGAAACGGAGATATTTTTCGATCCAGACGAAGAACAGTCAAGCTTCAATGATCTTAAAATAGAGTCGATGCTCGACTCAAAGGTTAACTTTGCACCGTCTGAAGGAGAGGAAAAGCTATACACAATAAAAGAGCTCCTTGAAAAAAAATACATACCTAACAAGCTTTTTGCCATGTGTATATACTCTGAGTTAAAGCTTCTTGAACATCTTGGAATCGCAGATAAGAATATTTATGTATTTAGGCAACTCCAAAAAGAAGAGCTACCTCATTACTCTAAGGGTAATGTTGACCTTGAGATAAAGACTATATATGGCAACATAGAGGTTTCTGGAATAGCTTATAGGACCGATTATGACTTATCACAACATGCCAAGCTCTCTGGCAAAGATATCTCTATCTCTTTAAATGGTAAAAAGGTAGTTCCTCATGTTGTTGAAGCAAGTATAGGTCTTGATAGGCTAATACTTTCTGTTTTAGATAACTCTGTTCAAGAAGGATCGGAACGCGGCTGGGAGTGGCTAAAGTTAACCGAGGAGGTTTCACCATATAAATATGCTGTGCTTCCATTGCAAAATGATGAAGATTTATATAAAAAAGCGCAAGAGGTCTTAGCATTATTAAAAGAGAAAAAGGTATCTGCATATATAGCTAAAAGCGGAAGCATAGGCAAAAGATATGCACGTGCCGATGAAATAGGAGTACCACTCGCAATAACCTGTGATTATGATACCTTAAAGGACAATACCGTTACTATAAGAAATAGGGATACTACTGAACAGGTACGCAAGAAAATAACCGAGATATTAAAATAATATTAAGTATGGTGTTTGTATATATCTTGAAAATACCTTTGAATCTTTAAGAAAACCTATAAAGCTAGATGTAAAGGACTTAAATATAAAGGACACTATAGGTAGTGGTCAGCCGCTTACCTTTTACTCTGATTATCTTAAGAAAAACGAGTGGGAGCTACTGCGTTATACAACTGAAAAAGGAGTTATCTTACTTAGCAGAAAACTTAGCGAAGAATTTATTCGTTTGGATTACTTTGGAGATTACTCATCAAACTCTGCAAAAAAAGAGATCTTAAAGCGCCTTGGACTTAACATAGAGATTAAAAAGATATACGCTCAGATAAATACCGACAACTTCATGGAGAGCGCTGTAAAAACTCTTTATGGCATGCGCATTACAAAAAATGAGCCATGGGAAGCTACCGTATGCTTTCTAATATCTCAGTTCAACAACATAAAGCGTATACGCCTAATAATGAAAAATCTTCTTGAAAGATTTGGCGAGCCGTATTATATAGATGGCAAAAAGGTCATGTTATTTCCAACACCTGAAAAGTTATCAAAGGCATCTATTTCAGAGCTTATGTCATGTGGTACTGGCTTTCGTGCAAAGTATCTCAAAAGCGTTTCTACAGAGATTAAAAACGGTTTTTCTTTGGACAAGCTTGAACGTTTAGAGTACCTCGAAGCGAAGAATGAACTTCTAGGACTTGATGGAGTTGGCGATAAGGTTGCTGACTGCATATTACTTTTTGGTTACGGTAGATATGAATCATTTCCTATAGATGTATGGATAAAGCGTATAATGGAGAAGGTCTATATGAATGGTGAAAACAAAAAAATACAGCAGATACACGATCTTGCATATGAAAAATGGGGAGATATGGCAGGGTATGCACAACAGTATCTATATTGGCATGGACGCAACTTGGGAATGGAAAATACAGTATCAAAATAATAAATATAAAATAATTATATAATTGAAAAATTAGTTGGAAAATTAGTTGGAAAAAATAGTGGAAAAAATAGTGGAAAAAATGATAGATAATATTAAAAAAATAGAAAAGAATTTACTGCTGCTTCATAAACGTAAAGATAAGGTGATGGAGCTTTCAAGAGACATAGTAAGGCTTTCTGGGAAGGCAATAACTCTGGTACATTCTAACGATATGATATCCTCTAAGAAATTAATACACGAGCTAGGAAAGATGAATGAAGCTTTAAGGTCTATAGAAAGTGGTTTTGAGTACAACTCGCAGCAGGCTCATCAAGAGTATGTGGAAGCATATTCAGTGTACAACATGGTCTTAAAGGAATCAATACCATCGCTAAAAGAGCTTAAAACAGATGAGATAAGCTATCTTTTAGGTCTTCTTGATGCGGTAGGTGAGCTTAAGCGTCAAGCTTTCGATGAGCTAAGGAAAGGAAACACAAAGAAAACAGAAACTTACTATTGTCTCATGCTTGAGATTTATGACTCTACAGTTCCTTTACGTTTTGCAAACTCAATAGTCCCTGAGTTTAGAAAGAAACAAGATGTTGCTAGAATGCAAATAGAGCGCACCGGTACTGAGCTATTATTTTTTTCAGATAATAGGAAAGGAGCATTAAAGTAGTACTTTTTGAGTTTGTTGCTGCTTCTTTTAATGCATTATTCATTGCTAAAATTGTAAATAATAGGTAATCTATTTACTACGAAATATAGGTAAAAATATAATAATCTAAATATGCATATACTATAAAACCCTTATAATTGTGCTCACATGGAAAATATGCGAAGTATAGCAATACTAACTACTGGAGGCACCATCTCAAGCTTAAACTCTGATCGTGGAATAAAGCCCTCAGAAGGAGTTATAAGTACCATTCTAGAAAGGCTTGGATATAAAAATCTTATCTCACCAGACGGAAAGATAAAGATAGAGCTAGTTCCGTTCATAAATAAGGACAGCACAAACATAATGCTTGCAGATCAGGCTAAGATGGCCAGCCTAGCCTTTGGTTTAACCGAAAAACATAATGGGGTAATTATAACCCACGGTACAGACACTCTTCAATTCACCTCATCAATGCTTTCATTAATGCTTTCGTATTTAAAAAAGCCAATAGTTATAACAGGTTCTATGAAAACAATAGAGCAAGAAGGCTCTGATGCAATGAAGAACCTTGACGACTCAATAACCTTTGCAAAGTCAGATATTGGTGGCGTTTTTGTTGTTTTTCATGGAAAGGTAATGCCTGGCCAGTGGGTATATGAAACAAAGAAAAATGATGGTTTAACCTTAGACTGCATAACTAATGCTGTGGCTCATGTAAACAATAAAAAATTGCGATATAATGTTCCATTAAACAATCAAAATGTTCTATTAACTCCATCGCTAGAAACGCGATATAACTCCAATATAGGTACAATAGTCATTTCTCCAAATGATAATATAGAGATGATAGTGAGGGCAGCCGAACAAAATAGTGGGATAATACTTTTAAGTTACGGTTCTGTAGGAATACCATCAAATTACTTTAAGAATATATCTGATATAGCAAGAACTGTCCCTATTGTTCTCTCATCACAGGTTCCTTCGGTGCATACTCTAGCAGGAAATTATGAGATAAACGTTATGGCAAAAGAGGCAGGTATAATTCTTGGCACTGGACTTTACTCTTTTGATTATAGCAACATGGCAAATGTTCTAGGTATAATAGACAATGAAAAAAATGATAAAGAAAAGTATCTTAAAAAATTTATGTTATACTTCGAGAACAATAAAAATAGAATGCTTTCTATAGAGTACAACAAATCAACGTTTGAAAACAGAGTTACCAAACCTAAAGAACCAAGTATACTTGAACGCGGCAAGCTTTCAAAAGCCTTAATCGGTATCTCTAGAGATCCGGCTCTGACTCCTATAGCGGCTTTAAGACAAAAAGTATAAATTACTCTAATTCTAAACAATTTCTTGTATGGAAAACATTGAGTTTGAGCGGCTGCTAGAAGTATGTAGGTTAAGCCTTACAGAGGCCGAGTTCTCTTCAATAAAAAAAGACATAGATGAAATACTTATCTATTTTGATACTCTAAAGTCCATAGACACCGAAGGTATTGAGGAGGCGTTTCATCCTGTAGTAATTCCAGAAAAAACAAGAGATGATATACCAGAAGAGTTCAAAGACACACAGTTGATACTCAATAATACAAAAACATATCGTTTTTATGTAGTAGGTCCTGAACTATGAACTCGATAGAAGAATTCAAACAAAAGACAAAACCGGATGAGTACTATCTCAAGCTTCACGAAGATCTTACTAATATAAACAAGACTCTAAATGCCTTTAATAATATAATTGATACCCAAAAAATTACGAGCTTTCCATTTAGCGTTAAGGACAATGTCTGCGTGAAAGGCATAGAAACAACTGCATCATCAAAGATACTAAAAGGCTATATACCTCCATTCAACGCTACGGTAATAGATAAGCTTAATGAGGCTGGACTATCCTTTATTGGAAAGACCAATATGGATGAGTTTGGTTTTGGAAGTTTTGGAACAAACACGCAGAATATAGCAAGAAATCCTTTTAATGAGCAGTATGTTGCAGGCGGTTCAAGCAGTGGAGCTGCTATAGCTACCTCAATACTTAGATATCATGTAGCCATTGCTGAGTCTACTGGAGGCTCAATCTCAACGCCAGCTGCGTTCTGTGGCGTTGTGGGCTTTACTCCGACATATGGTTCAGTATCAAGATATGGTCTTATAGATTATTCAAACTCTTTAGATAAAATAGGAGTCATGGCAAGAAAGGCGGAGGACATACTTTATACTTATAATTTAATAAAAGGCCAGGATAAATACGATAGTACCTGCGTTGGAAAGGACTACACCTCAGATATAAAAAAGAAGATAATTTTGATAGAGCAGTTAGTAACAGGATTAAATCCAGAAGTGGAACGTGAGTTCATGCGCTTTGTAGATTTACTTGAAAAGAAGGGTTATAAAATAGAAAGGAGATCTCTTGAGTTCATAGACAAGGCAATACCCTCTTATTACATAATAGCTATGGCCGAGGCATCTACAAATCTTGCAAGATATACTGGTTTTAAATACGGATATAAAAATGAGGAGTTGCTGCAAAACTACAATACCTTTTTCACTAATGCAAGAAAGATGTTTGGAAATGAAGCTAAAAGAAGAATAGTACTTGGAACCTTTGTAAGGAGTGCAAGTGTAAAGGAGCTTTACTACTCAAAAGCATTAAAGGTCAGATCTCTGCTTATAAAAGAGTTAAAATCTTTACTAAAGGAAGGGTTTATACTATCGCCAGTAATGCCTATAAAGACTCCAAAGTTTGAGGATGTAGCTAAGATGTCGCCTCTTGAGGTATACAAAAGCGATATACTTACAATACCTCCTAATCTTTGTGGATTTCCTCATATTTCATTTCCATATGCATACTCTGAGGGCATGCCTCTTGGTGCACAGCTAGTTACTGAACATTGGAATGATTATGCTTTGATTAAGTTTGTAGAGGACTGGGAGTCGTCCTTCAAATACAACTTCAAATATAATATAGGTGCGTTGTAGGTTTTATTATGAAAATAGGTTTAGAGGTTCATGTCAGTCTTCCTACAAAGACAAAACTTTTCTGCAGATGTAAAACTTACGCTACAGAACCAAATACCGCAATATGTCCGATATGTACTGGAATGCCTGGTTCTAAACCTATGCTTAACAAGGCAGCCATTTCTCAAGCTATGGGAATAGCAAAAGCGTTAAACTGTAAGGTAAGTACTAATACCTCATTTGTAAGAAAAATATACTTCTATCCGGATCTGCCAAAATCATATCAAGTTACACAAAAAGAGCTAGCTATAGGGAATTTGGGTTTTATAAGCATACAAAATAAAAAAATCCGTATAAGGCGCGTGCAGCTTGAGGAGGATCCCGCAAAGATACTGCGTGAAAATAATTATACTCTAATAGATTACAACAGGTCTGGTCAGCCATTAGTTGAGATAGTTACCGAGCCGGATATATCTTCTGAAGAAGAGCTTAAGTTATTTATGAACGAGCTAAGAAGCATACTTTATTATCTAGGCGTTGACATAAACCAGGAGATGAAGGCCGATCTTAATATCTCTTTATCCGATAATCGTGTAGAGATAAAGAACATAACAGGGATAAAGAATTTAATAGATGCTTTAGAGTACGAATCAAAAAGACAGCAAAAGTTAATAGATTTAAATCAAACTGTAGAGAAAGAAACGCGTTCTTATTCAGAGGCAAAATTAGCTACTATTTCATCAAGAGAAAAGGAAACCGATGAAGAGTATGGTTTTATCTTTGATCCTGATTTAAACATATACAATACCGTAGGCATTAATACCAAAGAACCTGTTTATGCTACGGCAATAGCCATAGAGTACTCTAAAAAGTACGGTGTAAAGGACTCACAGATTCTTGAAGCGATACAGTTTAATAAGAACTCTCTTATGATGTTGCAAAGCCTTTCAGGAAAGTATCAATTAAAAGATATTCTAAACGCTCTTTCCTTAATACAAAGATATGGCACAAAAACTCCTTCTTCAGAAACTGTTGAAAAGGTCGTTGGCATTATAAAAAATGGAAATTACCCAACTCAAGGCGATATACTGTCTATTGAAGCAGGAAAGGAAATTGATATAAAACCTAACGCAGTAAATACTGAAGATATAGACAAAGAGATACGTATGTTACTCAATGAAAATAAACATTTATTAAAAGAGTACGAATCAAATAAAAAGGTACTTAATTTTATAATAGGTAATGTAGTGAAAAAATACAAGGCTAATCCAAGGCTAGTATCAGAACGTCTTGAGACGTTGCTTAACAGAATGAGCGGGAAATCCCACACTCTTTAGAAGTGGGATGAAAGCGAATCGCAGATAGGTATATAAAGATAAATTGAAAAAAAGGAGTATGATGGAATTGATAAGAGCATATAAATTCAGGATTTATCCTGATACCAAACGCCAGTCAGAGATAATGTCTCAACTTGCTTTATCAAAAGAATTCTATAACCTGCTTCTTGAAAAATCAATAAAATCTTATAAAGAAGGAACCAAAAAACTTTCAATGGCATCTCTAAACAAATTTGCTAAAGAGATAGAAAAGGACAAAAAATTCCTGCAAATATACTCGCAGACAAGATGCGAGATAAAATATCGTGTGATGAAAGCATATCAAAATTTTTTCAGAAGATGTAAAGAGAAGAAGAATGGAAAAAACATCAAAGTCGGATTCCCGCGTTTCAAATCAAAGGACAAATATTACAGTATAATATATCCGCAAGATAACGGTTCATTTTCAATAGAAAAAGACAGGTTGCGTGTTTCAAGAATAGGCACGA
>JAKACG010000002.1 GCA_021821605.1 Microcaldota archaeon | reverse complement strand
ATGATATTTTTATTATATAAGGTATCATTTAATCATTATTTTTATCATAATTACGTTCTACTTGATCCTTTATTCTTCTAAGTTCCTGACTTCTTTCTTTATTATATCTTGATTTATTCATTTTTGTAACCAAATATACTATCAGTATGAATAAAAATAATAAAGTAACGCTAATATAAATTGTTGTTGAATTTATAAGGTATTCAAAAGAAGAAGCTGTTGAATTGATTGTATTTTGAGCTTTTTTAGTATTTATTTCAGTGTTATTTATTTTGTTTGTAACTAGTATAGGTATAGAATAAGAATAATTAACATTTGTGCCTTTTATAAAAAGGGCTATCAACATTGTTCCAGTGCTTGAGTTAGTTGAAATATTAAAGTTGGTATAAAACAACTTATTTGGAGAGACATTAAATGTTTGTATCGGATTTTCTATGTTTAAAGACCCATAGTTAGACAATATAAAGGATACCTTACTGTCGGTAGTTCCGGTATACAAAGAGGTTATAGTTAGACGATTGGTAGAGTTGGTGTAGAAAGTAGGTACATTTATTTTTAATATGTCAAGACTACTTGATGGAGTTAAGTTTGACTGAGCTGCAAATATATTCTGCGTGTTTTGTAAAAAGGACTGGTCGGATATGTTTTTTATTTGATAATAAGCATATGTGTTTTGGCCTCTTTTTAGATAAGGTATATACCAATTTATATTGTAATATCCATTAGAAATAGTTAAATTGTTTTGAATACCGTATGCAGAGATCTGAGAAATATTTTTTGCTAAAGATAAAGGAAGTTTTGTAATTAAAGTTATATTAGATAATGACTTATTAAAAGGTGCAGAAATATAAATTGTTCCGAATGCGTCAGAGGTATTATTTGTTAATATGACTTGCGTACTGATAGTGGGTTTTAGATATGTGCTATTATAGATATCTAATGTTACAAACTCTTCTTCTGTCTCACTTGAGCCGTTTATTATATGAGTAGTTATGTTTATTGGAATGGTATAAAAACCTGGTGCTAAAATATTACTGCCAATGAAATTCAAGGATATGGAAAGAGAAGATTTAGGATTTATATAAATATTTTTTGAAGAGAAAGATATAATGCTTGAAAATTTTTGTGGAACTGACATGTTTAAAAGCTCTGAAACAGAACCGGTATTAAATATATTTAGAGAAGATGTGGTTTGGGTTCCTTGTTCTGTAGATATGTATATTGGAACTGTTAGTATTGAAAGCTGCGGAAATGAAGTTATAAAGGTTTTTGGTCTAGGAGGTGATGGAGATGATGGTGAACTAGAAGTGCCATACTGATTTTGCAGTATAGTATATGCTATTCTTTTTTTAAAATAGCCTTTTATATTCGGATATCCAGAAGTATTAAAGGTTATTAATACAGTTGCATTATATCTTCCTGGAACAGACGTTAAATTTTCAGGTTCTATTATTGTAATATTTTCATTTTCTCCAGGAGATAACGCAGGCTCATCAAAGGTAAGGTTACTTGAAACTGGACCTGAAATTGATAAGTTCATAAGTATATTATTTGAAGCTAGGTCTCCAATATTTGAAAGATTTATGCTAAAAATAATTTGTGAGTTTACGTTTGTTTGATTTGGAACTGCTACGAAGTTAGATATTACAATATTTGCTGGTAGTATCAATAAAAGCGATTTTTTAGTTGTATTATAAAAATTCTCTCCTGAAAATGAAAGATTAATTGTTAAGTTATCTGGAAAAGAAGAAGTATTTAGCAAAATTGTTGAGTTATAATTCTTGTTTAGACCAGATAAATTTATAACTTTTTCATATTTTATAGAATTTGAGTTTTTAGAGGTTATGTTTAGATAGCCAAAAATATTACCTATGCTGCAATTATATAATGATGTTATAGAGTAATTTAAGGATATTTCAGAGTATTTTATGTATGTAGGAAAAGAGTTTAGTTCTACTTTAAAAGGACATATTACATTTACATTTGCCGATAAGGAGCTGCTTGAAAAAGATAATGGAAATATTAGATACAATAGTGACAATGTAAGCATAACAATAGTAATAATTAATCCTTTAAATTCTTTATGCAAATAATGACCAATAGTTATAGAAAAGAAAAATATAAATTATATTCTAATTTAACAATTAATATGCTTAACTTTTAGAATGGAAGCTATAGTTGACTATACTTTAAATGATACATACTTTTGGTATTTTTCATCAGCTTTTTTCCAGTCTATATTGTCAATAAGCGCAGTTAAGTAAGATGCCCTATCAGGACCATATTTATGATAGTATGCATGCTCAAAAATATCTATTGCTATTATTGGAATGGAGCCTGCTATACCGCCTTGATTATGGAAGTCATACATTACGCACCTTAATTTTCCATCACTAAAAAGATCATATACAAGAACTGCCCATCCTCTGCCTGCCTTTCCTACAGCGGCAAACTCCGTCTTGAAGTTATCAAATGAACCAAAATCTTCATTTATTTTTTTTATTATAGACATAGACTCAATAAACTTTCCATCTCCGCCCATTGTGCTCCAATAGACTTCATGTAAAATTTGGCCATTTGCATTCCAGGTTTCTTCAAGCTTTAATGAACGTAACAAACTATAATTTGCATTTGCCTTTGTTTTATCTGAGGTTTGTAGCTCCTTTTCTATCTCGTTTCTTTTATTCACATATCCGGCATAATGAGTGTCATGATGCCATTTATATGTATCTTGATCCATAAGAGTGCTTACTTTTTCGTATGACACCACCATTTCCTTTATCTTATGTGCTCCATCTTTATTGCTCATATTATCACAAATAACTTTAAACATATAAAAATTAAATTACTTGTGTTTAGAATAGGCAGGTTAATAAACAACGTATAAAAAATTAAATTAAAAAAGTAAATAAAAAAATAAAAAAAATAAAAAACTTAAGTATTTTATGTAGTTGTTGTCTTTGGTTTCTTTAAGAGCAAATATGCGGCTATTATTATAATAATTATAACAACTATAGCAACAATGGTGCCCAGATTATTTGAACTAGATGTTGTAGGGGTTGTTACACCTCCACTTCCATTTTGTGTAGAAACAACAGGTGCAGAAGTAACTGGTGCTGTAGTACTCTTTGAAGAGTTAACCGCAGTTGTTGTTTTTATAGTAGAGTTATTTGAGGTGGTATTAGTTTTTGTGGTGTTTACTGTTGTTTTTGTTGAGTTAGTATTTGGAGGAGTTGTTGTAGCTGAACTTGAATTTGAAGATACAGAACCATTTGTTAATGGACGTATTACAATAAAAGACAAGCCGTTGCTTATAGAACTTGATGCGTTTACCGCGAAAGGCAAAGCAAAAAATACTAGAGCCATTATCATTGCATAGATTACATTTCTATTTCCCATTTATATCACATTTATTTTTAGAAGTATATGTAGAGCATTAATAAAAACCTTCCTTTAAGCTTTATCAAGCAAATGGCTAAATGTATTTTAATATACTATGAAGCAACCACAGTGCCTGATGCTGAAGCTCCTTCCTCTCCTCCTACCCTTATTGAATAAGTTCTTCCAGGTGAAACTTCAGCAGATATAGCGCTATTTTCATTTCCGAAGACTATTGCTCCATTAAACTGTAATGTTGCTGTTGCACCAGGTTGTATTGTATAACCTACATTTTCGAACTCAGCATAAGCTCTAGGAAGTGTTAGATTTCCATTCTGTGCTATTAAAAAGTTTAGAACCTTAAAGTTTACTAAGCTAACCCCCAAATGTTCTTCTACATTTAATGCGTTATCAGTATTGTTAAGTCCTTCTTTTGATGAAATTGAAGAGTTTTGCTTATCTGAGACTGATGTTTCATTTGTTTTTATTGTACTATTTGAGTTGTCACTTGATCCGATATTTGAGTTATCTTTTGAGTTTGATGTGTTTACAGTTATAGATAAACTAGAACTTACTTCAGAGTTTGATGTTGGACTTGAAGGAGCAGCTGGAGGAGAATTTGTTTGTGCCTTTAACTTTCCAGCGATACCTGTTTTTGATGATATATTTATATTTGAGATATTTACTCCTTCTTTTCCATCTATAGAACCGTTTATCTGTATTATTGGTGTTTGATTTATTGATATCTTTGAAGTTATATTGCCATAAAGTAGTATATGATTAAGGACAACACTCTGGTTCCCATTATTTTTTATTGTAACTGAGAATGAGGTAGATGCATTGTTTTGCGATAATGAGGAGGACAATATAGTTAAATTAGGTACCGAATTTTCTAGATTTACACGCTCTGAAGAGTTAAGCTTAACCCTTGCGCCTATTGTCAAGTTATGAGCATTTGAGTTTACCGCTGTGCTACCTACAATTATTGCTTTTAAAGAAGGTACAAGTACAAATATAGTAGAATTAGAGGTTATTATTGTAGCTATTGTTGGAGATAAATCTAGTAATATACTTGAGTTTGCTGCTGCTTTGGCACTTGAACGAATATTTGTAGTTATTTGACCACTAGGTACTGTAACTGAATAGTTGGTGTTGTTTATTTCTATAGAAGCTGAAGTTACATTGAATCTTATCTGATTTATTGTTGCATTAGCTGGAACATAAACATTTCCTATAACCTGTGATAGATTAATTATTGACATAAGATTTATCTGGCCACTGCCACTTCCATAAATCCATGATGATGAGTTGTTAGCATCGTTTACTTTAATTGCCAATGAAGAGTATGAAATAAGTATTGCTTGTGTGCCATATGGTGCATGTGGAGGATCTGTTAATTGAATTGACATAAGTACTGTATTAGATGAAGAAGATGAAGGCTGTACTGAGGTTTTACTGTTGTTTGTCGCAACAGATTTAACTCCAGAAGTATAAGTAAATGCTACATAAAGCACAGCTATTATCAAGATTGCTACTATAACATATGAGACATTTTTATTCATTAATGCACCGTATTTATAAAAAGACCTAAATATAAAAAGATATAGTATGAAACTAAGTATTAACATAGTAGTATAGCAATAATTTTAATTGCCGTTGGTCGGATTTGAACCGACGACATTTCGGTATCTGCTTTTGATCAAACCTTTTTGAAAAAGTTTGTCTTCAGCCGAACGCTCTCCCGGACTGAGCTACAACGGCACAACATAATAGATATAATGCTAAGTTATTTTATAGCTTTAAATATTATAAAGATATGCTTATAAATATATGGCAGAAGTTATGGACATATTGAGCGAGTTTTCTGGAGTTGCACAGTATATGAATACCGAAGGTCTTGAGGTGCGAGAGTACCAGAAAAATATTATAAACTCCATAAAAAGAAATGAAAATACGTTGGTTGTTTTGCCTACCGGACTAGGAAAAACTTTGATTGGAGCCATTATGATAGCTTCACAGCTTAACGATAATAAACTCTCTATATTTCTTGCCCCTACAAAACCTCTTGCAGAACAGCACTACAATAACTTCAAGAAAATTTTTAAGATTGATGAAAAGGAGCTTCTCTTATTGATAGGTTCTTTATCGAAGAAAAAAAGAGAGAGTATGGAGAACGCAGCTAGAATAATAGTGGCAACGCCGCAAACAGTTGCAAACGATTTAAAGGACGGAACATTGTCTTTAGAAAAAGTAGGTCTTGTTGTTTTTGATGAATGTCATAAAGCAGTAGGAAAGTATGCGTATACATATATTGCCAATGAATGCAACATAAGAGATATTAAGATTTTAGGCCTTACGGCATCTCCAGGAAGCAAAAAGGAAAAGATAATGGGAATTGTAGAGGCTTTGAATATAAAAAATATAGAAGCACGAGTTTCCAGTGATCCTGATGTTTCAAGCTATGTTAAACAAAAACACACAATTACCATACCAGTTGAAATGACTGACACCATAAGAAGCATAGCGAGATTGATAGAACCAGAGGCCGAGGTATCGCTCAGAAGTTTAAACAAGATGGGTTTTCTTAGATTTAAAAGATTTGATAGAATACCAAAAGGTATCTTAATAGACGCAGGAAATCAGATAAGCAAAATTAATGCCGCTAATTATAGAATGGGGGCTATGTTTAGTTATGTTAAGCTGCTCAATCTAAGTCATGCATATGAATTATTAACTACAGAGGGAATTTATCCATTTTTAACATATATGAGGGCTATGCAAAATAAAGAAAAGAAGAGCAGAAGTGTGGAGAACATACTTTCAAATAAAAATATAATGAAGGCAGTATCTACGGCTGAAGAGGCAATGAAAAGAGGAGAGGAGCATGGTAAAGTAATAGCCTTAATAGATATAATTAGAAAATATAGAGGCAGGAGCAGTATAGTTTTTGCGCAGTATAGATCTACAATAAAGATGATAGTAGAGTATCTAAATAATAATGAGCTCTCTGCAAAGGCATTTGTAGGCAAAAAAGAGGGAGTGACACAGGAAATGCAAAAAAACATAATACAGGAGTTTAGGGATAGAAAATTTGATGTTTTAGTAGCTAGTTCAATTGCTGAAGAAGGCTTGGATATACCTAATGTTGACTCTGTTGTTTTCTATGAACCCATACCTAGCGAGATAAGAAATATACAAAGAAAGGGAAGGACAGGTAGATTTAGGGATGGAGAGATTTATATTTTAATAGCAAGCAATACAAAAGATGAGATATATAGTTATATATCAGCAAACAGGGAAAGAAAAATGATCGCCATAATAAATAGGATAAATATTGAGTTGTCTCACAGGACAAAACCTGCTGGGCAATCTACACTGGGTATTTCAAATGCTTGATGTTACTACACTTTTTCTTATCTTTTCAGGCATAGTTTTCCTAGGATTTATACTGAATGCTCTTTTTTATAAACTCAAAATACTTGTAACATTACCTTTGATGATAATAGGGGTTCTAATAGGCCCAATATTTCACCTCATAGTTCCACAAGGCAGCAGCATACTTTTAGATATAGCTTCATTGGTTAGCTCAATAGCAATAGCCTTTATTTTATTTGATGTTGGACTAAGAATAGACATATCAGAGCTTGAACTTTTCAAATCAATTAGATTCTTTCTTCCTCTAGCTATAGCAACAGGACTGGTACTAGGAATAATAATAGGACTGTTAACAGGCTGGAGCCCTTTACTCTCTTTAATAATAGGCTTTGCTCTTGCAGGACCAAGCTCAGCAGTATTTCCAACACTTAGCAAAATAGCAAAAATAAATGTAAGATTGAATAATTTGCTTGTTTTTGAGAGTGTTGCTTCAGACTCTGTCCAGCTTATAATACCTTTAATACTTATAACATTAATACAAACAAATACCATATCATTAAGCGGCGTTGCTACAAGTGTATTCTACTTCTTTGTACTATCAAGCATACTTGGCGTCATTTCAGCTTTTATTTGGACCTTTATATTACAAGCATTTCATGATTATAGTAAAGAGTACTCATGGATGCTTACCATAACATTAGTAATTGCAAATTATGGAGTAGCGCAGTTCTTAGGACTTAATGGAGCCGTAACCGTCTTTGTTTTTGGCATAATGTTCTCAAATCTCCCTAAACTTTTCAAAAGCTTTGATAAGTACTTCTATAATGTCAGGCCTGAATTTAGCCACATAACCGAGTATCAAAAAGAGATAACATTTTTCATAAGCACATTCTTTTTTGTCTATATCGGAGCAATACTAAGTTTTAATACAGGTGCATTCTCATTGTGGTACATATTCCTTATTGGAATAATCATATCTATAACAATACTAATAATAAGAAGGCTTTCTTTGCCCGTACTTGAAGAGTTTTTTGTAAGAAAAGATAAAAAGAGCAGTGAGCGCATACTTTCAACTTTTGATATAGCAAGAGGCTTATCACCAATAATAATAGCGCTTCTTTTAGTATCTAGCTCGATACCAATCGATACAAACGCAGTTTTAGGACTTATATTTATAAGTGTTTTCTTAACCAACGTTATAGAATCGATAGGTATCTTTTTCTATGCTGGAGCTGCAAATAAAGAGCAACGAGATGACACAGTAAACTTTAAGAATGAGTGAAGAGTTTACTAACAATTATTAATGTTGTTTAGAAAAACTTGTTTAGAGCAAATTTAGCATAAAAAATTGATATATAAAATAAGCATTAAAGCTAATTTTATTTTGTTTCCTTCTTGTAAAGATATATCGAGATTATAAGAAGTAAGATGGTTATTATATGAACTGACGTACAGTACTCACAGATATTTCCTATCATATATTCAGAGTATAAAAAGTATACTACTCCACCTAATCCTACCCCGTTTAGAAAAACCTTTGCAAACGGATCCTTTATAAAAAATAAAACAAAAAGCTCAACTATAAAAAATACTATTCCATAGTCTGCAACAGGTATTCCAAGTATGTAACCATATGGACTATTTATAACATTATTACAGTTTATAATTCCAGAAGTTGAACATAGTAGAGGTATACCAAGCATATGATATGCTGCTAGATATATAGAAACAATCAACCCTAGTATAGACAGCACTACCATTGCTCCTTTTAAGCTCTTGAGTTTTATTGTTTCCATTAGGACAACTTTTCTATTTGTTTAACATACTGCTGTGAACATACGCTTTGTGGTGTATTGTTATCTGCTTCACAGATTTTTGTGGTTATAAGATTAGCAGAACCTATTATTGCTTGTGATTGAAGAGTTGAGGTGTTGTATATATTTGAAACTACAGTACTCCAGTTCAATAAATCTAGTACACTTAAAGGATCGTAAGTTGCACCTACAATAGCGCTCTTATTTGCAAAAAGAATAAATGGTATGCTGCCTTGACCGTCATATTGGGACATTAGTGCTTCTTGTGAGCGGGTTATATTTTGAAGAGGAGCGTAACCAGCACCAGAAGAAGATGGTTTGTTTGTTGTTTGTTCAACGCTTACAAAGGATATGTAATTGCTCGTATATGTGGAGTTATAAAATGTGAATGTAGGAGTAGATGGGGAGTAATCACTTGCCGAAGAGGTCATAAAATGTAGATTTGAGAATGTACCAAAACGCGATAACGCTATTATCATTGACCATCTTTGAGCTGCACAGAAAGGACAGTACTCTGCACCTATATAAAGAATCTCTGGCTTGTTATTTAATGTAAGTTCTGTGGAGTTTTGTATTTGAGTTACTCCAGAATAAGACGCTGTTCCTATTCCAATAAGATTGTTTAATGAGTTAGGAGTATTAAGCTTTGAAACAATGCTTTGCGGAACTAATACGTTATCAAAAGACACAAGTTTATTTGAGTTTGATGACTGACTAAACAGTACAAGAGCAGCAAAAACAATTGCTATAACTACAATTAACCCTAAATAAACTAACTTGTTAGTTTTTACTTTCTTCACTGATGAAGGAGCTGTAGAACTCTGATTTGTGCCATTAGATGAAGAACTTTGATTTACGTTATTTTCCATTATATCAACCATAAATAATCATTAAAATGAAAATGAAGTAGTAGCGACATATACATTATAATTATTACCTAACTATTTTATATTACTTATTGAAAGGCACGGCAATAGATATTTGGTATAATAGCACAGACGTAAAAATAATTTTTATATAGATTTCATAAAATAAGTTTTAGCATTAGCAAAAAATAAATATACAAATAACTATGAACTATTCTGCGCTTCACCATTATCCTTTTCTTTTATCATATTTACTATAAGTTTTATGTACTCTTTTTTATCCGCACCTTCCGATACCTTCATACTTGCTGCTGAGATGTGGCCACCTCCTGCCTCTACATCGTCTTCATGTTCTGATTTAATTGTAGTTATTATCTTAAGAATGTCAAGTTTTTCTGCTATTTTTTTGTCAACCCTAATTGAGATGTAAAAACCAAAATAAAGTATTAAAACGCACGGCAAGGTATTTTTAGAAGATAAGTAATCTAGTAGTTTGGATGAAAATCTTCCTGGAAGAGGATATCTGCTCTCCCTATTTCTTGAAAGTGAAAAATCTGATACATAAATGAGTAAGGTTTTAGATTTATACTGGCGTATCTTGTCCATTGCTGCGTGTATAGACTCTTCCATCTTGATTTTTGCCGATGATAATAATGAAGCATAACGTTCCTTATCGTTTAATACAGCTGCTATTTCAGCAGGAGTTAAGTTGTTAGAAACTGAGGATATTATTCGTGGATCACTAGTCACCATATCAAGAAATGCGGACAGCTCAGCTCCGGACTTTTTAAGATCAGCATATATGCTATAATCGCCTATCATTGACGCATTTTCAAGCTCAGCAAGTTCTAACCCAGATAAGTAATACGCAAAAATACAGGATAAGAATCCGGCAGTTATGTTGGAATCTCCACCAAAAAGCCATGGATTTATGTAATTAATTATTTTTTTATAATTAAAACCTTCTTCTATCGGATGATGTTCCAGCCATATTATATCAAACTTTTCTAAAACTTTTTCTACTCCGCCATTGCTTTGTTTAGATGTACCAAAATCGGTTATAAGAAGCAATGGTTTTTCGAGGGAGGAGTATTGAGAAGTTATATATAAATCTGCCATAGAATCTTCAATACCGTAAGAGACTGTTTTTTGCATTGACCAAGTTATATGTGGCTTGTATTGAATATCAAAAAGTTTGATAAGTTCATTTATTGCAAGAAATAATGCATATGCCCCAGAAGAGCCGTCCGCATCGTTATGAAATCTTACTATTATTGGAGAGCCAGTTATAAGTTTTTTTATAAGAAGCTTTGAAGAGTTTAAAAAACTTTGAGACATACTTGAAAGGATCTTTTTAATCTCTTTTATTGAAGTTGTATACTCCTTTTTATGATCCAATATTTTTTCAGCTATTGAGTATATATCAAGAAGTTTTTCTTCAGTTTTTTTATCTGAAGTTATTTTTTTTATTATCTCGTATTTTTCATTTATAGATACATAATCTCCATTTTTTAAATCATGCGTATTTGACAATTCCCTTAATATTAGTTTTTTATCTTTGATTCCAACAAAAACGTATTTTTTATTAGAGGTATTTTTTGTACATGTTATTATTCCTTCTATTACTTCCACAAGATTACCTATTGAGTCAGATTTTGGGTTATTGCAGATATGCAATTGTTATTTTCCGTTGCATTATGTATGTATGAGCAGTATAAAGTATTGTTATAGGCTTTTGCTATAACATAATAGCACTGGTAAAGAATCTGAGTGTTCTGATTAGGACAGTATGAAAGATTCTTGGTGGTTACAGCTTTTATTATAGAGGAAACCTCAGAACAATATCCATAATCTCCTTGAGTATAATTATAACAACTTTTAGAGATTATAGAGTAATTGAAGTTATTTATTTCAGTAGATAGTGTCTTGTTATCTGATATATTTAAGTATGAGGTCTTGTTTGATTCTGTTCCAGAAATTGTCGAGTTATTTTGTGAAATTGATGAAATGCAGATGTTATACGCAGTTTGATTTTCTATTTTATTGCATAGAGATGTATTTTTTGAGGTATCTGCCGCAGAAAAATAACAAAGTCCACTAGGGCTTATTGATAGATTTTGAATAGATTCTAAGTAAGTTATGGGAGATATAAGCTCAAGGCTCAATGAATTATTTGATACTAGCGTGCTTATACTAGAGTAATTTATTAGCTTTGAGGTATAAGAGGTGTTTTCTACATTAGATAGATTTGTGCAGTAAGAGGCATTGCCGGTCTTAGAAGCAAGATAAAGATCAAGCGATGAACTGCACAATGAACTATCAGAGTAATTAGAGGTATAATTGCATGCAGAGTCATTTTCTGTTTTTATTGCAACTGAAGATGCACATAAAGCACTTGAACTGTCGTTAATATAACTACAGTACTTACTCGAATTAGACGAAGCTGCGATAAATGAAACACAACTAGAGTAATATGCAGTACCTGCCTGCTTGCATGCGGTAACATTAGAAGTATTTTCAGCTATGTAAAGCACACATTGAGAGTTTATAGGAGATGGGAGATTATTACATAACTGTATAGAACTCGTATTTTCTGCCAAAAGCAATATACAATTATCTCTATATGAAGACAATACGATACCCATACATCCATCTACGCTATTCGAAGTATTTACAGGCTTTACAGTAACTGTAAGTATTATGACAAGAGCAATAAACGCTATGGCCACTATAAAATAAAGTTCAAGGGAGCGATGATGCTCCATGAAGGCAGATATGCTAATTACCTTTGAATCCTTGTTTGTTTTCAAAAAACAACCAGAATAATATTCTTACCTGTTATATTTATATTCTTTCATTACAAAAGCGTATTGGTGCTCATTTGGATAGAAGAATAGTTATAATAGGTATTATACTAGTAATTTTGAGTTTTTTTATAGCAAGCGCAGTAATACAGCCTGAACTACTGTCGCAACAAAATTATAACAACACATACGTAGAAAAGATAATAGTTGCACCAAATAGCATTGTTTCGGCTAGCATAGATCTAAGTAATGCAAGTGTATTGGTAATTAGTTATACCTCCACAGTACCAATAAATTTTTATTTCGTAAATGAAAGTGCGACATACGCATTCAAGAATGTAAGCTCAAATATAACCAAGGAGTATAACATGCTTTCAAGTATTGAGGGTAATGGACTTTATCTAGCAATAAATGATAGCTTTATGGGAACTACGTACCCTTATAATGCAAACCTTTCAAGTTACGGATACAAAAAACCATTTTATGTTTTTGGAAATAGCATAGCTCAACAAGATAGAATAGAGTATTCTAACGGAACATATTATGCCGAGTTTTATAACCATAATGACAGTTATGCAAATATTACATATAGGTATTATACTTATTCACTCTACAACATTACCAATACAGCAGGATCGTATGAAAATGCCTTTGTTCCTGGAAGCTTAGTGACCTCTATAATATTCATAGTTGGGATAATACTTACAATTTATGGACTCTTAAGTAAAAAAGATAGCAAACAAACTGAAGAAAAGGTAAATAAAGAGGCGTATGAGATATATGCAAAACTCGAAGCCAAAAACAAAAAAACAAGGAAACCTTCAATTAAGAATAAGAAGAAAGGCAAAAGAAAACGACGTTAAACGTCTATTGTCTAAAAGTATTTCGTCAAAACTATTAAAGAGTTTTCCGTTTAAAGTATAAGCATGGATAGTTTGCAAGAAAGAATAGCTGGAGAGATTGCACTTTCAGATACACCTGGCAGCACTATGAAAAAATGGCGTGAGCTTTTTGGTATTTCACAAGTAGAGCTTGCGCGCTACCTTAAGATCTCAACCTCAACAATAAGTGATTATGAAGGTAATCGCAGAGCAAGCCCAGGAGTTGGTATAATAAAAAGATTTGTTGAGGCCCTTTTTACCATAGATAACCAACGTGGAGGAGAGGTAATAAGAAATCTTGAAAAATTCAGCAAAGGAGTCAAAACAACAGATGATCTTTTTTATTACATACATGATTTTTCAGCTCCAATATCAGGTACGGATTTAGTAAGATTAATAGATGCTAAGATAGTCACTAACCCAGGATACCTAGACTCGATGAAGCTTTTTGGATATACACTTCTTGATAGTCTAAGAGTAATCCTTGAGATTTCTCCTTCGGAGTATCCAAGATTGTTTGGCGCAACTAACGAGCGTGCATTTATATTCGACCAGGTAAGCACCGGAAGATCTCCTATGGTAGTAGTAAGAGTAGCTCCAATAAAACCAAAGCTCGTGGTTATACAGAATCTTGATTCTGTAGATAAACTTGCAATAAAAATATCACAGATAGAAAAGATACCTCTTTTGACAACAAAACTAAGCGCCGAAGAGATAAAAATTAGACTTAATAATATCTGATTCTGATCCTAATCTGGAGTATCTACAAATCTCTTTTCAGAGGTATTGAGCAGTAAAATGTTGAAACCTGACGAGGTTATCTCATAGGGTACGGCAGTATACATATGTTCTGTTCCTCTCATCTTTACAATCTCTATAGTAGGAATTCTATTTTCTAAATCATTACCGGTAAAGAAAAGTAGTATCAAACCATCATATATAAACGACTCTGGTTGGAAAAATATATTTGATTTTTCTGAAGCTTCTTGCTCCATTGTTATTAATGAGGTTATACCTTGCCTGCTTAAAACTGAAAGTAAACTCGTAGATAAGGACCTATAATCATAAGGATCTGTTATGAAGAGCCTAATTACCGAGATAGAGTCTATAGCTATTCTTTTTGCGGCATGTGTTTTTGTTACAGAGTCTATTTCAGATATGAATCCTCCAAAGGTATAAGCATTGCCTTCCCTATTTTTTTGTATGTACTGTTTTGTTTCTTCTGAACCTAATATTATTAATTTTCCTTCTTTTATTAATGAATCTATATCTGTAAATGAACTAAAGGCAGTTTTTGCATTTTCGATTATGCTATTTGAATCTTCTTCGAAAGAAAATAGAACGCCGTTTTCTCCTTTTATTGCGCCTTTATATAAAAACTCAAAACATAGTAATGTTTTGCCGGATCCAGGACCTCCCTCTATTATTATTTGATTACCGACAGGAAGTCCCCCGTGTAACATTCTGTCAAGTCCTTTTATCCCTGTCATGTTTTTTTGTCTCATTTTCTTTACCAAATCCAATAGCTATTAACTACAACAGATATCAATAAAGTTATATCTTTTTATAGCTTTTTGTCTATAGGTAGTATGTAACTAATAAGTTCGGTATATTAAAGTTATTGTTGTAATACTAATTGGTAATTATATGGCAGAGTTGTTTGATGTTGCAATAAAGTATGCAGAGAAAAATGTATTGTCATTCCTTTTGATGTTTATTATATTCTTTGCAATAAATCTAATAATAGGCGGCATTATTGCCGTGATACTTGGAATAGTGACGTTATTATCCCCAATATTTATTCTGTTCTTTTCAGGCGTTTCATCTGCAATATCTTTTTTCATCTTAGCATGGTACATCTCATCCTTAGGTGATGTTTCAAAAAGCTTAATTTCTAACACAATGCCAAATTATATTAACTCCATATTTAATAGTTTATCATTAATGATGAACAATCTTTTTCCAACGTTGATTATAGTAATCTTAGGATTCATAGGTGGAGTAGTAGCTGGTGTATTGCCTGGTTTTAGCTTAGGAGCTTCGTATTTTGGCAACTTGTTTATAGAAGGACTTTTTTATGCAGCAGCTACAGGAATAGCATTATCAGAATTGACAGGAAAAAGAAATGGAATTAACTTTACACATATTTTTAATAAAATAAATTCTACCTCTTCAAATGCAGGAGTTACTTTGTATATTTTAGTTTTATTGCCAGTGATACCCGTTTTAGGATTTATACAAGGACTTCTTCTAGGATTGGCTGTTTTGATAATACTGCTATTTGAAACACATAAAAATACACAAGATGGCAAGACTAAGAAACAAGAAGTGCATAAAAAGTAGATCATTATGCAGTATACACTTTTGTGTCTAAGCTGTAATGAAAGATATGAAGAGGATTATGACTCACAGATATGTAAAAAATGTCATGGAGTCCTAGAGGTAGTTTATACATACAACTCAGATCTAGTATCTCTTCAGGCAAAGTCATTTTGGGATTATAAAAACTTCCTTCCAGATTGTAACGAATATAGAAAATACGATGTGGGAGTAACTAGGCTTTTGAAGAGCGATGATAAAAATAATCTTTTTTTGAAGCTAGAACTTCAAAACCCTACAAAATCATTCAAGGATAGAGGTTCTGTAATAGAAATTGCAAAGGCTAAGGAGTATGGATACAAAAATGTAGTGTGTGCATCTACTGGAAATATGGCTTATTCTATAGCATATTATGCAAAGTTGTATGACATTAAAACTACAGTTTATATAAGCGATAACGCAGTAAAGGATAAGATAAGAAATATATTAGAAACAAAAAATGCGCAGATAATAAAGGTCGATGGAGATTTTACAAATGCGCAGAAGCTTGCAGAAATGCATTCAATTAAAAAAAGAACTTTCTTGACAGGAGATTATTGTTATAGAAAAGAAGGACAAAAAACAGTAGTTTATGAAATAATGGAGCAGCTTAAAAATATCAGAAATATAATAGTTCCTATAGGCAATGCCACATTGTTTAGCGGAATGCTTAAATCACTATATGAAATTAAACAGAGCTATCCTAAAATCCGTGTGCCTAAATTGATAGGCGTGCAAGCCTCTTCTTGTTCACCATTATATGATGCAGTAAAATCAGGCGGTACTTTAAGATATAAAAAGCCTAAAACTGCAGCAGATGCTATAGCAGTAGGTTTCCCTACATTTGGAAATCAAGCAATAAAGTATATGAAAGACATAGAGAGCACAATAATAACTGTAACTGACACTGAGATGAAAAACGAGCAGAAGTCATTTTATAAAAGTTATGGAATTATTGCAGAGCTTGCAGGAGTGGCTTCAATAGCTGCATATAAAAAATTAAAGTTAGACAATGAAGAAACAGTAGCAGTTATAACAGGTGGAAATGTCTAATTATTTTTCTAGATTTTTCTTTATCTTTTCTGCAGTTTCTTTCAATTCATCCGTATTTTTTTGTGGACCTAATTGCGTAGTTATATATCCTTGATATTTATCAAAATACACTCTTTCATTAGCCCACAACTCCTCAAATTTCTTATTTATTCCATGTATAGGATAAAGTTTTATGTGAAGGTGATTTATCCCTAATCCTTCCATCACTAGAGCCGTTCTTTTTACATGTAAACCTTTATCTAAAAGTTTACCTACCGTTTTTGCCGCAATCATTGCATTAGAGTACTCTAAATTCGGCATATCGAATGCGTAAGAATCAAAATGAGCTTTTGTAATTATTAACGTCACTCCTTCGGTATTTGGATTTATATCCAATATCGCAATGTGCTTGTCATCCTCCCATATTTTTACAGAAGGAATTTCTCCAGATATTATTTTACAAAATATGCAGTTTTCAGTATTTTCCATAAGAATATACTTTATATTTATAATATATATTTTTCGTAGGAATTGTAGTATAGGATGTTATTTTTTAAAGGTATTTAGAAGTTTTTCAATAGGATATGTATTTATTATGTCATCTTTTTTGAGCCAGCCTCTTTTAGCAGTGCCTATGCCATAACGCATAAGGAACAGATGTTGTGTCCTATGAGAATCGGTACTTATTGAAAACTTTAAACTATACTCCTTTGCCTTTAGAATGTTTTCGTCATTTAAATCTAATCTGTCAGGATATGAATCTATCTCCATTATTACGTTATTATCCTTTGCAGCCTGAAACACCTTATCAAGATCAAGATTGATTGGGGGCCTTTGATTAATAATCCTATCAGTAGGATGACCAAGTATATTTACATAGCCGCTTTCAATAGCTGTTATAATGCGTTTTGTCATCTCATCCTTAGGCATGTTTATATTGGTATGCACACTTGCTAGCACATAATCCATTTTTTCTAAAGACTCATTACTAAAATCAAGAGTCCCATCTTTTAGTATGTCGGTCTCTGCACTTTTTAAGATTTGTATTTTACCGGAAAATTTTTCATTTAGCAAATCTATCTCATTTGAATACTCTGCAAAACGCTTTTCATCCATGCCGTGAGCGATGTACTCAGTTTTTGAATGATCGGTAAAACCAATATATTTTCTGCCAAGTTTATGCGCCTCAATGACCATTTCTTCTATAGTATTTAAGCCATCACTATGTTTTGAATGAACATGTAAATCTCCAATAATATTTTCTAAAGAGACAAGCTTTGGAAGCTTTCCTTCTTGGGCTAGTTCTATCTCCCCCCTATTTTCCCTCATCTCAGGTTCTGGATACTGCATCTCAAGTTTTTTATATATCTCAGCTTCATTTTCATTTGCTATTATCTTGCCATTTGTATCAAAAAGACCATACTCATTTAATTTGTAGCCTTTTTTAATTGCTATCTGACGCACCTTTACATTGTGGTCCTTACTTCCTATAAAGTACTGCATTGCTGCGCCAAAACTTTCAAGAGGAACAACTCTTATATCACAGCTCATTCCTATTTTAAGCCAAAGCGTGGTCTTTGTCGGTCCTTGTGCTATGACACTTTCAGCTTCAGGAATAGTTTTAACATATGCCATTACTGCTTGAGGTTTGTTTGATGTCACTAAGATATCTAAATCTCCTACAGTCTCCTTCATTCTTCTTGTTGAACCGGCAAGCTCTGCTTTTTCTACTAAACCAGAAGCCTTAAGCCGTTTTAATATTGATTCTGCCTCTGGAAGCGCAGTGCCAAGAAGAAGGCGTCCTTTTGAAGACTCGAGCAGTGCCAAGCCATTTTCTATTTCCCTTTCACTTCTTTCTCCAAAACCTTTAAGCTCACGAACCTTATGATTCTTTACCATTATCTTAAGATCTTCTATATTTTTTACACCTAATTCCGTGTAAAGAACAAAAGCACGTTTTGCACCCATTCCTTGAATTCTAGTTAAATTAGAAAAATCTATAGGATACTTTTTTTTAAGTTCAACATACTTCTTAATTTTTCCAGTAGATACGAACTCTTTTATTTTTTCAGCCAGACCTTTTCCGATCCCTTGTATGTCCATTAAGCCGTCTATTCCTTTTTTTTCTAAAATATCAGAAACATCTTCCTGCATGGATTCCAAGGTCAATGCAGCTTTTCTATAAGCCCTTATCTCAAAGATACGTTTTTCTTTTGATAACTCAAGCATATCTGCAATTTCATTGAATAGTTCAGCTATTTTTTTATTATTCATTCAAATACGCCAAAAAAATAAATCATCATATTGAAAGCGTTCTAATGAATTCATAATATGCACTTTCAGAAAGCTCTTTTGGAACTTTATTTTTTAGTATAAGTGCTTTTGAGAGATTTATGTCCTTATGAGAATATATTTGCTTATCTTTTTTTATTTTAATAAGTGCATCTTCTAATGTAGATACATATGAGGTATCTAATGCAAAAAGTCTTGTACCTGAAAATATAAATCCCATTGCAGTTTTATGACTTTTTATAAACTCATCTATGCCTTTTTTATTAAACACATCAGGACCTTTAAAAAATCTGGATCCTAATTTTTGCTTTGGAGCTACAAAAAGTATAACCCCTTTTTTATTGCAAGTCCATTGCAATGAAAAGTATACTGTGAACTCATTTCTCTTTAAATAATCGAGTATTATCCCGGATACTTTTTTAATCTGAGGCCATAATATCTCCTCGCTTTTATCGGGAATATCAAAAATTAATGAGTAAAGCTCAAGATCTGAACGCTTAATGAATTTTTCTATATATGTACGTGACTCTCTTGAATAATATTTTAATCCAAAAAACTGTTCTACAGAAGGATTCTCAAGTAATTTTCTAGATATAAAAATAAACTTTGAAAGAGATTCCTTTGAAACTACCGCTGCAACATTTCTGTTTTTATCTACAGGATCAATTACTACAAAATCAGAGTTGAATTTTTTAAGCACTTCTTCATGATTACTCTCTTCATTATCTTTTGGATATATTACGGTAGGCAGCTCTAATGAACATGCCCAGTTTAATAGTTTTTTTATAGATGAAAAATCATATATAAGCACTTCGCATAAATAGCCTGAAAAGCCAGAGGTTTTTGATTCTGCGCCATATATACCGTGAGACCTTAAAAAATACTTTAGGAGTCGTACTTCGTCCTTCTGTTTAGATGTAAGTTTTTCGTTTATGAAATTAGTGTGGAGCGGTGTTCTATCTACAGCAGTTGCAATCTGTTCTGCATTTTGTATTTTAAGTGCCGGAACTATATCCGCTTTTATACCTAATGCGTTTAAATAAACACGCACATAAGGATGCTCAGCATACTTTATCTCATATCTATCTGTTTTTGATCTCACAAGTGCCTTACCATATTTAAGTCCAAGTTTAGTGAGAGACTCCTTTGTAGTACCAGTCTTAAAAAGAAGAAAGATATCTACATCTGAATTGCCTTTTAAATTTGTACCACGTGATACCGAACCGGTAACCATTATTTCTACATCTTTAGGAACTATTTTTTTTAATAGAGAGGTTACAGTATTTATATTTGATATAATACTCTTATTTTCAATATCGCTTGGCTTTATATCTTTTAGTATTTTATCAAATACTTTGTTTAGTAATATCCCTTTCTTGTCCATACAAACATTATACTATAAAAGTAAACAAATAAAAATTGCTTGGAATAATGAATTTTTCTCATGATACAAAATTACAGGTTGATTTGAGCAATATTAATATATTTTATCTAGGAAAGTAACTAGGTGAAGAGATGGTAAAAAAGGCGTATTATAAATATATCAAAAAAAGTAGCAAAAACAACGCAATTATTGCTGTTGCAGAAACCTTACATGAAGATAAAACTCTTATGGTGCCTTTAACAAAAAAGATACATAAAAAAACAGGCGCACTTCCAGGAGACATAATAGAGATAAGATATAATGAAAAGAGAGTAATGGCCACAGTTATAGAAGGATATGAGGAAGATATAGATAAAGACTACATAAGATTAGATAAGAGCTCTAGAGAGCAATTGGGAATAACGCTTGGAGAATGTGTTAATATATCAAAACTGAAAGTATCTAATGCTACACAGATATTATTAGAGCCTTCAAAGGGCATATCAGGAATTACAACAATGCCAATAGACTGGCAAGGATACTTTAGGGATACACTAAAGAATAAAGGAGTGGTAGAAGGAAGCACTGTAAGTGTAAAGGTTTTAGGAATAGGAATGGAATTTAATGTTGTTAGGATACTACCAGAAGAGCTAGGGCGCGTAACCGATGAGACAAATTTTGAATTCGCATCTGAAAAACAAGCTTCTTAAAAAAATACAATTACTTCGAGGTTTTTTTGTCTTTCTCGTCAGATATGTTACTTTTAATATTTATTATAGGTATTGAATTAAGCCTTATTCCAAGATCAGCTATTTTATAGCCTATACTTGCAAAAAGAAAAAGAAGTATTATTTCTATTGTGTAATATATTGGCCCATTTATGCTGTAACTTAACGATGATGCGAATTGATTAAATGAGTTAGTTATGTTATTACCATTTATTTGTGGTGTTTGTTGAGTTATTTGAGCTTGATGAAGAGAAGTATACATCCCATATCCCAAAATAAAAGATAATATTATTAGAAGAACTCCGACAACTATAAAAACATCGCCTTTATATGACATTTTACCACATGAAACAAAATATTAATTAACATCAAGTATTAAATGATTTTGCTTTTTATTCTTATTTCAGAAGATTAAGCTCTTTTTTTATATTATTTGCTATTTCTATTCCAGCAGCATGTACGGCCTCTTTTGTAGAAGCACCTATGTGAGGTGTAATTAAAAGATTTTTATTTCTTAATGCATATTTTACAAATCTATTGTTTTTGCCTAGTAATGGTTCATCTATAAAAACATCCAACGCTGCCCCGGATATAATACATTTTTTTAAAGACAGTAAAAGAGCATCAGAATCTAAGATTTCCCCTCTTGATGTATTAATCAAAAATGCAGTTTTCTTCATTAACTTAAATTCCTTTAATTGTATCATATTCTTTGTTTTATTTGTAAGTGAAGGATGAAGAGATACTATATCAGAATTTTTTAGAAGATAATTTAATGTAACTAGAGTTGCAAGATTGCTTTTTTTAATAAAAGGATCATACGCTATAACGTTCATACCAAACGCTTTTGAGTATTTAGCTACTTGAGATCCTATTCTACCTAATCCTATTATGCCTATGGTCTTTCCGTTTAACTGAGTTCCTATAAATTTATGTCTATCCCACTTTCCTTTCTTAAGATTTTCAAATGCCCAAGGTATCTTTCTTGAAAGAGAAAATATTAAAGCCATAGTATGCTGTGCAGTAGATATAGTGTGTGTTCCGTGTAGGCTTATTATCCTTATTCCTTTTTCTTTTGCATATTTAGTATCTATGTGATTAAGGCCGGTTGTTGCAGATCCTATTAGCCTTAATTTTTTGGCTTTGTCTAGCAATTGTTTTGTAATTTTTGTATCTACCCTTATGATAATTATATCAAAAATTGATATCTTTTCCAAAAGTTCATCATAATCAATGTTTTTTGCTGTTACATTTCCAATACTGCTAAGTATCTTTATTGCATATTTGTCAAAGTATTCTGGATTATTTACTAAGATATGTATATTTTTTTTATTTAACATCAAAACATCTATTTATGCCCCAATAGAAACTTGAGCTTTTCTTGGATCTGTAGCTTTTATAATTTTTGTAACTGAACTTTTATTGAAACCCTTGAAGCCTTTTGTCCTTTCAAGATTTTCCATGTGACTACCTATAGCTCCATTTTTAATAAACATATTATACTGATCTTTAGTTATAAAAGAATTTGAAAGTAAAATATCTGCCCTTGATTTTTCCACCTTCCATATCTCACCAAAAGTAAATGCTTGTTTTAAAAACTCGAAATTTGAAAAAGGAGGCATCACTGTTATGCCAAATTTTGGTAAATCAGATTTAAGACCTTCAAAATCAAATCTAGCCTCTAAATGATGCATGCCGGCTTGAAGTATACTTTCTCCATGAAGACCAACCCATAAACCGACAGTGCCAAGCATTTTTCTCTGTTCTAATCCTTTGTGTGGAAAGTCAATTTTTGTTTCTTCAGGATAAAGATCAACGTCAGTAAATACAACTATATCACAAACATCATGCTCCATTATCTGAGCTCCCCATCTGGCCTGATCTCCAGCGTAGTATTTTTCCCTACAATTATAACCCATCAACTCGAATATATGTATCATCTTTGAAAAGTTTTTCCTTGAAGATCGATACGTATGATGGTCCTGATTACCCCATCCAAGGCCTAGCTTATCCTGCCTTGCTTTCTGTATTTGTCCAGCCAGATTTCTTCTTTGCCAATAAGCCCTTTCAGATCTGAAGAATGCATCTGATACTCTTGCATTATCTAAAAGTTTAAGTGCAGATGAAATTAGTTTTTCTGTGAATATAATGCCTTCTTCGTCACTATTAAATATACGTTGCCTTGAAAAAAACATACTTAGGACATCTAAGTATTCTAAGATATCATTTTTGGAATCTGTTGAAAACCCATTATACCCTCTTCGTTCTACAGCGGAAAGTACATAGTTTTTTTCTACTGAAATGACAGCCTTCCTAAATCGTGAAAATGGTTTACCATCTATAACCGCATTAATGCCAAAAGCTTGTATGAAACTGTCAAGCTCTTCTGGTTTTAACGCTATTTCAATTTTATCCTCTTTCCCAAGTATAATAGGGAAAAAATAAGATCTGCTGTGCTTGAAAAGCTTACCGTATTTACATTTTTTATCTACTGGAGCAAATAATGTAAAACCAAGCTTTAAAAGTAATTCTTTGCTTGTTTTAGATTCCGGAATTATTGCATAGTCTATCCAATTAAAAAATTTAGTTGAAGTTTCTGTTGACATTTTCTTTGAAAGCTCACTTGCAAAGTGATTATTTAGTAGGAAATCTGCTACGATTGAAGATAAAAATTTTTCTGTTTCTGGATAAAGTTTCCAATCAAACTCTTCATCTATAGAAGCATCTTCTTTATCTTTTTGTTTAGAAGCATTTGTCATATCTTCGCCATTAGGCTATTTTTTAGATCTATAACTAAATTTTTTGCCTTTCCAAATATCTTCATCGCCCCATAGTCCGGCACGCCACGCATTGAACTCTACAAGTTGTGAGTAATCTATAAATAAATTTACATCACGGCCAAATTTTTTAAGGTACCACTTAAATACTGGAGGATCAGATGCTTCAAACATAAATTTTTCGAATCCAAACTCATTGGTTATTTTTTTAATTAAATCTATACGCCATTTTTCAGGAGGAAGATCTTCAGTAAGACCTTCAGACTCAATCATTATTACATCAACGCCTGCTTTGATATGAGATCTTAACTCTAATATAACATCATCCAATTTTCGCATTTTCATTTCTCCATCATACCCAACTCTATGAGTACCTCCACCGGCATCATACATAAACGAAACCTCAGGCTTTGCTTTCATACCCATTTTCTGTACCTGCTTTACTATCTCAACCTTATCATCCAAAGAAATATCAACAAAACCGCTAGATACTTCTATGACATCAAAACCCAAAGATTTGCACTCTTTTATGTACTGATCTACAGCCTTAGGGCCTTGAACTAGTATACGTTCCACAAAACCCCCAGTAGATACATAAACATCATGATCATGGCATGCATTAAGAATATCTTTCACTGTGTTTCTTGAAAGAAATCGCTCCGAACCTCCGGCGAATTTATAACCATCAAAGTACTCGCTCCAGTCATGTAAAATACCCTTTAGATAATCATAAGTTATAGAGGAATAATAAGGTCCTCGTATCTCTATTATGCCTTTTTTTCTTGGTTTTTTAGGCAATTCGTATATATTAAGAAAATCAAATGCTCTTTTTTCCATAAAATCACATACATAAATCAAATAAGTGCGTTATGCTTTTAATACTTTCAAGATTACATAATTCTTTAAGTAAAATTAATGTTTTTTCTTTATTTAAAGAGTTAGAAGAAAGAGCAATAAATTTTTGTTTCTGCTCTTCTTTGTTCATTGGATTTTTAGGGTGCCCTTTTTGGTAAAGAACCTTTTTGTCTATTACTTTTTTGCCATTTATATTATCTATAGTTACTTTTATCTCATTAGGTATGCATGAAGGATATATAGTGGTAAATTCTTTTTTTTCTTTAACTATAGTTATGTCAAGCAATCTTTTTATTTTGTTATCAGATAATCTTTTTTCAGAGTAAGATTCTGGAGTTATATTGCCATATATTAAAGCAGAACAGACAATAAAAGGAAGGCTATGATCTGCAGTTTCTTTGGTTTTTGGGTTCCATTTTTCTTTGTCCTTTCCCAAAACCTTATAACCGCTTTCGGTAGTTAATATTTCTATCTTTGAGATTTTATCAATATCATTTATTTTCTTTTTTAAGTTTATGGCAGCAGTTATTGCGCTTTGAGATCGTATCTCAGCTGGATAATATTTTGTTATACGCTTGTCTATTAAAAACTCATTCTTCTTGTTACCAAAATCATTTATATTTAAATTAAACTTTCCGCTTACCTGCTTCCAGAAACCCATTTCTCCTTCGAAAATAGGAGACGGACCAGTAATACCATTATTTGCTAATTTTGCAGAAAATATGGCATTCTTTGCAGCGTTAGGAAAAGACATTGCCTTCCACATCGAAAGCTCTCCGGCGCGAACCTGTCGCATAGCTATGTGAGAGTTTAATGCTATATTTATTGCATGTGTAGTTTTTCTTACTCCCGAGTCCATTAGAAAAGATGATGCAGCTGCTACACTTACAAGACCATAGCTAGTATGGTCCCAACCCTTTTTCCACAAACTTGCAGATGTTGAAAGACGGCATTGGATTTCATATGCAAGTATTATAGCAGTAATTAAATCTTTGCCGGATCTGCCTGCTTCTTCTGCTACAGCAAATAATGGAAGTATATTATCACTAGGGTGGGCGAACTCCTTTGACTCATAAGAATCATTATAATCAAGATATCTGGCCATAACTCCATTTACAAAAGCTGCGTCTTCTGAGCTAGCTTTTTCAGTAGAGTGTAGAATAGATGATCCCTTATTACTCTTTTTTATAGTTTTTTTAGCAATGAGTACAGGTATTGCTTTTTCAGCTCCTAAAGCACATCCGAATGTGTCTATTACCGCATCTTTAGTAATATCTATTGTTTTTTTAGGAATCCTATTATAAGACAAAGAATTCGCATACTCGCTTATATCTTCTGCTAATGTCATAATTTCACTTTTTTATCTTTTTGATAATCGCCATAGTCATATCCGATGTTGATGCAGGATTCTTCGGATCTATGTCATAGGTAACACATTTTTTATCTTTCAATACAGAAAAAACAGCGTCTTCGAGAGACTTTGCAGCTGCATTTTCTCCAAGATGATTTAAAAGCATTACACCAGATAATATTGCCGCTGAAGGATTAACATCATTCATGCCAGCATGTTTTGGAGCTGAACCGTGGACAGGTTCAAATATAGATATAGTATTACCTATATTCGCGCTTGGGGAAAGTCCAAGGCCACCGACAAGTCCGGAACATAAGTCAGAAAGTATGTCACCGTATAAATTAGGACATAAGATAATATCAAAAAGTTCTGGTTTTGTAACCAACTTAGAACAGGCATTATCTACAACCATATTATCACATAATATAGAAGTAAAATTTTTAGCTACTTTTTCAGATTCTCTTACAAAAAGTCCATCAGTATACTTTAAGATATTAGATTTATGTATAATAGTTATTTTTTTCCTTTGTTTCTTTTGAGCATACGAAAAAGCGAACTCAGCTATTCTTTTTGTAGCAGTATTTGATATAGTTTTTAACGCTATTGCACTTCCTCTTTGTATGTTTATTTTTGATTCATGTTCTGCAAATTGTATTAATCTTCTTGAAGAAATAGAGTTTTCTCTAAATTCTATACCACCATAAAGATCTTCCGTGTTCTCCCGTATAACTATTAAATCTACATTAGAAAATTTGCTTTGCACTCCTTGAATATTTTTTGCAGGTCTAATGTTTGCAAAAAGTCCGAGCTTTTTTCGAAGCTCCACGTTGACGCTTCTAAAACCATTTCCAAGAGGAGTAGTTATTGGTCCTTTAAGTGCAACTTTATTTTTTTTTATAGAGTTTAACGTTTCGATAGGGAGTACAGAATTATATTCTGTTATTGCTTCTTCTCCTGCTATTTTCTTTTCCCAAGTTATTGAAATGTTATTTTTTTTAGAAACTGCATTAATGCATTCTATAGCCGAACCTATTACTTCAGGACCAATCCCATCCCCCAGTACAGCGGTAATTGTGTATTTTTTCATTTTATTACGTTCTTTTTGAAATTTCAACAAATTTAAGATTTAAAGCTCCATTGTACTTTTCAAGTGGCCTTATTAATCTGTTATTTTGATATTGCTCTAATATATGTGCAAGCCATCCAGAACTTCTCGCCATTGCAAATATAGGAGAATATAACTCATTTGAAAGTCTTAAATTATGATAAACTATAGCAGAATAAAAATCAACATTCGGATATATGTTCTTTTTTTCTGCCATTATTTTTTCAAGTTTTCCCCCAATCTGAATAAATTTTGTATCATTATTTTTAATACTTAATCTTTCTGCCATTTTTTTTAATATTTTAGCTCTTGGATCATAAGTTTTGTATATTCTATGTCCATAACCCATAATCCTTCCATGAGATAATAAAATCTTGTTTACAAATGGAGTAACATTTTCTGGTTTATTTATCTTTTTTAACATTGAAAGCACCTCGGTTGCTGCTCCGCCATGTAACGGTCCTTTAAGTGTTCCTATTCCAGTAGTATATGCCGAATGGACATCACTTAATGTTGAAACCGTAACTCTTACAGAAAATGATGAAGCATTGAATCCATGTTCAGCATGTAATACAAAATCTTTATCTAGGATCTCTGCGTCGTCTATATCCTGAAATTTTCCAGTTAACATATAAAGAAAATTTTCAGCATGCGATAATTTTGGATTCGGATGTATAGGCATCTTTGAGTTTTTTATCCTATGATGATATGCTACTATAGTGGGCATCTTTGCTATTATTGAAAGTCCAGTATTTAATTTTTCTTCGTATGAAGATATACGAGAGTCTTTGTCATTAGAGGATAAAGAACTGACAACCGTCCTTAAAGCCTCCATAGAACTCATTTTTTTTGTAAATGTATGTATCATCTTTATTGTGTGTTTTGAAAGTTCTCTGTTTCTCTTAAGTTTTGCTGAAAAAGACTCAAGCTCAGTTTTGTTTGGAAGTTTTCCGTATATTAAAAGATATGAGGTTTCTTCAAAACTACAATTAGATGCTATATCCTCTATAGAGTATCCGCGATAGAATAGCTTCCCTTTTGCTCCGTCTATATATGAGATTTTGGTTTCTCCGGCTATCACACCTTCAAGACCACCGTTTTTATCCTGAGATTTTTTATTAATATTCTTCATATTGACACTATGAAGTACATAGAGCAGAAAACTTTAAATAATATAGTTTTATTAATTAGATCGAAATAATCAGTAGCAAATATCAATTATAAAAAGTAAGATTTAAATATAGACATAGTTTATCATATAATTGCGTTTGGATGGAAAATGAATATGAAGTAATAATTATAGGCGGGGGAGTCATAGGCACCTCATTGTTGTATATGCTTTCAGAATTTACTGATATAGATAATATATTATTAATAGAAAAAAATGGAATAGGAAATGGCTCTTCTGGAAGCTGGAATAATAGCCAAACCTTGCACGTAGGAGATATAGAAACCAATTATAATACAGATAAAATAATAGAAACGCGAACAGCCTCACATCTTATTCTAAAATATACAAAACAAATTAAGAAACAAAACTCTGGTGACTTGATAAAACCGGTACAAAAAATGGTACTCGGAGTAGGTAGCGAAGAAGTAGATGAAATAATAAAAAGATACGATGATAAGTTTATTTCGCTTTTTCCTAAGATTAAAGTAATAAATGCATCAGAAATATTAAAAGTTGAACCGTACGTTATTAAAGGAAGGAGCAAAGATGAGAAGATAATTGCAGCTTACTCTGAAGATGGACATATGGTAAATTTTGGTATGTTGGCTTCTTCTTTTGTTAAATCCTCATTTAAAAATAAGAAACGAATAAAGGTAATCTTAAAGGAAGAAACTATAGATGTAGAGAGAAAAAATAACAAATATGTTATAAAAACAGATAAATCTAGTTATAATGGAAGATTTATTGTTTTTGCAGCTGGAGGATATAGTTTGTACTTCGCCAAAAAATTAGGTTATGGAAAAGAGTTGTCAATGCTTTCTGTTGGAGGTAATTTTTATTATTCTAAAAATGTTATAAAGGGAAAGGTATATAGAGTTCAAAAAGGTGGAATACCGTTTGCTGCAGTGCATGCTGATGTGGATATTGCAGATAAAAAAATAACAAGATATGGACCTACAGTAAATATCGTCCCGTTTTTAGAACACTCAAACATAATGTCTACATATAAATACATAAAGGCTTTGGGCCTTGATAAAGAAACAGTTGAGAGTTTAATTAACATAACAGAAGATAAAGATATACAGCACATAATAGAGAAAAATCTTATCTATTCAATACCAGATCTAGGTAAATATTATTTCTTGAAAGAAGAAGTAAATAAAATAGTCCCAAGTTTAAAATACAACGATATAAAATTTTATAAAAAAGGAGGAGGAATAAGACCACAGATAATAGATAAAAAGATGAGGAGATTGATTTTGGGCGTAGTTGATTTGCGGGGGGATGGAATAGAGTTTTCTATGGCTCCTTCGCCTGGTGCAAGTTCTTGCCTTAAAGAAGCATTGAAATACACACTTAGCGCTACAGAGTATCTTGATAAGAAATTTTATAAAGAAAAATTTATGCAGCTATTTTGCGATAATGAAGCGGAATACAAACTTTTAATAAAAAAACAAAGACATTGATATGTATATATAACATAATTACTAATTATCTTAATATGGGCTCTTAGCTCAGGAGCAGAGCGTTCCGTTCGCATAAAAACTTTTAATAAAAGTTTTATTAAAATCGAAAAACGGAAAGGCCGCGGGTGCGAATCCCGCAGAGTCCAAATTTACTTTTTATCTGCACTCATTTGTCTGGCAAATCCCGCAAAATCCCATTCTTCCCAAGTCTCAGCTATTTTGCTGCTCTTGATTTGTGCTATAATGATTCCATGTGTAGTTATCTCCTTATTAGTTGGTTGCCATTCATAGAATTTGCCAGTATGAATTCCATACCATATATATCGGAAAACAATTTTATCCGCATCTTGTATCTCATCCAATACTTCAAAGCGTTGGCTCTGAAATGCATTTTTAAGTTTAAATGCGAATTCTTTCACTTCTTCAACTCCGCGTATTACTGAAGGCTGGTGTTCTTTATAGTCTTTTGTCAGCAATTCGCTTAATATTTTATTGTCTAAAAGATCAAATTTTACCTGAAGATATTTATATAATAAATCTCTGCCTTCCATTCAATCAACAATACATAATTACAAGATAATTCATAATAATGTTTAGTTGATGGAACTTTACAAAAACAATACGGCGTCCGATTATGTGTCATCACGTTTTTATTTACGTACAGTATACTAAACGTAAAGTATATAAATAGGTATAGTATACTATACCAATATGGCTAGAATTAATGACTTTAAGTATGTGCTTACTCTATGGAAAGAGATGGAACTCCCAGAAGTCATAGAAAGGAAAATTAGGTTAGATTTAAATGCAAATAAAGTAATTGTCATTGCTGGTGTAAGACGTTCGGGTAAAACAAGTTTAATGTTTCAATATATTGAAGAGCTGATGAAAGAAAAAGTAGCAAAAGACAATATTATTTATATCAATTTTGAAAATGAACGCCTAATAGCCACTAAGGCAACAGACATGGATGATCTTCTAATCGCACATTCACAAATATTTAATCCTGCTGAAGGGACCATATACCTGTTCTTAGACGAAATCCAGAACGTAGAGAATTGGGATAAATGGATAAGGAAGGTATATGACACTAAGAAGTATAGAATTATAATAACTGGGTCATCATCAGAGCTACTTAGCAGTGAAATAGCAACTGCGCTTGCAGGCAGAAATCTTTCTTATATTGTTTATCCGTTCTCTTTTAGTGAAATGTTAAAATCAAGGGGGATAAACGTAGAGATTAGTGACATAAAATTTTCTTCAAAGAAAGGTACCATACTAAAAGCACTAGACGAATTTCTTGAATATGGCTCTTTTCCAGAAGTTATACTCTCAAATGATACTACAAGAAAAATGGATCTTTTATCATCATACTTTGACGCCATATTCTTTAGGGACATAGTAAAGAGATATAATTTGAGGGATACTGGGGCATTAAACATTTTCCTTAAGATAATTGCTAGTAACTATTCAACTTATTTCAGCTCAACAAAGGCCCAGAATTATTTCAACAGTATGGGCTTTGAGATTAGCAGGGTTACGATTCTTAACTTTTTAGAATACTCTAAATCCGTATTCTTTGCTGAAATCTTGGAACAATATTTAAAAAGCCCAAGAAAGCGTTTTGCTAGGCAGGTAAAAAGTTACATTGTTGACATTGGATTATCAAAATTGTTTACAGATATAGACAAGGGAAGGGCACTTGAAAATGCAGTGTTTATCGAGTTGCTCAGAAGGAAAAAAGTATCAGACAATATTTATTATCTGAAACTGAGATCAGGTAAGGAGATTGATTTCGTTGTGGACTGGAAACCTACTAAACTAATACAAGTATGTTATGAACTTTCTAGCGTTGATGTAAAAGATAGGGAAACTTCAGCATTAGTTGAAGCTGCAAAAGCGCTTAAACTTAAGGAAGGAATTATAATTACTTATGATTACAATAACAGTGAGCAGGTAGATGGAATAAAGATAGTGTATATGCCGTTCTGGGAATGGGCCTTGACATAGGAATAGATGATATGTGAAACCTTTTTATGAAAAGCTTTACCAAAAAGTTTGGGTGCGTAACCTTTTTGGAAAGGTTAATCGAAAACACGGGGTTCGGTTACAGCTAGAATTGCACCGTATCCGTTTATATTTCTAAATGCGCTATAATCTGTGTGCTAAGACACAGATATTCGTTTTGCAAATAACATTCAACGGTGGCTATATGAAACAAAAGCTAGATGAAAAAGGCTTGAGCTTGGCGCACCCAGTGGAGAAGGCAGCTGGTGCGAATCCCGCAGAGTCCAAAAATTAAACTCTTGAAAATTTTATATGTTGGAAAGTTTTATATATTATTAAATTAGTTTATTAATGAAGCCATATGGCATATAACATAATACTTGATATATTAATAATTTTGACAGCTGCAATAATTTCTGGTGAGATATTTGAACAATTGAATCTGCCAGGAATTGCAGGACAATTGTTAAGTGGGCTTGTTTTAGGACCAAGCTTACTTAATATAATAACATATAACAATGAAATATCTGGAATTACATCAATAGCAATATTTTTCATAGTATTTCTCATTGGAATAGAAATGAATACAGATGTATTAATGATGCACTTTAAAAAGGCATTTACTCTTTCAATAGTAAGTTTCATAATACCGTTTGTTATAGAATTATTTTTATTGATTCATATATTAAACATAGGTGTAACTGAAACATCAATAATAGCCTTGGCAACCGTCATACCTTCAATATCAATAATATCTGTATTAGTAAAAAAATATTCTTTAATGAAAAGAGACATAGGTAAAATAATAATATCTTCTGTTGTGATATCAGACATAATTGGTTTTATAATTTTATCATACTTCTCCAACGCTTCAAACGGCTTAAGCAGTGTATTATTGCCGTTACTATTACTTCTAATTTTATATTTTGGGTTTGATTATATAATAAATAAAAATAAATGGGCTTTTAGAAAATTTCTTAATATAATATGGATGAAATTTAGAAGCACCCATTTTTCTTATGCATTTTTAATAATTTTTGGACTTCTTGTTTCTATGGTATTTAATTCAATAGGAATAAGTTATATAATAGGTGCATTTTTTGCTGGACTTATAATCAATAAAGGGATTATAGGAAATGAATATTTTGGGAATGTATCTAGGACACTGAATAGAATAAATGATAGTTTTTTTATACCAATATTCTTCGGCGCTGCAGGTCTTGAAGCAGTTATAGCTTATAGCAATATAAGTCTTATGCTAGAAATATTAATTTTTGTATTTATAGCATTTATAATTGCATATATATTATCATTTAAATTAGCAAAATCAATTATAGACAAAAAAGAGAAGGATAGATCCAGAAAAGTTGCAGGAATAATCTCAGGAAGGGGAGCAGTAGGAATTGCAATTGCAGTAATAGCATTAAATGAAGGTTTAATAAATCAAGGTGCATACTCAATAATAATTACAACAAGTGTAGTAGTATCAATAATTGCAGGCATTCTTTTATATGGAATAAAAATAAATTATAAAGATACTAAATATGTTAAATCAAAAAGTTCAAAAAATAAATCTAAGATAAGCCAAAAATATAAATAATAAAATATAATACTTTAATTTAATGGTATAAAGATGCAAATGAAAATATCTGCAAAAAATTTGGGTGCCCTGTCAGGTAAAGACTTTTGTGAGAGATGTTTTTGGATAAGTACCCATGAAAAATTACCATACCAAATATTTCCTGGAATATTTTCATCTATTGATATTTATACTAAATATATAGTAGAATCTTATTTTGATAAAGAAGCTGAGCTGCCTGTTTGGCTAAGCAATATTGGACATATAACTAGAATATTTAAAACTACAAAAGAGCTTTTAAGTATTACAGGAAAAGGTAATCAAAAATTCTCAGTAGATTATAAAAATATTACTTTGACTGGAATACCAGACGCCGTATTTGAAAATGATGATAAAAAAATAATTATAATAGATTATAAAACTGCAAGATATACGGAAGGACAAGACAGTATGATGCCGATATATAATACACAACTTAATGCATACGCATACATAACTGAAAAGTTAGGCATAGGCATTATAGAAAAGTTATATTTGGTATATTTTGAACCTCCAGAAAGCAAAATATTTGCTAAAATTGCAAATAAATATACAACAAAACAGGGATTTGAAATGCCGTTTTTTCCTAAAATACATGAAATAAAAAAGGATACAAAAACAATAGAAAAATTAATGGATAAAGCATATGAGATATATGTAAAAACTATGCCTCCTAAAATGGCTAAAAATTGCAAAAACTGTACAAAGTTAGATAGTATATGCAGTAGAATATAACTTTTTATTGAGATAACTAAAGATTAGATATTATTAATATTGATTTATAAAATATTTAATTATAGAAAAATAATATCTATTTTTATCTAATCTAATTTAAATTACTTGATGTATTAATATATATGATCCTATGGCTATAAATGAAAACAAAAGAAAATTAAATATATTGACGAAGGAGGAAAAGTCAGTTATAATAGATAAGAACACTGAACCTCCGTTTACTGGAGAGTATGAAAATGAAAAACGTAAGGGAGTATATTTATGTAGAAGATGCGACGCTCCACTTTATAGATCAGATGATAAATTTGATTCTGGATGTGGTTGGCCAAGCTTTGATCAGGAGATAAAAGGAGCTGTTAAACGCATAAAAGATTCAGATGGAATTAGAGTCGAGATACAGTGTTCAAACTGCGGCGCACATTTAGGTCATGTTTTTGAAGGAGAGGGATTTACAAAGAAGAATGTAAGACATTGTGTTAATTCTATTTCTATGAGATTTATACCAAATAAATAGGTCTTTTATGAGTATTAAAAAGATTATGTTTGGAGGGGGCTGTTTTTGGTGCACAGAAGCAGTATTTAGCATGATAAAAGGGGTTATTTCTGTGTTACCGGGTTACTCTGGAGGAAAAACCAATAGTCCTACTTATGAAGAAGTATGTAATGGAAACACCGAACACGCAGAAGTTATTCAGATAGAGTATGATGAAAATAAGATAAACCTTCAAACGTTGCTTGATATATTTTTTGAGATGCATGACCCTACATCGCTAAATAAACAAGGAGCAGATTATGGAACACAATATAGATCTGTAATATTTTATTATGATGAAACTCAAAAAGACATTATTTATAGCAGTATAGAAAAACTTCAGAAAGAGATGAATAAAAAAATAGTAACTGAGGTTTCTAGAGCAAAAGAGTTTTATCCTGCTGAAGAGTACCATAGAGGATATTATAAAAATAACTCTGACCAACCTTACTGCAGTGTTGTTATAACTCCGAAGCTCCAGAAAATAAAAAAGGAGTTTAAAAAAGAACTAAAGTAAAAATAGATTACGCTATTTTTGAGGTACAAAAAGCGCATCTTGTAGCTTTAATAGGTATTTGAGATAAACATTCTGGACATGTTTTTGTTTGAGCAGATGGGGGCTGTTTTTTTGCATTTGCCCTTTCCTGCATCTTAGATACAGGTTTAACAACAAAAAAGAATATTACCAATGCGAGAGTCAAGAAGCTTATTGCTATATTTAAAAAGGCCCCTATTAGGAAGGTGCTTCCATTTATAGAAAAGGATATAGCTGAGAAATCAACATGACCTGCTATTCCTATCAAAGGAGTTATTATATCAGATACAAATGCCGTTATTAAGTTATTGAATGCTACACCTATAACAACTGCTACTGCTAAATCTATTACATTTCCTTTAGTTATGAAGGCTTTTAACTCCTCTGTTGTAGATATTTAATCACTTCTTTGTTGATCTTGCCAATTTAATCTTTACTTTGTCTTTATTTTGCACCTGTATATATAGATCACGAAGGTAATAAAATAGCAAAACTATTGTTGCAAAGATCCATGCTAGCATAAATAGTGAAATCTCAGGTGGAAAGTAATAACTTACGGTACCTTCGTATATTCCAAACATAGTCACCATCATTAAACCGCCTATTGAAGCCCCTACGCCTAAAACAAGCTCGAAGTACTTATTAACCCAGTAACTTCTTTTTTCTCTTTTCAATCTGCTTAGTTCAGAGTAGTAAAATGCTGGCATGTTTATAAAATAAGGATATTTGTTTAACAGTGTATATCTTAGTCTTACTGCAATTAGAACCAAGATAGGAGCTATTGAAAGTATTATTGCCGTAAGCGGAAAGAACCAACTTTGTCCATAAGCGCTTGGAACTCCATTTACGTAGTGAACAGGTATGAAAATAGGGAACTTGAAATAACCAACAATCCCTACTGCAAGTATTATTAGAATCTCTGTTAGAAGAAACATCTGCATAGCTTTGCCTTTTTCTCCGAAAGGTAACTTCTTGAACAACTGTTTTCTTCGTTTAGGTCTTTTAGCAGCCATAACAATCACATAATGAATAAATAAAGAAGGTAATCTTTTTAAAGCTTATTGTAAATCACCATAAACCCTTATTCTCATTTTCCTTAATCCATTTGACTATTTCTTTGTATAAAGATATGTGGTCATAATTTATAATTCTTGCTTTTACCGCTTTGAAATAAGAATCTTCAAACTCAAGTATCTCGGTATAATTTTCCATTATTGCATAATCAAAGAACTGTAAGTTAATTACACCTTCCATTTCTAGTTCTTTCGCCTTGTCATTATTGAAAGAGTATGAGATGAATACCAGTCCATCGCACCAAAAGAGAGGTCTTGCTCCGTCAGAACCCAAGCGCGTCTTTATTAACTCATTTATAGAGTATTTGTATATTTGATGTATGACAACTTTTTCCACTTTTTTAAATTCTATTTCCATAATAATACCAAAGTTTAATGTGTAAGTTCTTTGTTTTGCAAGTCTATAATACTACCTATAGATAATCCGATTGATTTTGATGTCCCAGCATTTATTTCAAGGACGTATTTTGCTTTTGATCGCGGCTTAAAAGTTTCTGATGAAAAAACCGAGTGTGAAGGTTGTGCATCTTCTTTTATATCGACTACCTTACCATTAAAGTCTAGCCATATTATATCTATGCTAAACTTCATGTTCAACATCCAAATACCGTATTTGGACTCTTTATTTGTTATAAATAACATTCCTTCATTTTTCTTAAGATTTTCACGATGCATAAGCCCCAACATCTGAGAAAAAAATGTATCTGCAATATAAACAGTAAATTTTGTTTTTTTAATTATAATTGTTGATTTATTAAATTTAACAAAATGATATAATAAACGTGTGATGCACACAAGATCATTCCTCTACAATAGCCTGGCTTTGTTCTCTCATAAACTGCTGTAGATAGAACCTGCTTCCAGTGCCTTTTCCGGTCAATCCACTTCCTTTCCAACCTACAAACGTATGAAAACCAACTATAGCACCTGTTGTTGCACTTACTTCCCTATTCACATATACAACTCCAGAAAGTATATTCTTCAAAAAATACTTTATTTCAGAACTTCTTGAGCTGTAAAAACCAGCAGTTAGACCATACTCAGTATCATTTGCTTTTTTAAGCGCTTCTTCTATTTCAGAGTAAGTATCTATTACTAAAAACGGAAGGAACAACTCTTTTTTGAAAAGTATATTATCAGAAGAAAGTTCTGCAACTACAGGCTCAACGTATGCACCTTTTAATCCATTATCGATGATGTTTCCGCCAAATAAAAGTTTTCCAGATTTTTTAACCTCTTCAACGGCCTCTTTATACCGTAAAAGCGCAGTGTTACTTATCAAAGGTCCAATAAAGTTATCCTTTTGTAGAGGATTTCCTA
>JAKACG010000032.1 GCA_021821605.1 Microcaldota archaeon | reverse complement strand
AGTATCTCTTAATACTATTTTAGGTCTCATAGCTGCAGCAAAAATAGATCTGCTTTTAGTAACAATTTCTCTATCATATGTAGTAAGTCCATTAATAAGTCAGATACAGTATGTTGTTAGAATATTGAGTACAGTTGCAATAAGCACAATTGTTCAATCTTCAGTTCTTCTTTTTGCAGCAGTTTCATCCCTTTCAATAATACTTCCATCTGGCATGATACTGCGTAGTTTTTATCCTACTCGGAAGTTAGGTGGATTTCTAATGGCTACGGCAATAGGCTTATATGTAGTTCTTCCCCTTTCATATGTAATGAACGCATCCCTTGCGTCATCATTTTCAAACAATGTAAATGCTACTTCTTTATCTCAAATAAGTCTTTCAGCATCAAATTTTCAAGGTTCAATTATAGGTTCTGGAGAACAAGCGCAAAAAAGCAACTATACCGATATAACTGGAATAATAAACACTATGACTATCGGAATAACCTCGATATCCACATCTATTACAAATCTTATAAATGGACTTTTGGGTTTTGTTGCATATCTTATAGTGTATTCTTTTGTTCTGCCAATTTTTAGCCTTATTATAACCGGAATTTCAATAAGGGAGTTGTCTCAAATACTTGGGGCTGAAGCTTTTTTTGGAAAGTTCAACATTCTGTGATTTTATGGATGAAAAAGAATTAACAAAAAAAATTTATTCATATACCTTTTATGCTACTAGCGTTATTATTCTAATATTAAGCATTCTTACTGGATATCTTTCTATTGTTATTCTATCTGCTATATTGCTACTTTTATCTGTAGTGTATATGCATACTGGTCATATAATAAATAATATTTTAATTAAACGATCAAGAATAATAGAGATCTCAAATAATTATACTTTAAGCAGTAATACCGTGTGTGTTTTCAAGCATGAAGGTAGATACTATAAAAGCATCTCTATTGCGATTATAAGGCCTGAAACTGCACCTTCTATATCTTCTGAAGAGTTTAGTTCTCTTATTGAAAGCATTCATGAGCCTTTTGAGTACTCAATATCTATGGTAGAAATAGACAAAAAGAAAGTAGTTGAGCCTTTAGAAACAAAGAGGAGAATGAAAGAGATACTTCTTACTAAAATTAAAGCAGATAGATATGATCAGATAAATAACATTAAGCGTGAGATTGAGCTTTTAGGAAGTGAAATAGAAAGCATAAAAGCTTCGGGAAAGGCTTACGATATTTCTATTCTATTAAAAACCAGTTATTTTTCAGAAAGTGAAGCAGAGGCAACATCTCAATCATATAAAAATCTTGAACGCATAGCAGATGCATTTTCTGCTGCGTTAAAAATAAATTATGAAATTATCAAAGGAGAGGAACTTCTTAATTATTTTAGTTGATTTTATGGAGCTAGGAAAAATAGGTACTAAAACACTTTCAAAACTTCTTTTTATACCTAAAAATACAGAACAAAGTTATCTTTCAATGTTAAATTCAATTTCTGATGGAGTTTTTGTAGGCGTCTCAAGCGGTATGTCAAAACCATTTTTTCTAAATTTTGACATTTTGGTAAATCCTCATGTTTTTGTTGTTGGAATGACTGGAAGCGGAAAAACATTTTTAGTAAAAAACCTAATGCTTAAACTTTATGGATGCATATCCGCATTCATATTTATTATAGATTTTACTGGAGAGTATCATGAATTCGCGGAGTTTGTAAAAGCTGAGTCTTATACACCAGAATTTTTTAAAAGAAATGTTAATATTGGCTCTAAAATATGCTATTTTTCATTGGAAAATATGCATGAATCTAACAAACTTGAAAAAGGCAGGGAAGTTCTTTCTTTGTTAGTTTCATATATGCGTGGAAGGGAATTATACACAAAACAACGCTTTTTTATAATAATAGATGAAGCTTGGAAATTACTCGGATCTAATTCTGGAATAGAAACTATAATTCGTGAGGGAAGAAAGTACTCTACTGGAATAATACTCGCGTCTCAGCTTTTAGATGATATAAAATTAAATGCTCTTTCAAATGTTGCATCTATTTTTGTATTCCGAACTCAAAACACTGAGAATATAGAAAAACTTGCGTTAAATTATGAACTTCCTTCACATTATCTTGAAAAAATAAAAAATCTTGATGTTGGAAGCTGCATAGCAATTCAAATATACAAATCAGGCAAAAGAACGGTATTTCAAATTAAAAAAGTATTCGGTTTAATTATGGTTCCTAAATTCGGGATTACATTTGGTGATATGATGGTTGAAATTAAACAATCTACTGTAGAAATTATGGTAAAAAAACTTTCTAAAAATGATCCTACTGAGCTGATATCTAAAATTCGTTCACAGAAGTCTATTTCTTTATATATTTTAATTTACGAGCTAATAAAATTAGGTTCGGATAGACTTTCAATATTATCTTACTTACGATCTATCGGTATTAGTGAAGATGATATAGCAGATTCATATGCTACTGCAATAGAGGTAAATTTATATGAAATCAAATAAAAAAGAAAGTTATATCTTTTCAAAAGTATCTATATCTGGGCGAGCGCTTTCAAGTTTAGAAGAAATAAAAACCTCGCTTTTAGATCATCCTGGAGTTTCATTAATGTACTCTGGAGAAATTTTAAGATATTCTATAAAAACTCAAGATTTTACCGATCGTTATTTTATTTTAGAAATATCCAAATCAAATATATCTATTACAATTTACAGTGCTACATCTCCTGTATTTTTCTTAAAAGAAGCAATACTCAAATTGCTTTTGATTCTTTCTTTTATTAAAGCTTATTACTCAATTGAACTTTCAGAGTTTTATCCTTTTATAATGGAGATATTGTCAAAAGATACTTTTAGTACCACAGAATTTAAAAAACTGGTAGAAAATACAAAAGCTACCTATGGTGATGATGTTGTATTATCTAGAAGGATAATAACCCTACTAAATGAGAATAAAAAACTAAGCAATGAAATTTTGTTTTTAAGATCAATTTCATTGCACCTAATGACATCGGCTCTTTTGCTAAAATACTCTGGCAAAATAAATTTTAAGTCAGCTTCAAAAGATTTTGGAATAGATGAAGTAATATTCAAAAAGTTATTAGAAGAAACAAAATCTTTGGGATTTACTACGCTATGGCATAATAAATCCGAGTTTACATTGGTTAAAACATGAATATACTTTATTCTTATCTATGGGATTTTATAATAATGGGGTTAGGGATACTTTTAATGTATTTATTACGTACAATTAACTATTCTAATAAAAAAATACATATTTTAACTAAACTTAGTTATTATCCTATAAAAGAGTATGAATCTCTAGTTATAACTTATAATAATTATCCATCTACCATCGATGAACTTTTAATACAAAATAACAAAGATTCTACTACAATAGAAAACATTTACATATCTAAAAACATACAGTTTTTTGACCAGTATTTTTATTCTGGAGAAAAAAATATTTATTGTTCGGTATTGGATAAGTATTCCAAAGATCTTTCAATAATCCTAAATACTAAAGTTGAAATAAATGAAAATACTAAACTTCCGTATCTTTTTATAACAAATGAAACTAAAAGGCATGAAAATAATCATATATTTATTCTTTTCAAGGAACTATCTTCTCTTAAAATTAAATGCTGCGAGTTCGACAAGGAAGCTTCATTGTTAGCATGGCACATCATGCATTCTGAAGTAAGATATATTAAAATCTGATGGTAAAATGTCTATATATTCATTTTTTCTATTACTAACTATTTTTCTAGGTGTTATTTCTGGAGTTTTTGGAGTATTATCCTCAATTATCATTCTAATATCCTATAATAAAACTATACATATTTTCTTCATAGAGCGCCTCTCAGGGCTTATACTGCTATCTATTTTTGCAGCTTTAATACTGGTTATTTTATGAGCAAAGTGTTTTCAATACCATATAAGAAAAAAGATGCATTATTGAACTTAACAATATTCATAAGCCTTTTTTTCTTTGAAACCTCAATATTTATTTTTCTAAAAGAATTTGGCTTAGTATCGACATTATTTTGCATATCTAATGTCGTATTTCTTTTTTTATTGATAAAACACGATTATAGGATAACAATAATCGATAAGAAAATTTCTTTTTACTTATTTTCAATGTCATTGATTCTTCTAATTCTTTCCTTTATGATATGAGATTTTTTTATGATAAACAAAAATATCTTTTTATTAAGTTCTGTTCCTGAAAATATAGATTATCTTCTATTTTTAAAATCCGCCTTAGGAAAGCCGTTTTGTTTGTATCATGACTTTAATGATCAAAATACCTACCTTATATTAGATGAAAAAGACTCAATAGAAAGTTTTTCAAACTCTAATTTAGGTTTAAACTTTAAGAAAAGTACATTTACCGTAAAAGGAACAGAATTTTTAAGGATAGTACCATATTATGAAGTGAGTTATGATGAAAAACATCAACCAGAGCAGAAATTTAAAGAAATATATGATATACTAGGAAATACGAATAATTCATTCTTTATATTTTTTATTCCATCTGAGATAAATTATACTAAAGAGATAAAGAAAAAAATAGAAGAAATATTGAGTTCAACTGGCGTTCGTGTGAATCGTCAATCATCACAACAAAATATACTTTATGGCAAAAATGAGTCTGTCCAATCTGAACTCCTATACAATTCCGGAGAGCGTTTGGTATTATCCTCAGTATTAAATATGCTAAATGAAATAATACTCTCTAATGGTATTTCATACATGCCATCGATTTTTATAAGTAAAGACAACATAGGTGCTTTATCATATCTAAAATCAAAAATTATGTTTTCTGAAGAATCAAATGTTAAAATTAATGATAACACAGATATTTTTTTATTGGCTAAAAAATTTGATGGCATACCTATGTCCGAAAAAAGAGCCGCACTAGCCATTATCTTTTCAAACACTATACCTAAAAGTTCAGCAATTCAAACTTTTTTTGCAGATATATATGGAGATATATCATTAGGTAATTATCTTGAAAACTCTATTGTAGAAAGAAAAAAAGCTATAAAAATAGAAAGAAATGCGTTAAATCTAGGGATGTTTATATCTGGAGTTCCTGGAACTGGTAAAACTTCATCTACCATGTCTATTCTAAAACAAATACTTAATAATAACCGTCCTTATACGGTAATACTTTCTCCAACAAGCGAATGGAACTCTTTTGCAAAAGAACTTAATATTCAAATAATACAATTATATTCTCAGACTCCAAAATTGTCGTTTTTTAATTGCAATAAAAAAATAAATCCTGAATATTTCTACGAAAACATGGCTATGCTTATTTCTTCTGCTTCTAATGCTGGACCATACAAAAACGCTATGGAAAAGTGTTTGCTAAGCGCATTTAGTAAAATATATTCTGTTACAAAAACTCCAGAACCAGAAGATGTATATGACTCAATATTTGAAAAGGTGGTAGAGCGCCATGGAAAAAGGTCAGGTACTGGAATAAAATTAACTAAACATGGTGAAAATATAATCGCAGCATTAGAGCCTATGCGTTTGATGTTACATAAAAAACAATTTGCTTACTCTGACGGTTTAGATATAGAAACAATAATTAAAAACGGTGTAGTTTTTGATCTTTCAAAAGTAAGCAACTCTATGAAACCATTTTACTATGCGTTGCTTTTAAACCAGATTTACATGCTTGCCGAACTTTTTGATACTGAAGGAGACAAAGAACTTCGCATGGCTATTTGCATAGAAGAAGCGCAGATAATTTTTGGAGATGATGATTCTGCTGCATCTTTTGATATACTCCAAAGAATACAAGACTTTAGAAAAAAAGGTATAGGTTTAGTTTTAATAACTCATAATGTATCTGATATAAAAACAGAGATACGTAGGCTATGTCAATTAAAAGTTTATTTTAGACAAAGTCCAGATACTGCTAGATTTGCTGTAAACGATCTTCTTTTTAAGTCAGATCAACTTGATTCATTAATAGATAAACTAAAAACTCTTGATCAAGGTGTGTGTGCAGTTACTCCAATAAAAAATGTAGCGGAGTCTCGTCAACCAGTAAGCTCTATTTTTATAAAAGCAAACAAATACCTTCCTATTAAAGCGAATAAAAATGACGAATATAGTTTTAATATAAATTCAGAAGATGAAAGTACTCTTACCTCAATAAAACTTGTTAACAAAGAACTTATTCCATTAATTGGAAGAAAACTTTCTATCTTTTACTGTGGCGAAGAAATCTTTCAAGGTGTAACTGACAGTTTTGGTTGTTTAACTACTAACTCTATACTTATAAATAAAAAGTGTATTTTGACTGTTCAAGGAGAAAAGAAAAAGGACTCAAAAAGTTTTAAAATTATAGGAGGCAAAGAAAATAGAATTTTGCTGGAATAATACAAAGTTCTAAATTAAAATGAGCTAATTAACTTTTGATAAAGAACTCTTTTTAATAAAGTGCTATTTCTTATCCATGTTTTCATTGGTATCTCTAATTTTTTAGACGCAAAGGAAAAAGCCTCATAAATATTAGTAAAATACTGTGGTTCTTTTCTTAATGTTTCTCTTACATGTTCTCTTACGTTCCATACACCTACTGGCATTATGTAACCAGGATGTACTTCTCTAAGTATGATTACTTTTGCTTGTTTTTGTTCTTTTTCAAGAATCTCACTTACCGCAAGCCTAGCTGCATAATAGCAACCTCCTATCTCAGCATAGGTTTTCCTTCCATTAAATGATTCATAAGAAGCGCCTATCTCTATTTCCTTTCCTGATTCATTCCATGTAGTATTTGGATACCACGCTTCCATAGATTCGTACTCCCAAGTGCCTGGAATCAGAATTATTATCCATCTATTATCTAGTGCAGTATTTTCATATACTCTTACAGAGTCAAGTGTATTCATTTCCTTTATTCTAGAAAGTTTATCCTTTGATATGGTATCATCTGTTGCGGTTATGCTCCATCTTGTAGGCACAAATCTTCTAGCGAGCTTTCTTCCAAGTATTCCTGCGGAAAGAGCTTTCTGTATCTTAGAGACCTCAATTCCTTTTTCATATAGTTCTACCATGGCCGTTGCAGCTCCCATATCTGTATCAAGATAAGCTGCTTCTATTTTTTGATTTGCTTTCATACTTCCTAATATCATATCCTGTATAGGAGCACTAGGTCCAAATGGTTGGCCATTTTCATCCATCTTTACTATACTATTAGGTCTTCTTTTAAGTTTAAGATCTATCGTTCCATACTTTTCAGATATAGCAATCTCCTTTATCATCTCCTCCATTCTTCCGTTATCTGCCTTATTTACTTTAGTAAGATACATTCCTCGTATAAGCATAGATCTCATCTCAACTATCTCAGGTATACTTTTCCCAAGCCATCTCTCAGGGGTTCCCATAATCGAGGTATCTCCTAATGTTGGAGGTACAAGCGGTCCAATATAAACATTAGGCCATCCTACTCTTCCAACAAAAATATCTGGCGGTGAAGAACCATAAATCTCATTGGTTTTTATCATGTCAATTGTTTTAAAGCTATAATATTTTTTAAGGAAAAGTGGATTTTTCATATTCCTATACACTAAGCCATCGGCCCGTACCTTTGGTTCTTCCATATAGACCTAACCTATAATACGTTTTCTATATTAAATCTTAATGCCATAAGATAAAGAGTAAGGTAATAATGATGAAAAAAGAAGAGCAATTATCAAGAATTAAAAGAGCATTTTCCTATACGAAAGATATCGATGTAATTGTATTGCTTAATACTGGAAACATGGATCCTAACTTTCTTTACTTTACAGGTCTTAAAAATGGACTTTTTGAGTATAGCTATCTGATTTTAGAAAAATACAAAGCAACCCTATTCACCTCTTCCTTAGAGTATGAAACTGCCATAGAGTCTGTTCCTGAAGGCATGAAGGTTGTTAAGATGGATCCTTCTATAGACTTCAGATCAGAGATAAATGCAATTCTAAAAGACAAAAAAGTAGGCATGAACGATTTTTTTATTCCTCATGGACTTTATCTTCTTTTAATGAAAAGATATAACCTAAAAGATACTGTAGATGTATCGGAAGCTCTTTCTAAGGCCAGGCTTATCAAAGATGAATTAGAAATAAAATCCATAAAGAAGGCAGTAAGCATAACCAAATGGGCAGAGATGATGATACAAAAGGCCTTTAAGGAAGGAATTACTGAAAAAGAATTAGCTGCAAAGTTCGATCAAATATCCGCATCATTAGGTTCTGATTCTCCTTCATTCGAAACTATAGTCTGTTTTGGCAAGAATGCAGCTCTTCCACACCACTTTCCAGACAATACTAAGCTTAAAAAAGGTGATTTTATACTTATAGAT
>JAKACG010000031.1 GCA_021821605.1 Microcaldota archaeon | reverse complement strand
TCTAATTTTATATATAATACTGGTAGTTAAAAATGAAAGAAATTTATAAAGAAAAAATACAAAATCAGTTACTATTGTTATTTTCTTCTATTCTAATCCTTTTTATTTTATTAAATATTTTATACTTTACCAATATTGAGGGCATAACTCTTCAGGCAAAGACAACCTATACTCAAAGCATTTTTAGCACACCTTCTATAACATCTTTATCTGGTTGGGCTGGTCACTCCTTTACTATTTCTTCAAATAATGATCTTTTATGTCCTGAAATATACTCAAATGGCACAATAGTGGCTCAGCTTTCTGTTGGAAATATAAATGTTTATAGCACATCTGGCGCATTTTTAGGAAATGCAGACCCACCAAATTTAGGTGCAGGACCTAATCCACAATTCTATTATGATCCAACTACAAATCGTTGGATATTTGAGGTTGGAGCTATAGGCGAGACATTTTTAGATGTCTCTCAAACTGGAAATATCTTTGGTGGATGGTATAGTTATATTATTCCTCAAGCAGATTTTAATGATTATGCTCAATTAGGAGTAAGTGGAAATAAGATAGTAATCAGTACAGATATTTTCAATGGAGGAGCATTTGAAAACTCTACTGTATTTGTAATAAACAAAACCAAACTTATAAATCAAAACCAGTTATCATTTTCTAAATTGGTATTTAATTACTTTTTATATGGCCAACCTATAGATACAATAGGTGCTTCTTCTAACTCTATTTATATAGTTTACGATCTTAGGGTTGGAAATCCCGTTGGATTTATTAAAATTTCAGGCTCAGCAGAAAATCCATCCGCTACACAGATAAATACAAACTACCAGGGCAGTTCTGTTTATGATGGATATGTAGATTATTATACAAATAATTTTAGTAACGGTCCTGGTCCAGCTATGACCTTTGCTACTGGTGGTCAAGCAGGTGCGTTTTATAATGGAAATATATGGTATGCACATAATACTAATTTTTGTGCTACAGTTTCCGTATGTATACTTGTATATGAAATAAATGCTTCTACTGGGGACGTTCTGCAAAATTTTAGAATACAGAATACAAATTATATCGTGAATTACTTTAACCCATCTATAGCTATAGATAAATATGGTGATGTATCTATACTATACGATTTCTCCAACGCTTCAATATATGGAAGTATAGGCGATGCTTTCCGTTTTAATAATACTCCTGCAGATACTATAGCCCAATACTTTACAATCAAATCAGGAACACAACCTGTAAATACAAGATATGGCGATTGGTCAGGTTCTTCTATAGGCACTTCTGGTACTGAATTTTGGTTAACTGGGCAGTATAACGGTCAAACCGGTTCAATTACCTCTTGGATAGAACCTCTACAAGTAAATTCTGGCATTCAACCGACAACCTCTACCTCAACAACATCATCAACTTCAACAGTCTCAACCACTTCAACTGTATCAACTACCTCAACCGTATCATCAACTTCAACAGTCTCAACTACTTCAACTATATCAACTACCTCAACCGTATCAACAACTTCAACAGTTTCAACTACCTCAACCGTATCAACAACTTCAACAGTATCAACTACATCTACAGAATCAACAACCTCTACAGAATCATCAACTTCAACAGTCTCAACAACCTCAACATCTCAAACAACAAGTTATACTACGTCTCCTACTACTTCATCAATTATTTCTACAACTTCTACAACATCTACTACATCAACAACTTCAATTTTAAGTACAATAAGTACTACTAGCACAACCAGCACATCTTCAACAACTACGTTACCTATTAGCACTACTTCTACATCTACCTCTACCTCAACCTCTACCTCAACTTCTACATCTACCACAACACCTACATCTGGTTATTATGGTGCTATAACAGCTACTCAATATGGTTATCTAGTATCGGATCTTGTTGTTTCTTCAAGATTTAATTTTGGAATATGTGGCCAAGCAATATCTGGAGATGTTATTTCTCTATCACCAAGTTCTATTGTGGTGTCTCTGAACAATTTAAATTATACTCTTAACATAGGGGAATCTCCAAAATTAATAAACAATACATATGGATGTACCGTAGCTCTTAATGGCACCTCATTTGTTTTAGGCAAAGAAAATGCTAAGCTAGAATTTTTCTCTCATGCGCCTCCAAAAACAACAATAACAACAACTGTAATAGAAACAACTATATTTCCTATTGCAAATACCACCTTTGCAACCATACCAAAAAATAATTATATATCTATAGTAGAACCTAAATCAGACAATATTACTCTTGCTTCAAACTTTTATGAAAATAATCTTAGCATACATATAGCTCTATTAAAATCAAAACCAATGTTCATATCTAGTGAAAATCAAAATATTTCAATTTTAGTGACGTCTTCGGTTAATACATCTGCAAATCTATCATTTTCAATACTTGGATCTGTATATGCCAATATTCCAAAAACATACAATAAAACTTTATCAATATTTAATATAAGTTTGAAAAGTCCTTCAGAAAAAAATATCTCAATAACCACTAACATACATTACTCTTGTAAAAATCAATCAGTTTCTATTAAGCCATATCTACTTGTTAAGAATCAATGGGTTGCAGAAAATAACTTTACTAAAAACATTAAAAACTGTATCTTAACTATGCCTGTACTTTCTGGTTCTACGATAGGTATTTTCAGCTCAAATCTTCCTACGCCTAAAACAACCTCTAGTACGCAAACAACAACGGCTATACAAAACTCCACTTCCTCAGGAAATCAAATACTCAAGGCTCAGATAGAAAATTTCCTTAATAAATTTGGAGTTCCAATACTTTTATTTATAATTTTAATAATAGCAATATATTACATAATCAAGGGATTGTCTAATAACTCTTCAGAAAAAGGCAACAGAGGTTCTAATTTGAGAGATTACACCCCATACGATGACAATGGTGAAAGATATGTATTCAATGACAATAAAGATGCTACAACTAAAAATGAATAAATACATATTCAAATTCAAATACCAAAGTTTTGGACAAAGTTTAATACCTTTTTGAGTATAATATCTACATATGTGGTTCTTTAAAAAAAACGCCTCTCCAGATGCTCCGGAAGAAAACTTGACATTAGATCTTCTTATGCCTTATGCTAAATCGGTTTTTGAGAAAACTCTTGAAGAATTTTCAAATTCATCTGAAGAGTATATTACTATTTTTGAATCGGCAAAAAAGGAGTTCATTGAAGCGTGTCATGTTTTAGAAAAATATTCCGGTGAGCCTAATGTAGAGGACATGTGGGCCCCAAATATTAATTCTATAAAAGCACAGAAATCAGCATACACTAAAACTCTTGAGCGTGTTTTAGAGAAGAACAAAGAGGGCAGTTTCGATACTACTTATGGAAAATATAAAGCTGAGCTTACCTACATGGACGAAACTATCTCTGAAATGCTAAGAGTAAATAGCATGTTTAAAATTATAGTTATGAGCTACTCAAATGAGTTAAATCAATTTAAAAAAATATTTTCTAATATGGAACGTGTAAGGGATAAGTTACGCATTTCACTAGATGAAATAGAACCTGATCATAGAAAATATGAAGATATTAGAAATAAGATAGAAAATCTTTACGGAATGACAGAGGAAATATCTCTTATGGATGAGAATAAAGAAGGACTTTCAAAAGATATATCTTTATTTGAAAACTCTGATAATACAACCATAGCTGAAAAACTTAAAAAAACCATAATTGAAAAAAATAATAAGTTAGGATCTTTAAATAAGGAGATAGCTGCAATTTCTTTACAGTTGTCGAATATTTTAATGCCTATAGAGAGAGCTGCAAGAAAGATGGATTATTCATATTCTGGAGGTAAAAGTCTTGTATCTTATATTGAAAAGCCTCTTGAAAATTTCAAATCTGAACATGATTACATTGAATTTAATAATCTACTCAATTCACTTTTTAGTTTAGTTGAAAGTGATAAAATCCTTCTTAAAGGAAAAGAAGTTACTCTTTCACAGATAAACAAAATAAATAATTCAAACATTAATGAATTAATAATAAGGTTAAGTTCTTTAGACAAAGAGCTACATATTTTAAAGGAAGAAATATTTTCAGATGAACAGGATATAAAAGAAAATCTGTCTAAAACAAGCATACTAGCTGAAAAAAAGAAGGAATTTTTGCAGATGGAAGAACGAAAAAATGAACTTATTAACTCAATAAACTCAACAAAAAGAAGAATAGAGGAGCTATTTTTTACTCATTATAAGAAAAAAATAAAAATTATATAGTTTTAAAATGTATTGAATTTTTTATAGAAATATACAAAAACCTATATTAATATTTGCTGCTTAATTTCCAATTATGAATAAATTGCGCGATATGCCTTATTTTGAAAAGTGGCTTATTCTTGGTATATTAATAGGAGTAGCCGCAGGAATAGGCGCTACAATATTTTATTTTGCAATAAAAATATCAGAGTCATTTTTTCTAGGCAATATTTTAGGCATGTCAGTTCCATTGCCTCTAGGAGAAGGTGGCGGTGCAGGTTATATATTTTCAGTTACAAATTACTGGCTTATACCTATTGTCTTAATAATAGGTGGAGCAGTTTCAGGATTTTTAGTTTATAGATTTGCTCCAGAAGCGGAAGGTCACGGAACAGATGCTGCAATAAAGGCCTTTCATAAAGATAAAGGAAAGATAAGGCCTAGAGTTCCTCTTGTAAAAACAATAGCATCAGCAATAACAATAGGCACAGGAGGAAGTGCAGGAAGAGAAGGCCCTACGGCGCAGATAGCTGCAGGAATAGGTTCTATGTTAGTTGATTTTTTCAGACTAAACGACTCTGATAGAAGAACCGCGGTAGTTGTTGGAATAGGTTCTGGAGTAGGGACTATATTCAAGGCACCTATAGGAGGAGCTATTTTTGCAATAGAGGTACCTTATAAAAAGGATTTTGAAACAAAGGCTATTTTTCCAGCAATAGTTGCAAGCGCAGTAGGTTACTCTATTTTTGGCTCTATTGTAGGTTTTACTCCAATCTTTGGTTATATAACAACAACCTTTGACCCTCTAAGACTTCCATTTTATGCTATACTTGGTGTTATAGCCGGTCTTCTTGCTATGTTCTATATTTGGTTCTTTTATAAAGTTCATGATGGTTTTAAAGCTATAAAAATAAAGAACTATTACAAGCCTATAATCGGAGCCGCAGTAGCTGGTTTAATAGCGCTCATGTTTCCAGAGGTAATGTCTGTAGGATATGGTTGGGTTCAGCTTCTAATAAGTAACAACGCGCTTATTCTTCCTACTTTTGGTCTTCCTCTACTTTTGATACTTGTAATGCTGCCTTTTGCAAAGATAGTTGCAACCTCATTTACTATAGGTTCAGGTGGAAGTGGAGGAGTTTTTGCACCTGGAATATTTGTAGGTGCTTCATTAGGTTTCGTATATGCCATACTTTTACATTCATTTCTTCCATCATTATTTCCTAGTGTTGCGCCTTTGGTAATAGTTGGTATGCTAGCATTCTTCGGCGCTGCAGGAAAAGTCCCTATCTCTGTTATGCTTATGGTAATAGAGATGACCGGAAGCTTGCAGCTACTTCCAGCGGCAATGTTGGCGGTAGCGTTTTCATATCTAGCATCTGGTAGTAGTACAATATATCGTTCGCAGGTAGATTCTAGAGAGTTCTCTCCAGCTCATTATGATGAATATGAAAAGCCTATAATGTTATCGATAAAGGTTGGAGATATTCCATTAAAAGATATTTCATTAAATAAGAAAACTAGCCAGAAAAAAGCATTAGCATTAATGAAAAAGTTCAATATAAACTCAATACCGATAGTTGAAAAAGGGGTGTATCTAGGCAGTATAACTGCAGATGAACTGCTTAAACGCGGTATGCCAAATACCGGTCTTTGGATAGATAGCGATTCCAAATCACTAAGCCCTTCTGATACTATAGCCAAGGCTCTTAATTTCATGTCAAGAACAGGATCATTAACTATACCTGTTGAAGAAGATGGCAGATATCTTGGAAATATCTTTTTGATAGATATAATGAAGGAATATGATAAAAAATCCGCAGCATTCACTTTAGAAGTCAAGTAATTTATATTGTTGTTACATATCTTATCTTGTGATTTAATGGAATTTTCAGAATATCAAGAAAACGCAAAATCAACAGCCCAGTATCCTGACAATATGGATGGAAGTTTTTATTATCCTGCGTTGGGTCTAGCCGGAGAGGTAGGCGAGCTACTAAATAAGATTAAAAAAATAGCAAGGGATAAAGCAACTCCAAACAAAGAGGATCTTGAAGGAGAGATAGGGGACGTTTTATGGTATCTATCTCAGCTTTCTACTGAATTAGGCATAAATCTTAGTAAAGCAGCAGAGCATAATCTCTCAAAACTAAAAAGCAGAAAAGAACGTGGTGTAATATCCGGAAGCGGGGATAACAGATGAAAAAAGTAACAAAGCAAGATCATAAATTAGATTTAAGAATAGAGTCGCTTACTGATTTGGTATTTGGTCTCGCCCTTTCAATAGGCGCATTGCTCCTTGCCTCTACTTCAGTAACTACGCCATCTGCGTTTATTGGTAATATACTTAGCTATGCGTTTGGATTTTTGATATTGGTGTTTGTCTGGTTTAGATATACTCTTATAGAATCGGCTTTAAAATTTTCCACTCGTTCAGTAATCTTATTAAATATCCTGCTTTTGTTTTTTGTTTCAATAGAACCTTATCTTTTTAACATATTAAAATCTCCAATATCTAGCGATGCAATATTTAATACAAGTTCTTCAATATACGCATTTGACATGGGTTCTATAATGATAATACTCGGTATACTTACATATATAGTAATAAAACAAAAGGTAATTACAAAAAAATTAAATCATTATAATCAGCAGATACTTGCAAATTTTATTATAGGCGCAATCTTCTTTATTTCAATACTTCCGTTCTTCTGGAGCTTTGAAGTATATGGGATAAAAGGAAGGTTTTTCATATGGCTTGTTTCCTTTCCAATAATATATATAATATTTAGAATATCAAATAGCCGTAGATAAAATGAAATTATATTATTTAAGAATAAAGAATGTTGAAAAAAAAGATGCAGAGGGAAAGCTCAAAAAATCAAAGGCAAAACTTCTGAGCAGTACTATAGAAAAACAGATACGATTTAGATTGGAGCCTAGTATTAAGTTTCAAAATAAGAAAAATACTGTATTTAATGGAAACTCATGGCTTACAATCAACTCTCGTGAAGGAAACACTACACTTCAGATGGAAGAAAGTAACTTTGAAGGTACTAAATCGGATAAATCAGAGGTAAAAATAGATAATTTCTTCAATGCAGCAAAGATGCTTATATCTGCAATGCCTAAAAATGACTACGAGTATGTAGAAATAAACAAAACTATTTATTGGTTTGATGGAGCCACAATTCTAATCGAAGAGATGCCTCTTCTTCACTGTACAGTTATAATAAGTGCAACTTCAAAGAAAAAACTAGATGAAATTAAAGAAAAGCTAAAAATAAACGGAACAATAGAACCTAACTTTAATATGAGTAACGCTGAGCGATACTATAGAATACGTGGAATAGATTATGATATAATTAAAACTGTATTAAAAAAGAAATTAAACAAGGAGCTTGGTATCTAATAAGCATTACTTGATCGACATAATCTCTAAACACTACACTACTTATAATGAGAATAGCAACAGGAGAATGTTAAATAACTAATTTATTTTTTATTTATCTTTTCTTCTATTCTTATCAATTCATTATGTTTTGCAGTTCTTTCTCCTCCTATTGTACCGGTCTTAATATATCCTATATCTAAACCAACTGCTAGCTGTGCTATCGTTGTATCTTCAGTTTCGCCACTTCTGTGTGATATGACCGTTTGATAATTGCTTTTTTTGGCAAGTTTTACGGTATCTACCATGTCAGTAAGTGTTCCAATTTGATTAGGTTTTATTAATATGGCATTTGCAGAACCTTTTTGTATTCCATCTTCAAGTCTTTTTTTATTGGTAACAAAAAGATCATCTCCAACTATAAGAGTTTTGCTACCTATTTTTTGGGTTAATTTGGCAAATCCTTCAAAATCTCCTTCATGCAATGGATCCTCAAGAATTTTAATATTAAATTTTTCAGCTAGCTCTGCTACAAAGTTAATCTGTTCATCTGTTGTCAATTCTTTATTTTTGTAAATATACTTTCCATTTTTAAAAAATTCTGAGGCCGCAAGATCAACAGCAATTCTTATGTCTACCCCAGACTTTTCTTTTATAGTATTTATTGCAGAAGAAAGGATTTCAAGGGCTTCCATGTCTGTAAGCGGGGCTACCCATGCTTTTTCATCCCCTAATCCTAAGGATAAAGTTGGAAATTTAATTTTTAACAACTCGCTTACCTTTTTATGGACTCCTATATTTGCAAAAGCAGAGCTTGTATAATTTTTTCCTGAAGAAACAGATAAAAATTCTTGCATTGTTGTACCGTTTATTGCATGTTTTCCACCTCCTATTATATTTCCCAATGGAGATGGAAGTTTTAATTTGCTGTTATTTTTATTGATAAACTCGTAAAGTTCTTTACTTTCCGACAATGCCGAAGCCTTTGCATAAGCCAATGATGTTGCTATTGTTATATTTCCTCCTATATTGGCAAAGTTTTCACTTCCATCTATTTCATGTAATGTATTATCAAACTTTTCTTGGGATGCTAATTC
>JAKACG010000030.1 GCA_021821605.1 Microcaldota archaeon | reverse complement strand
TTTTCCTTCAATAAAAAGTAGGAGATCAAAGATAAATATGCTGATACGCAACAAACCAGAGCAGAAAAATACCTCTAAAATCAAGCTTTCTTTTTCTGTTGACAACTCAGATTATGTGGTAGAAAGAACTATATCAATAAATGATACTGCAAAGGCCAGGCTCGAAAAAAACGGCGCTTACATACAATCGCAACCTGAACGTGTAACAGAAGAAATAGAAAAAGCACTGAAGATAGATTATGATCTTTTTTCTAGAGCAGTATACTCAGAACAAAACCGACTTGATTATTTCCTTGAGATGAGTTCTTCGGATAGGAAAAAACAGATAGATAATTTACTTGGGATAGATAAGTTTGCAGTTGCACAGGAAAATGCCGGATCTCTTGTTAATAAGGTAAAGGACATAATCTCTGAATCAGATAAGCTAATAAAAACATTAGACATTGAAAAAATAAAAAAAGAGTTATTAATATTAACAGAAGAGATAAACACTTATAATATTAACTTAAAAGAAAATACAAAAGAACTTTCAATTTTAAGGCTTTCACTTCAAGAAGCTGAAAAAATACTCTCAGAAAAGAAATTGCTTTTAAATAAAAAGATACTTTTGGAAAAAGAAATGGCTGAAGTAAAAAGCAAAATGTCTGTGGCAGAGCGGGATATGCTTACTATACTTGATAAGAAGCTGCCATCAGAGGAAGAGATAGTATTGTTTCTTAAGGAATTGGAGCAAAAACAATCATCACTTAAAAAAGAGCAGGCTCAAATATCTGATGTATTGCAGAAGCTCCAGTCTAACTTTGGCAAGATAGAAAAAGAGCTTCAAGACCTTAAAAAAAATATTTCTGAGAAGGCAGAAATAGAAAAAGAACTAAATGGGAAAAATCCACAAACTATTCGTAATAATATAGATTCTAACTCATCTTTGCTCGGAAGCATAGAGATGGAGATAGCTCATCTATCGCTTCTTAAATCAGAAAGTGAAAAGTCGGTATCTGAGCTTAAAAAGCACATTGCAAAATGTCCAATATGCGATAATGAATTAACAGAGGAAAAGAAAGCAAATCTTATAAATGCAAAACAAAAAGCTATTGAAGAAGCAACATTAAAAATAACCATTCAAACAAAAAACAGAGCACAAAAAAAAGATGAGATTAAACATTTAACAGAAGAACTTAATAAAATATTACTTCTTTTAGAGAAAAATAAGGCGTTAAGTGGCGTGGAACAAAAATTGCCTATTCTATCATCTGAAAAAAAACAGATAGAAGAAAAAATCAAGAAAGAAAAAGAAAATTTCACCTCAATAGCAAACCAACTCTCAGAAGTGTCAGAAGAGATTTCTAAACAAAGGTCGGTAAAGGAAAAAATAGAAAGGCTTTCAAAACTTGTATCTGAGAAAACAAAACTTTCCATTCTTTTGAAATCAAAGGAAGAGGAGTATCTAAAAATGGAGGTAAATAACGCCCAAATAGATGAGCTCCAGAAATCCTATACCTCGATACATTCGTCTATTTCGGAAATAACTACAAAATCATTTTCAATAACACAGATGCTTCAGGACAGACAAAAACAATTTGAAAGTAAAAATAAAGAGTTTATTACTATAGAGCGTATTGCAAAGGATCTGGAGTTTAAGCGCTCTTCCATAGATAATATCTCAAAGTTCAGAAATGCTCTTCAAGAAACACAGGCTATTCTTCGCCATAAGCTGATAGGTTCTATAAATGAAGTAATGCAGTCAATATGGCCAGAGATATATCCTTATGGAGATTATACTGGCATAGAGTTCCAAGCAACTGAGACGGATTATGATCTAAAACTTAGGGTTTTCAGAAATGGGGCTTATGAATGGGAAACGGTAAATGCAATAGCAAGCGGCGGAGAGAGAAGCATAGCCTGCATGGCAATGCGCATTGCATTCAGTCTTGTTCTTGTACCCAACTTAAAATGGCTTATACTCGATGAGCCAACCCATAATATAGACAGGCAAGGCATCTCAAAAATAGTTTCATTATTAAATGAAAGACTTCCTAGCATAATAGATCAAATACTGATAATAACTCATGATGAGCAGCTAAAGCAGGTATCTAACGGAAGAATTTACTCATTCTCAAGAGACAAAGCAGAGAATAAGCAGACTGTCATATCTGAACTGTAAATAGTTATTATAATTATCTGTGAGAGTTATGACAAGAAACTCCTATCTAAAAGATAGGAGCAAATGTAACTTATATGCTTTCAAGTCCTATTCCGCTCTCTCTTCTATCCTCTTTTTCTATGATTGAAGCTCCAGAGACTCCTGTAAAGATTGCTATGACCTCTACCTTACCCATATAATCATTATCTAGCCTTGCGCCCCATGTAACATTTGCATTAGGTGATACCTTTTCGGTTAGCATCTCTCCTATGCGATTAGCATCTCCTAATGTCATATCTGGGCCTCCAGTAATATGTAAGAGTACTCCATTAGCTCCTTCAAAATCTACATCTAATAGCTTGTTTGTAAGTGTATTTCTTACTACCTCTTCTACTTTATTTGATCCCTGTCCTGTTCCAACGCTTATCATGGCAAGACCTCCGCTTTTCATTATGGCTCTAAGGTCTGCAAAATCTATATTTATCATGCTTGGCTGTGTTATTGCCTCGGTTATTCCACGTACGGCCTTTGCAGTTATCTCATCAGCTATCTTAAATGTTTGTTCTATTGGTAGGTTAGGATAAAGTTTAACGAGCCTTTGGTTATCTATAACTATAAGCGTATCCACATTTTGCCTTAGCTTAGAGATACCCTTTCTTGCCGTTTCAATCCTGCTTCTTTCAAGCGCAAAAGGTATTGTAACTATTCCTACTACTATCGAGCCGGTTTCCTTAGCGACTCGTGCAACTATCGGTGCAGCTCCTGTTCCAGTACCTCCGCCCATTCCTGCTGTCAAGAACAATAGGTTTTTGTCACGTATCATAAGCTCTATATCCATTCTAGAAAGCTCGGCTGCTTTTTCACCCATCTCTGGAAAACCACCGGCTCCCAAGCCTCTTGTTAGCTCTTTACCAAGCATTAATCTGTTTATATTCTGGCTAAGCATGCCCAGCTGTTTTCCATCTGTATTAAAAGCATAAAGTCCAGCGCCTTTAATATCCATTGTACTTAGTCTGTGAACTGTATTGTTGCCTCCTCCTCCTACTCCGACTACAGCTATCTTTGGTTTAAACATATCGTAATCAAAATCATTGTTACCCTTTTTTTCTTCATTCGTGTTATATTCTGAATACATAAAACCATCCTCTAAATTTAATTAACTATTAAACACAAATATGCATAAAATACTTTCCAAGTATCTTAATCATAGCGGTATACTTGAAAATTTTTCATAAACGCTCTTTAATGTTAATCCATCATTTTTCATAATCTCATTGAGGAAAATGGTTGCATATGCCCCAGAAGGCAGGGAAAACTCAACGTTTATCTCATTTTCAGAGGCCGTTGTTTTTATATCCTTTACCGGAGCAATTATACTTCTCAAAGAGCCCTTCATGCTAAGTTCTGGCATACTTTTTATCTTAAAGGACTCTTTAGTAATATCAAGAAACTCCAACAATCTTTTTTCATACTCGCTCATGTATTTATCTTTAGTTTCATATCCTATCAATGGAGCCATAGGAAATGCGCCATCCTCTGATAACTCCTCAATATTTGGAAAGCCATATTTGTTTTTGCCGCATCTTATATCACTGTTGAAAAGTTCCTTGTTTTTAATTCTCGAGTCTATAACAGCATTAAATATTGCCGATTCTACTGCATGTATAAACATTATGCTTATTCCTCTAGGTATTCTTCTTATGGCATTGGCGTAATTTTCCTGCTTTGATAAATACTCTATAACCATGCGTTCATACCTGAGATGTTTAGGGAAGTAGAGTACAGCCTCTTTATAATCTCTATCTTCTTTAAGTCTTTTTCTTGCATGTACTGCTTCAAGATCCGTTTCATTTTTTGTTTCTGTAAGAAATGAGAGTATAGCTTCTTCAAGCTCGTTTTTGATTATATGCAAACCTACCTCGAAGTTGTTAAGCCTGTATCCAAATCTTTGCTTATCAAAGTAATTAGGAAAAACTCCATTCAACTCGTTTATAGTTTCTTGTGCATATTCCGGCTTCGCATCCCGTATTCTAGCGACAAATCCATTCCCTACATTACTTCCAAGTTCAACCGGCCCTCCTTTCCAGACACAGTTTATAGATATATCCTTTATTTTTACTCTTTCAATGTCTTTTGGTTCAACGCCATGCATGCTTGCAAGCTGCACAGAGACCGAGGTCTTATCCTTTATTCCGCAATACGCAAACGCACCCTTTCCTCTTCCTAATGACTTAGACACGGCGAGCAAGGCCTTTATGGTATCCCAGTTCCGTTTTTCAAGGATAAAGGTGCTGAACTTAGAGTTAATGTCTTCATCTTCCCCTATGTCCTTTGGAGCGCAGTGCAGTCCAGGCTCAAGCTTAACCCCCTTGCTTGTTATCTCTTTAACTACAAAGTCTTCATAGTACTTTTTTATTACTCCTCCTGTGCCTTTGGTATTTGATAAGAACTTCATCTAATCTTCCATTTAATCTAATTTAATAAACCTTATGTTGTAATAAATATTGTGGTCATTTGACTGATAACTCTCTTGTGGAACGAATGCTCTACAGACTTGTAAAAAGGCATATAGCAGGTACAACCATGAGCGCAGCCATCTCAAAAGTAACCGACTTAAATAAGAAAAATATACCTGCATCTGTGACCTTCTTAAGTGGAACAGTTGACAATAAAACAAAGGCCAAGTATATAACCTCTACATACATGGAACTTATACGCAGGATAGCTCGCTTAGGCTTAAAGGCAAGTGTTCATATAAAAGCAGAGCAGCTGGGACTTTTTGTAGATGAAGAAACCTCAATCAATAACTTTGGTGAGATTCTTTCTACCGGAAACAAATATGGTGTTTTTGTCTGGTTAGAACTTCCAAATAAAAAAACCGATATTGTAGAAGCATTGAACGGTTCAAAAGGATATGGACTTGCGTTTCATGAAAAAGATATATCTGATGCTATTAAGTTTTATGGAAAATTACGTTCAACAAAGATACTCTTTGAAGATAATCATAACGAGGAAGTGAAAAAAGACAAAAAGGCAAAAAAATTTAATTCAACTATAATATTAAACAAATACATAAAGGATATAAACAATATAGTCTTTTCTTCGCCTCCAGAGCATCTTATAAAAGAACTTTTATCTCCTAAAAATAAATACAAAAATACAGTTGTTTTGGAGTTCAAGCTAGGGTATAGTCAAAAGAAATTAAATAAACTTATAAAGAGGAACAAGAAGTTGAGTGTCAATGTGCCTTTCGGGAAGGACTGGACAGAGTTTGCGATGAACAGTGTTCCTGAGGGTTATATGAGATTTCTTGCCAATAGCCTTTTAAGCGAGAAGAAAGAAAAATAATGAGTGGGTTATATGCAAATGGAAAAAACTATTGCAAAAAAAACAACCTCTTTTTCAGGGGGCACTGTTCTTGTTACTGGTGGAGCTGGCCGTTTAGGAAGACGAGTAATATCTGAGCTACTTTCTCAAGGAATAACAGTTAGAGCACTTGTAAGGGATAACTCTGATGTAAATGCTCTTCCATTTGGAACAATACCTTATATAGGTGACATAACCTCTCAAGATGTAGTGTTTGATGCGTGCAAAGGTGTAGATACTGTATATCACTTTGCAGCTATAGTCAGCCAGCGCGAAGGTGGTCATAAGGAAATACTTCGAGTAAATACTAATGGTACAAAGATGGTTCTTGAAGCAGCAGATATCGGAGGTGCAAAAAGAATAATTCTTTCCAGTACGGTAGATGTATATGGTTCAAAGCGCAATGATCTTCTAACCGAAGACTCGGAGCTCAAGCCTAATGATATGTATGGGCATAGTAAGATGCTAGCAGAAAAACAAATACAATCTTTTAGTGGAAATATTTCTTATACAATATTAAGAATGGCAACAATTTATGGAGAGGAGTTTAAACACTCATTCTTTAAGATCTTCAAAATGATAAACTCAGATAAAGCATATATTCTGGGCAATGGAAAGAATGCTTTATCATTAGTACATATGGACGACGTAGCAAAGGCCATGCTTCTTGTAAGAAAAGCTGAAAATGCATCAAATAAAATATATAATCTAACTGATGGAAAGACCTATACTCAGGAGTATCTATTCTCATTGGCAGCCGAACTGCTTCATAAAAAAACTCATTTTGGGCATGTTAATACGTTCTTAGCTAAGATTCTTGCAAAGAAAGCCGGCATAACAGTAGACGATATACGTTTTATAACAAGCAATCGTATAATAAGTATAAATAAGATCTCTCAAGAACTTGGTTTTAAACCTACTGTAGATATAAAAACTGCTGGAAAGGAACTCGTTGAAAGATTTCTTAAAGAGCAAAAAGGTAATTGAAATGGCAATAAAAATCGGAAAAACGGAGCGTTACATAAATGAGAAAATAGCTGATAACGGTGCGGTTCTATTCATGGTTATAGATCCTGTTGATTATTCATCAATAGAAGACGCAGTAAAACATGCTAAAGGTTCTGTAGAAGGTGGCGCAGATCTTATACTAATCGGCGGCAGTGTAGGTGCGCAAGGAGAACTTCTAGATAAGGTTACAAAAGACATTAAAGAGTCCATAGATGTTCCTGTTGTGTTATTTCCGGGTAATATAGCTACTATAACTAAGTATGCAGATGCATTATACTTTATGTCGCTGCTTAATGCAAGAAATCCATACTGGATAACGCAAGCTCAGATGCTCTCTGCTCCTGTAATTAAAAAAATGGGAATAGAGCCGCTTCCTGTAGGCTACATAGTTGTTTCACCTGGTGGCACAGTAGGTTGGGTGGGTGATGTAAATTTAGTACCTAGAGAGAAGCCTATGATTGCAGCTGCATTGGCAATGGCTGGGCAGTATCTGGGAAATAGAATAATAATAACTGATGTAGGTTCAAATCCACAATCTCAAGGACAGTCCTCTGTTCCTGCTGAAATGATCAAGGCCGTAAGCAGTTCAATAGATGTGCCTTATGGGATAGCTGGTGGCATAAAGGACGAAGCAGTAATACGCACAGCTATAAAAAGCGGCGCACAGATAATACAAATAGGCACTGCGATAGAGAAATCTACCGATGCGATAAAAAAATCTAAGTTCTTCTCAAGCATAATAAAAGAAGAAGGGCTTAAGAAAAAGCATCTTAGTTAGGAGCTTTAAATGAGAGATATCTCTTCATTAGAACTTAAGATTATATCTAAGGAACTTGCCCCATTCATAAACGGAAGCAGGATACGAAAACTTTACTTTCTTGGAGAGGAATCCTTCAGAATAACCTTTTACAAAGACAACAAAACCTTACATTTATATATAAAATTACTTAAAACAATAAACTCGACAAATTATACCGAAGGTGCACAAGAGCCTAATGGTTTTGTAATGGGCCTTAGAAAAAGGCTGGAGAATAGAGTAGTTAATTCAATAGAGCAAAAAGGCTCTGATAGGATACTTCAAATAAGCATTGGAAAGGAGCATTTTCTTCTAATATTCGAGATGCTAGCTAAAGGAAACGCTATTCTTTTGGATGAGTTCATGAAGATAGAGCTTTCATTCAAATCTCTTGAGTTTTCAGATAGGATAATAAAAACCGGACACGACTACAAGTATCCTAAAGGCGACTCATTATCTTTAGAGGAAGCTTCTGTAAAAATAAATGATATACTTGACGAGCTTGGATCTGATAAAATAATATCTATCCTTTCAAGAAAGATAAATCTTGGACCTTTGTACATAGAGGACATATTAAATCGTTCAGGGGTGGATCCAAAATCTAAAATTATAAGCGAAGCTGATAAAACAAAGATATCTAAAGAACTATCTCTTTTATCAAAAAGGCTATCGGAGGAAAAGCCACGTGTATATCTTAAATCAGATGCAATCTTTGATTATGCAGTTTGTGAAATTATAAAGTATAAGGATCTTGAGAGCAAAAGCTTTGAAACACTTAATGAAACGCTTGATTTTATATATCTTAAAGAGCGATCTTTAATAACAGATACCGGAAAAGCAGAAAGAATAAAAGAGTCACAGTTAAATATAGAAAAACAAGAAAAGCTTGCCGTGTCGTTGTTTCAAGGTTCCAAGGAAAATGCAGCAATAGGCAAAAAGATATTTGAGAATATGAATATAATAAACGGAGCAATAGCGTATATCCAAAAAAACAAGAGAGCAACATTAGATGAACTCAAGGCAAACTTTCCCGAGCTCAATATAAAAAAACTTGATTTAAAATCAAAGACCTTTACAATAACACTTGATGATTGAATGTTCGAAATAACACTTCTTGGAACTGCAGGTTCTGCTCCTACAAAGTCAAGGAGTCTTCCTGGAATATATTTATCTTATGAGGGCGATGCTTTCCTTTTCGATTGTGGTGAAGGAACACAGATTCAGCTTCTTAAATACGGTTTAAATTCTCATAAAATACGTGCTATATTTCTAAGCCATATACATGGTGATCATGTTATAGGAATAGCCGGGATAATACGCACACTTGCATTAAATAATCGAACAGATGAGTTGAAGATCTTTATACCAAAGGGTTATGAAAAAGCTATAAAGCTGCTAATAACATTTGATAAAGCTATAGTAAATTACCCAATCAAAATAATCGGGATAAAAAAAGGAGAGCTCTTTAAGGGAAAGAACTTTTCAA
>JAKACG010000029.1 GCA_021821605.1 Microcaldota archaeon | reverse complement strand
GAGTTTGGAAATTTAAAGCTTGCCAATGAACTTGGCGTTTACTGCCCAAAACCCTACAAGGCAATAGGGAATGTTCTTGTAATGGAGTTTATAGGTGATAAAGATGGCAATCCTGCTTTTATGTTAAAGGACACGGTTCTTGAAAATCCCAAGGAGATACTAGCAGAAATATTAAAAAACATAAAGCTTATGTATAGAGGAAAAATGGTTCATGCTGACATCAGCGAGTATAATATTTTAATGCACAACAATACTCCATTTTTGATAGATTTTGGACAAGCAGTTGTAAAAGGTCATCCGATGTTTGAAACATTTTTTGAACGTGATGTTGATATAATACTAAATTATTTTAGAAGAAAGTATCAAATAGAAAGTGATATAGACTCTATCTTATCTGATATTCGCAAGGCGTAGTCATTAGTAATTATAAATGATAAGAAATCAAAGCAAAAACTGACTAATGAATATTTTTTTCTATAGTTACTAATAAAATAATTTGAATTTTTATTATATTATGTAGGTACTTCATACCCTTTTTGTTTAAGTAAGCTTTTATCCATGATGCTGTATCTCCATATTATATCTCCTCTTTCATTGCCTTGAACTATCCATGGTTTGACAAGCACTATATCGCCTTCTTTAATCCAAAATCTTCTTTTTAACCTGCCAGGTATTGCACAGGTTCTTTCGTTTTTATCCGAACAAAAAACAATAAAATTTGTTGCACCAGAGCACTTAGTGACCACTCCGATTATCTCATTATCTCTAGGTAAAATTAATCTATGTTGCTCCTCTTGTTGTCCAGGTTTTTTATACATACATATCCCTAATAGCTTTTAACGGTATATCTAGCTCCGCAAGCTTCGCATACCAATGTAACATATCCTCTATCTCTCTGTTCAAAATGAGTGTCTGGCTTGCCACACTCTTTGCAGATTACATAAGTTTTGAAGTAAGCCTCTATCTTAGAGTTTAAGCTGCTTGCATTTATTTTTGCGTTTATTTCAAGAACGTGATTATTTACGCTAACCGGAGCAGCTAATTCCTTAGTTAGATACTTTGCAATATCATCTTCACTTCTTCTAGCTTTATCAGCTATCTGCTCAATATTTTTTAAAATAGTTTTGCTTCCTTGGATTAATGTATCTGCTACAGGTATCTGAAAGTCTGATTTTTCTATTGAGAGTGTAGGTAATTCCTTAAATGCACTGTCTAATAACTGCTCATAATTCAAATTAACACCATGTATACTTCTCAGTAAAGCTATTAATACTTAACTTAGATAAATATATGCAGCAGAACGGCGGGAAGCTAGGGGTTTCCCATATCGCAAATCCCCTTTAGGCGGGCCTAATGCCGTATAGTGTCATAAATGTATGCAAAGCCTGTACCGAAGCGTTGAGGCTTTGCCTTCAGTGGTGGTTCTACATATTAAACGGGCCAGGCCGGAAGGAGCAACCCTACGTATATAGCATAAATGGCAATAAGCCATATTGCGTACAAAGGGCTATGCTCTGAAGATACGGGGCTGAGCCAAAGTGCAGATCACTTTGTATATTTTTTATGATGTGAAAACGGTTCTGCTGCTTATATGAGTTAATTAATAAACATTGTGCTTCATATATTAAACTTAATTGTGCCGGGGTCGCCTAGTGGTACAAACTTTGGTTGCAAACAATAAGAGTTGCACTAAATGGCGGCAGCCTGCTAAGCTGTTCGGCTAGTAATGGCCCCTGCGAGTTCGATTCTCGCCCCCGGCGCCTTCTTTTTCAAAGGTTTGATAATAAAAAAGTAAGTAAAAAATACTACAAAATACTACAACATAGACTATTGTGCTAGGCTCTGTAAAACTATATATATCTAAAAAGTGACAATATAATATGGTAAAAAAATGGCAATCAAGATGATGGTTAATACTTGTTCATCTTCAGTTATTGGTACTGCCATAAAACAAAAAAATACGGATTTAAGCGTTTCTCTTTTAGAAGCTGCACGAAAAGGAGTGGATTCTGGTAGGGAAATGGAAACTCATATATCAAAAGTATTAATGTGGAAAGAGTTTGGTTTTACTCCTTTTTTATCAGAGCATCTATCAAAAAAAATAGTTGAGATATTTAATGGAACTTTTAAAATAAATCTAGACGAAGCTGCAAGACTTCCTGTTTTGCTTTTAAAAGCCGCAATAATAAGCAAAAAAGTAAATATAAAAACAAAAAAAGCTTTATTTAACGCTTTGCATTCAACTTCCCAATCTGAAAAACTTAAGTCATTTATAGAAGATAATGATGCTCAAAAGCAAGAAGTTTCTCTAAAAACAAATAAAGTTCCAATAGAAAATAAATTTAAAATACCCTCGCATTCAGCAGCGTTGGAGTTATTTCAAAATACAAAGTTAGTAACTATATATGATGATTTTAAGGTAGTGATACCGCCTAAACTTGCAGAAGAAATAGATCACCAGCTTAACATGGAAAACGGTAAGATGGCCAGTTCAAATAACAGTTTACATACATTACTTAGCAGGCTCTATCTATTAAAGATAAATCCATTTAGAAGATCGGGTTTTGTAAGGGGAGCATTGAAAGGAGAACAGCCATATATAGATGAAAACGGAAAGAAATATCCAATATATCATCTAGGATTAGACAGATCAGATTTAAGGGCAAAGTATATTGTTGATGGTAAAAATATAATCTTGTTAGAGATATATTATCATAAGTGAATAAGTGGATCAAATAATCTAGAGGTAAAAAAGTAAAAAGGTAAAGTAATGGAGAAGAAAAATTTATCAAGAAACATTAGAAGTCTTAAAAGCTATCTTTCTATTAGAACTGAATTAGACAATAATAGTAAGAATAAAATGAACGGCAACTTTTTTGATAATATAAGCAGTGCGTACGGTGTACAAAACAAAGAAGCACAGGAGCTTATCTATAGGTGTCTTACAGTTGAAAATAATACACATGCCGTTGAACTAGCTAAATTTTCATTAAAAAACACTAAGTACTCATATAAATTTCAACATGCACTTCTAGATAATCCTAATCTTTCCGAAGAAGCCGTTCTTGTGTTATTAAAGAGTAGAAACACAGTGATAAGATCGATAGCACTTCAAAAGCTAAAGTTTTCAAAGTCTGAATTGGTAAACGCTGCAAGAAGTGACAATCCAGTAATAAAATCTTCTGCAATATCCAATCAAATAACTCCGAAAACAGTAAGGACAACTGAATTATTATCAAACGATCCATTTAGTTTTTCAGTTACTTCAAGAAAAAAACCGAGAAGATCAAAATAATGTGTTAATATGCAATCACTAAAAGATGTAATGATATATGTGGCTCCTAAACCTGTAAAGATAAGTATGGCATTAAGGAGTGATATGAGTTTTAGAACTCATGAGCTTTTATCACTATCACGAGATGTTTTGGTCATATCTGCCCTATCTCTTTCTACTCCATATGAGAAAATACAAAATTTTATATTTGAGAAAAATAAATCTTCATTCGGCTTATACAACGAAGCATATCCAATTATGGTGAGCCTTTCAAACAATCCTAATCTTTCTGAAACTGTAAAAGTAAAATTACTTAAGATACCAGAAAGGTTAGATGAATCTCTGTTGCATTTCTTAGCAAAGACCGAGTTTGAATTGATGAATTATATATTAACTCAAAATTTACAGTCACATCCTTCTTATTCTGGCGGCTTGGGCTTTACCTCTATAATTGCAGCTTCAAAAAATATCAGTCCCTCATTGCATCAAGCTATAATAAAAATGGCAATGGAGTTTTCAAAGAAGAAAAATACCCATATATATAAACATAGCAATATTGATTCAAACAATGAGCTTGATAAATCGCAGTCTAAGGAAAATATACGGTACTCTTATTCGGCAAGAAATTTGCTTCGCCTGATTTGGGCTTTTGAGTCAAATCCTGATTTAAATCCATACTCAAAAGAAAGACTTGCAATATTGACAGAACGTGTGAACTCATTATTAGAAAATACCCTGCTGTGATTGTTTTTTCCAGGAAAGTTCTAATAATATAAATGTTGATATATTATTGATAAAATGGTAAATAGGATAGGGATAATAGGAGGTTCTGGTTTTTATTCATTGCTTGATTCACCAGAGTCAGTAAACATAGAAACTAAGTATGGTAATCCTAGCGATAAGATTTCATTAGGCAAAATTAGCGGTGTTGATGTTGCGTTTCTTCCAAGGCATGGAACTAAGCATAACATACCTCCACATAAAGTTCCTTATCGTGCAAATATACTTGCATTTGAAGAATTAGGAATAAGCAGAATAATAGCTACTAATGCCGTAGGTTCTTTAAAGTCTAATTACATGCCCGGAGATTTTGTTCTTTTCGATCAATTTGTAAATATGACAAATGGGAGGCACGATACCTTTTTTGATGAAGATAAAGTTGCTCATGTAAGTATGGCAGAACCATACTGCTCTGATCTTAGAACTATTGCAGCTGTAGCGTTATCTAACATGAAAATAAGATATCATGAAAGTGGTTCTGTAATAGTTATAAATGGTCCTAGATTTTCATCAAAAGCAGAATCAAGATTTTTTAGCTCACAAGGCTTTGATGTTATAAACATGACCCAATATCCAGAAGCTGCGCTTGCAAGAGAAAAAGGAATGTGTTATTTAGGTATTGGAATTGTGACTGATTATGATGCTGGGCTTGAAGGAAATCCACAGATAAAAGCAGTAACGGCAGAAGAGGTCAATAGAGTTTTTGGGAAAAGTATATCTGAAGCGAAAAGCCTTATAAATAATATTGTCCCTACTGCATCAAAAATTGTAAATTGCAATTGCAAAAACTCTCTTATTGGCGCGGTAGTTACAAAGTGAAAATCATAATAGAAACCTAACTGTTTCAAAGTTAATAAATACGTACTCGTTAATATTTTATCTTGTTATACATAAACAGAGTTTAGTGTTTAAATGCAGTCAAATAATAATGTAATTATAGCAGAGAATATAGGTAAGACCTATCTCTCAAAAAAAATTCAATATACTGCTCTTAAAGATGTTTCTGTTACGGTGCAGAAGGGTGAATTTCTTGCTATTTTAGGCGCATCTGGAAGTGGAAAGACAACCCTTATGAATATTCTTGGTACACTTGACCGGCAAACTAAAGGAAAGTTAAGAATAGACGGAGTAGACACCGAAACATTAAATGATAATGAGTTATGCCTTATACGAAATAAAAAAATAGGTTTTATATTTCAATCATACAATCTTGTAAATTATCTTTCTGCTTTAGACAATGTTCTCCTTCCACTTATGATATCTAACATGGATACCCAAGAAAAAATAGAGGAGGCAAAACAGCTTCTTTCGGAGCTTGGACTTTCTGGAAAATATCAAAAAAAGCCTCTTGAGTTAAGCGGCGGAGAGCAGCAAAGAGTTGCAATTGCAAGAGCTCTTATAAACTCGCCTTCGATAATACTTGCTGATGAGCCTACAGGAAATCTTGACTCTAAAACTGCAGATACGGTATTAAATATACTGATGAGAATGGCAAAGAAAAGCAATATAACCATAGTTATGGTAACTCATGATCCTGAAATAGCTAAATCTGCAGACAGAGAGATACATATGAAGGACGGCGTCGTATACAAAGAGCTTAGGAGCTATAATAAAAAAACATAAAAAACAAAATAAATTTTAAATAAACTTTAATAGGTTGTTAAATGAGTATAAAAAATATGAGATATGGTCTTGTTCTGTTTGCTATTAGTTTTATTTTTATGTTCTTGGGCACTAGCTCAGCTTCACAAGCGCAGTGTAATTTAATTCCAGCTTCTAATTACTTTAAAATTATAGGCGTAACCTGGGGCAATGCTACCCATATCATCTCTGCAGGACCTGGAATAAATGATGTACCTCTTACAGTTACGCTTGAAAATTATGGTGGCTCATGCAACTTTATAGATCTAAAAGGATACTTGGAACTTTATGGTGGCATATCTGATTTTAACGGCTCCTCTTTCGCAACTTACTATTTAAACAATCTTGCTCCATACTCTATTTTCAATATGGTTTTTAATCTTAATATAGCTAAAAACGTTTCAGCAGGCAACAATACAGTCTTATCCTATCCATTCTATATCTCTTGGAACTATACAAACGATACAATACGTTCAACACAGGAGTATAATTTAAGTATACCTTTATATGGAAGCCCAGATCTTTCATTCTCGGTAAAAAACCAACCTCTTATCGCAGGAGAATTAAATAATGTAACATTACAAGTAAAGAATACCGGATCTGGAAAAGCATCTGATTTATCTCCAGAGATATCAATATCTGGAGCTAGCATTTTAACACAACCTTCTAAGATAAGTGTCATAGAGCCAAACACTACAAAAAATGTTTTTTTCTATGCATATCTTCCTTCAAGTTCTGCAGGACAGCCTGTAACTCTAAATCTTGATTATAACTATATAACGCCTTATGGTTACAATACTTCTATAGCTACTACAGTCGATACATACGCTGTACCTAATTATAATAATGGCGTTTCTATATCAATATTAAATAATAGCATAGAGTCAGGTAACATTCAAAATACGAGTATAGTTGCATATGATACTTCTTCATATCCTATAAAAAACCTTACTATAACTCTTACGCCATCAAGCCCTATAACGTTGCTGGACTCTGATGGAATAATAAACTTCCCAACTATACTGCCCAATTCAAAGGTCAAGATGCCAATATCATTATATCTAACGCCTTCATCAAGCACTGTGGGTAGCATCTCTGCAGCTGTTTCATATATATTAAATGGACAACCTGAGAGTACAACTCTTCTATTGAATGTTCTGACACCAAGCAACATTGAGCTAACAAATATAAATACTGTAATTCTTCCTTCATCTCCAACTGTAGGTTCATCATTTACATTGACCTCAACATTAAACAATATAGGCTCAGAAACAGCATCTGCTGTATCAATAACTCCAGAACCTATAAAGGGAATAAGCATAGAAGGCGAAAATACTACGTCATTAGGAAGCATACCAGTAGATACTCCAACGGCGTTTACGCTAAGCTTTTTAATTTCCCAATCCTTTAAGCCAGGAATATATAATATACCTATAATGGTTTCTTATCTAAACAATCTTAACCAGCAAATTAATCAAACAATTATATTTCCGGTAAATATCTCAAAAAGCACTGCTACATTTATAACAAGTTCTGGCGCATACGTTGCAACATCTCAAGCATCTGGGAACGCAACTGCATACCGTAACTTTAAAGGTGGGGGAGGCGTACCAATAATTTTAATCATAACTATTATTATCATTATAGTAATACTTGTTTACTACTTTTACAAGAGAAGAAAAAATAGCAAAAGAACAAAGGCGCATCAATGAAGTTAAAAGATATACTTACTCTTGGGATAAAGGGTGTTTCTGAAAGAAAGTTCAGAACAGCATTAACAGTCTTAAGTGTAGTTATAGGCATAGCTGCAATAGTTGCCCTTACTTCGTTAGTTAGTGGAATTTCTGCAAGTATTTCGAAGTCATTAGAAAGCATAGGTCCAACAGCAATATTTTTAACTTCCTCCTCTTCTCATATCTTTACAAATGCAGATATAGCAGAAATAGAGTCTCTTCCAAATGTCAGTGTAGCTATACCTATAATAAGATTTCCTGCAAACATAACCACCGGAGGAGTACAACAAACAGTAACGGTTTATGGCATTTCAAACTCAGTTCTTTCTAATGCATTAGGAAGTATAAATCTTTACTCTGGAACTACTTATAATGACTCGTCACTCCCTACCGCATTGATTGGATATGATGTTGCGTTTCCAACCAGTACTCAGAGTACTCCATCAGTAACTATAAATCAGCCTGTATACCTTACAGAACATATTCCAGGAGAAGGCACAAAAAGCATAACTCTTATCTCTACAGGTATACTTAATCAGTATGGTTCATCGCTATTGGTATCTCCAGATACCTCAATCTTTATACCACTACAAAATGCAATAAGTATAACTGGAAAGTACTCATACAACATAATTTTAGTAGAAGCAAAGAACACCTCAAGTGTACCTGCTCTTTCTTCACTTCTAAAAAATATATACGGCAACGGCGTAGGAATACTTTCTGTAGAAGCACTTGCATCTACAGTATCTTCTATAATAGGCTCAATAAGCGTGCTTTTAGGGAGCATAGCTGGAATCTCCTTAATAGTTGCAGGAATAAGCATCTTAAGTATAATGATGGTTTCTGTAACCGAGAGAACAAGAGAGATAGGCATATTAAAGGCAATAGGATTTAAGAAAAAAGATGTACTTATTTTATTTTTATCAGAAGCTCTTATAATCGGTCTTCTTGGCGGTATAGTTGGTGTAGGTATTGGCGCAGGCGCTTCATATATACTACCTAGCCTGCTTTCAGGGGGTGGTGGAACCGGTGCTGGTGCAACATCTGGTGCTCCACAGGCAGCTTCTGGAGGATCTGCATTTGCTGGAAGATCATCTGCTGGAGGAGGCGTTGCAATTGCAAACTCTCCATCAAGAAGTTCATCAAGCTCTTCAATCTCAAGTAGTTCATTTACACCTGTAATAACTCCTGGTATAGTTATAATTGCGATATTTATAGCAGTTATAGTAAGCCTTTTATCAAGTCTTTATCCTGCATGGAAAGCTGCAAGCGTAGATCCTGTAAAGGCTATACGCTCAGAATAATATTTCAAAAAAATAAAGGTTTAAAGAAGAAGGTTTAAAGAAGAGTTTACGGACATGGCGGGATTTGAACCCGCAACCCTCGGCTCCGCAAGCCGATGCGCTATCCAAGTTACGCCACATGTCCAAACAAACATTT
>JAKACG010000028.1 GCA_021821605.1 Microcaldota archaeon | reverse complement strand
ATTGACAATACACGCTTACCACGTATCAGAATTAAAATTAGTTATAAATAAATTTGTACATATAGGAAAAAATTTAAAGTGGCTGGCAAGTAAAGAACATACACCAGAATTAATAAGTAATAATTTAAATTCATTATTTTTAAATGAGGAAGAATTTGAAAAAATATATTTAAGATACCATAATGATTCTCCCATATTAGAAATAGGTAATGACGTTTGGATTGGAGACAATGTTATTATAATAGGAACGGTTAAGATAGGTGATGGATCAGTAGTAGGTGCAGGAACTGTAATAACGCATAATGTAGAGCCATATGAAGTAGTGGCAGGAAATCCCCAGAAACATATAAAATATAGATTAGATAAAAAAAGTATTGATAAACTTAAGGCAATTAAATGGTGGGACTGGGATAATAAAAAAATCAAGGCAAATATTGATAAATTTTTTAATAAGGATTTATTAAAGTAAATATTTATAGATAGGTAATTTATTGAGAATAACACAAATACATAATATACTAATAAAAGGAGACGGCATAAGCAATACTATTAAATCAACGCAAAAAATCAATCAAACTTTGAATATAAATAATCATATAGCAGTAGAACTATTTTCAGAATACGAAGATGTTTACGAATTTGCAATATATGATTACTTCAGAGTAAATTTTTATAAAATGTTTAAAAAATTTATTTTTGTAGAGAATAAATATAAATATGCAAAAATTTTTATTGAAGCTTTAAAAAGATACAAAAAAGATGTTGCAAAAATGGCAATAGAAAATGCAGATATAAGAATGTGGCATTTTGGATCTAGCTATGAACTTTTTAATTTTATACATTATAAAGATATAGTATATTACCATAATGTTACGTTTCCTTATCTTGTCACCAATGCTAAAGCTATGATTGAAGCTAGATTACAATTAATGTCATTAAAAGACATGAACTTATTTTTTATAACTCAAAGTAACTTTAATAAAGAATGTCTAATAAGAATGGGTTTTGAAGAAAAAAATATATCGGTTACAATGCCATATCACAAAAAAAACTTCTCAGAAATATCTATAAAAAATATAAATAAACCAAGATTATTATCTTATGGAAGGTATAGCAATAGTAAGGGTGTTCCTGAACTTGCAAAACTTTGCAATGAATCTAACCTTTACCTTACTACATTTGGAGATAATTATAGCGTTACTGAATATAAAGATAATTACAAAAAAGCGAAGAAATATGACAACGGAAAAATAAAAATTATAGGCAAAGTGCCAGAAATAGATACCTACTTGAATAATTCAGATATTTTTGTACTGAATAGCTATCACGAGGGTGCAAGTTTACCTTCTGTTGAAGCTGAAGCGTATGGATTGCCTTTACTTTTGAAAAGAGGTACGGCACTAGATGAATTGATTTTAGATGGAGAGAAAAGAAATGGATATCTATTTGATGATGTTTCTGAGATACCAGAACTTGTGGAAAAAATAAGAAAAGACTATAATAAGTTTAGATATAATGCATGGACTCATAGCAAAAATTATTCTTTAGATAAATATCAAAAATCTTATTCTGAAGCTCTAATTAAATATAAAAATTGGAAATTAAAGGCTTAATAGATGAAAATATGTCAATTAAAATTAAAGTAGCGAAGTTATGGTATTTGGCAAAGCAAGGCTATTCAGAAATAGGTTTTGGAATATCATTGATAACTTACGCACTACTTCTTTATTCTGCTACTTTTCTTCATGTTTTAGGATTAGGAGGATTTTTTCTAATAACAATAATATTTGTAGGTATACAGCCTATAGTTGGATATATATTTTATAAGTATAAGGTAATGTCTGAAATGCATAGGATAAATACTACAACTTCTCCATATATAGATGAAATTGTTGGCAAAAAAGAAAGATGGTCTTACGATGCAACCATTACGCAGCTTAGAATTCAGCAAATGCTCTTGGATAATCAAATACAAATAAACAAAAAATTAGGGGTAGATTCGCAAGTTTTAGAAAATATAAAAGATAACGAACTTGAAAATATAATAATGGGATATGAAAAGTTTCTTGTTCCTGCATATTCAAATATAAAAGAGAATGAACTTGAAAAATATGTATCAATTAATTATAAAAACAAAATTTATAAATTTTATTATAAAACCCCTTCTCAAAAACGCAGTTTAATACATCTTATAGGAGAACAGTTTTTGGGAGAGAATTATAAATGGTTAGATGTGAAAAACAAAGAAGTAGTGGATGTTGGAGCATGTATGGGCGATACGATAGTTTGGTTCTCAGCAAATGAAGCAAAAAAAATAGTCGCGTTTGAACCGTATTCACAAAATTATGAATGTGCAATGAAAACAATAAAAGAAAATCAAATAAATAATGTTATTTTAGAAAGAAAAGGTGTTGGCACAACAAAGATTATAAGCATACCTAAAGATTTTAATTCTACTGCTTATAGTGAATTGTTGATAGATAATAATGGAATTAAGACACAGATTTTAAGTCTTGATGATATTGTTAAGTTATACAAAATACAAAAAGATGCAGTACTTAAAATGGATTGTGAAAGATGTGAATATGATGCGATACTTACAGCAAAGAGAGATACGTTAAGAATTTTTAAAAGGATGATGTTTGAATATCACAAAGGTTATTTACCTATTAAAAAGAAGCTTGAAGATGCAGGATTTAAAGTAGATGGAAATAAGCGTCTTTCTTGGAATGATCCAAATACGCCTAATCCAAAAGTTTTAGGATTTCTATACGCCGAAAGAATCGATTAAATAATTATTTATTACTTGAAAAATATACACAATATTTTTTAATAGGGCAGTTTATACATATTGGTTCTTTCTTGCAATTCTTTTTTGCAAGCTCTACAAACTCGCCATGAAATTTTTTATACTCTTTTGTATTGGGGGTTATCTCTTTATGAACAGTTCTTTGCAATTCCTCATATGTTAAGTTATCATCATATCCAAAGACTCGTTTTGCTATTCTTTTTGTATATGCGTCAATTACAAAAATAGGTTTATTTCCACAATAAAGCAGTATAGAGTCTGCTGTTTCTTGGCCTATTCCATTTAATGACAATAGCTCTTTTCTTAATTGTGCAACATCTTTTTTAAAGAAACTATCTAAGGAACCATACTTACTTATTATGTAAAACGAGGCCTTTTTAAGGCGTATTGCCTTTTGATGATAGAATCCACTAGGCCTTATTGCATTTTCTAATTCAATGATATTGCAGTTAGATATAAAGTTAAGTGAAAGGAGATTCTTTTCTTTTAAATTAGATAGTGCTTTTTCTACATTTTTCCAGTTTGTGTTCTGTGTAAGAATAGCACCTATGAAGATCTCATCCTTTGTAGTTCCAGGCCACCATGAGCCAAGATTAAAGTTCTTATCTAAAGTATTATGCAGCAGCTTAAAAGAAAAATTTCTTGAAGCTCTCATTTTTATGCTATCTTTAGCTCTCCGTTCTTTAACTTCTTTATAGCTTCTCTTGCATCCATGCCTTCTACTTTTATGTTCATGCTTTTACAGGTTCCAAGAACCTGAGTCACACGTTCCTTTATAGTATTGCCATACATGCTCATGGTTTTTGATTCTGCTACCTTCTTTGCCTGAGCTATACTCATATCTCCAGGAGTTTCTTCCTTTGTCTTTGCACCTTTTGAGATTCCAAGTTCTTTTAGAATAAGAGCGCTTGTTGGTGGAGCACCAACCTCTACTTTATACTTTTTTGTAGAAGGATCAACTATTACCTTTACAGGTATTTTTATGCCTTCAAAAGCAGCAGTTTTCTTATTTATTTCTGCTATTATCTCATTTATGTTTACACCCATTGGACCTAAAGCAGGACCGAATGGTGGGCCGCTTGTTGCTTTTCCTCCTTCTATCAAACCGTTTATTATTACATCTGGCATTACACTACCTCAGATTTTTGTATTATTTTTGCAATATTAGATTTAGTTGTTACAGGTATTGGAACTGCCACGTCCATCAACTCAACTGTTATCTCGTCCTTTACCGTATCGACCTTCTTAACCTTTGCTTTGTAGCCTTTGAATGGACCTGACATGAACTCCACAACATCATTTATAGCTATTTTTTGTGAAGTTTGCTTAACTGTAAGCATTTTTGAGATCTCTTCCTCTGTAAGAGGCTTTGAAAGAACACCCTTTACGTGTGGCTCGTTTAGTATTAGCTCTCTGCATGCGTTTTCATCTTCGCACTCTAAAACAAGATAGCCCCGCATTCCATTAGGTAATATTATTGAGTAAATAGGTATATTTGTCATGCGTACCTTATTCTCAAGTATATCTGCAGTAATCTTTTCCTGGCTTGAGGTAACTCTTACTATTAAATACATAAGACCACATAAATTTTTGATGTTAATTATAAATTATACTACTGTTTAATACTTTAAACTATTTAAGTATATGCCTGATGTTATGATTGGAATAAAGGTAAGCAAAGTTAATGCAGAGAAGGTACGCAAGTACCTGACAAAGCATACGCTACTTGATAATAAACACAAAGTAATGAGCAGGAATTCATTTATATATTTTCCTGTAAGGAATATGAACAAAGATACATCTATATTTTTGCAAAGTAAACTAGGAGGGAAGGTAGTTAGAGTTACATTTGATACTCAGAATGATATGAAAAGCTACAAGATGATGTTGAAAAAGGCTTTAGGAGATAATTATGAGAATGCTCCCAGAGGCTTTGAATGCATAGGAAATATAGCAATCATAGACGCTAATGCCAAGATTGCTAAAAAAATAGGCTCTGTGATAATGGAGGTAAATAAAAATATCACCACGGTGATAAGAAAGGAGGGAGCCGTTAAAGGAAGATATAGAAAAAGAAAGTACAGTCACGTAATCGGAAGGAGAAGTTTTATCACCGAGTATAAAGAAAATGGAGCAGTTATGAAATTTGATATAAGGGATACATTTTTTTCTACAAGACTATCGTTTGAAAGAAGCAGAATAGCTGCACTTTCAAAAGGAAATGAAAATGTTGTAGTTATGTTCGCAGGGGTTGGTCCTTTTGCTATAGAGCTCGCATTGAAAAATAAAGAAGCTAATGTAGTAGGGATTGAGATTAACAGAAAGGCCGCGCGGTATATGAAGGAAAATATAGAGCTAAACAATACAAAAAATGTAGTTGCAGTGAGTGGTGATGTTAAGAGAGTGTCTAAGAACTACCCTAACTTTGCCGATAGGGTGATAATGCCACTTCCAAAAGATGCAGGGTCATTTCTTGATTCGGTAGCTATAATAGCAAAGAAAAAATGCGTGGTACATTATTATGCTTTTGTTGATATAAATGGAGGTTTAGAAAATCTTGTTAAAAAACTTAATGCTTTCTTTTCTTCAAGGAAAATGAAATTTGAGGTTATTATGTGGAGGGTCGTAAGACCTTACTCGCCTAAAATAATAGAGGTAGTCATAGATTTTAAGGTTGCAAGAGAAAGATATTAATTTTTTGTTATGTTAAAGTATCTATGGCATATTCAACTTTGAAGGGAGTAAACAAAAATAATGAGCATAACTCAAATGAGCATAGATCTGAGTTTGGCAAGGTATTAGGAAAAACTATAGATATTATTGCTATGCAAACCGCCCTTCCTGCCGGTTTGGTTAATTTAGGCATGGATATTTTTGTAAGAGCTACTGGAAACTCAGGCAATGGCCTTACATACTTTGATGCTACGTCGATTGGATTGCTTACAATACCGGTTATAAAAAAGGTATTTGACAAGTCATTATCAAATTTTGAAGAAAGCATCACAATCAAAAATGATGGCCTTAAAAAACGCGCGTTGACAGGCATATTTTCTAGTACAACGGCAGTTATTTTTGAAGGCTCAGCTGCATATAGCGTTGTAGCTCATGGACTAAATATACGCCCTTTTCAAAACATGCCTATAAGATGCGATACGTTGTTCTTTGCAGGTATAACTGCAACATGCTTAGGCGCAGGAGCGGTATTAGCATCCAAGGCAATTGAACTTAAAAGGAATAGAAGAAAGTAATACCAAATATAAAAGGTGTGATTTTGGACTTTAAAAGCATGTCGGTAAATGAGATTATAAAAAAGCTGTATAACTCAGTAAAAAGTTTTGTCAAGGGAATGGAAAGTGTAGTCGGCATTAATGATAAGTACAATAAGGATGAAATAGATGAGCTAAAAACACACCTTACTGAAAAACTTAACAGAGGAGAGGAGGTTACCGACAACTCTAAGCTCATAGATCTTTTAGAGATTCTTTCAAAGGACCAGACGGTAATGCATATTATAAAAGATGATGCAGAAGAATGGCTAGAGATGCTTGAGGCAATAGAAAGCAGCATAAATTCTAAAAAAGAACTAAGCCCTGAAGAGAAAAAAGAGGTAAAACAGATAAATAAGATGACAATGTCAATAAAAGACTTTCTAAGAAAAGATTAAGTTAATGTATAGCAGTAGTTACTTGATTAGTATAAAAATAAAGGTGTTTGAGCATGGAAGAGATAAAACAGGCTATATTAGTAAGAAATGATATAGAAATGAGTAAGGGAAAAACAGCGGCGCAGGTAGCCCATGCTTCATTGATGGCATATTTCAACGCTGAAAAAAAAGATAACAAAGTAGCAAAGGAATGGTTAAATACCGGAGAAAAGAAGATTGTCCTTAAGGTAAATGATGATAAAGTTCTTAAAAAACTTTTTGAGGCTTTTAAGTACAAAGATATTCCATGTGCATTAGTAAGCGATGCAGGACTTACACAACTGCCACCAGGAACGGTAACTGCGTTAGGAGTAGGCCCTTGGAAAAGCAAAGAAATAGATGAATTTACCTCGTCATTTAAGCTTTTATAATTGATTTGAAAGCCTAACTAATAGATTTATTAACCGCTAATTATTGTAAGAGTATAAGGAATAAACCGCAACTCCTACAGAAGATTGTAATCCAGATATGCTTGCGGTTATTGAGTTGGTTGCTGTATTTATAATATAGGCACCATTACCTACGGCATATGCATATTGTCCGTTAGGAAGAAATGTTACTCCAAAATCGCCATGACCACCTACACTTCCTGAAATTGTATTTTCCGTTTTAGCTTGAGATATACTTGCAAGAGTTATATTCGCTTCGTTGCAACATTCACTGGTAACATACAAAGAATCAAGATTTGATGGCGATACTGAAACGGCAACATCTCTACCAAATCCAGAAATGGTATTTATTAATGAATAACTCTGTAGGTTATATACATTAACCTGTCCATTGTAAAAGTTTGTAGCGTAAAGATACTGTCCATTTCCAGATACCGCTAATCCAGCAGGCCAACTAGCACCTGTTATTGTACCAGTTATTTTATTTGTTGCAAGATTAACTATTGAAATGGTATTGTTTCCATCATTACCTACGTATGCTGTTTTGCCATTTGGAGAGATGGCTATGCCCCATGGAATTTTGAAGCCTGATATCGAGCCATCTGTACTGTTTGTAGCCGGATTTATTATTGATACCGTATCTCCATTTTGATTAGTCATGTACAGATATGGACTGTCTGGAGAGGTTGCTATTGAGAAAGGCCCATTAATTTCTGCTATGGTTATAGTATTTGATAGTATGGTGTTTGTTGCCATGTCAAGTATATTTATTAAGTTTAAATTTGCATTTGGAAGATACATATAATTGGTGTTTGGAAGATAGCCAATACCACCACTGCCTCCACCATTTGGAAAGGTTATATGGTTAGTTATAGTATTAGAAATAACATTTGCAACCCATACCACTCCGGCATTTTGGTCTGGTATGTAAATATTTCCATTGCTTTCGTTAAGAGCCAAACCAGTAGGTGCATTGAAGTTGGTGCCTATTATATTTCCAACTATGCTATTTGATATAGTACTTGCTATTGTTATATTAGGTTTTCTTGTTAATATGTATAAGTAATTGCCATTGTTAGATATTGCCATACCTTCTTCGCAGTTTAATGAACCATAAATAGTATTTACTACAAGTCCGCTAGCCAGATTTATAATATCTATATTTGGATTGTTACAACCAGTAGAGTATAAATACTGACCGTTAGGTGAAAGAACCATTGAGCCTGTCCACTGTATACCTTTAATTGTATTTGCAACGTTTTCAGAACTAATATTTATCTCATATATGCTATTGCCAGAACCGTTTGGACCATAATTAGCTGCATACAGTATATTTCCAGATGGGTTTAATGCTATTCCTGCAAGGTTAGTTATGCCGTAATTTGACATCTGGAAGGTTTTTATTATTGAGTTTGTTGCGGTATTGAACTCAAGCACCTGATTATCTCCATTATTTAACACAAAGGCATTTGTACCGTTTGAAGAGAAGATTATGTCTCTTGGTTGATTTAGACCAGCTCCGGTTATAGTGTGTTTTATCGAACCGGTAGCTAAGTCATAAACAGATACCGTATTGTTTGAGTTTGCGGTATAAAGCAACTCTTCTGGAGATGGAGCGGCTTCTGATATACTTACAATAACCTTACCTATTAAAGAGGTAAGATTACTTTGATATGAATTACTGTACTGCACCCAAAGATAACCAGAAAAGCTTGACCCTATAGAGTTAGATGACAATGGACATTGAAACTGCAAGCTTACAACTTCGCCGGAGCTTAACGATTGTGAAACAACTGGAGTTATAGAAGGATTTGTACTATTGAGAGAACAACCTGTACCGGTTATGGTTATACTTTGACCAATACTACCTACATTTGTAATTAGCACCCCTGAAGTATATAAAATAGGGTTTGAGCAAAGATAGCCTGATTCCGATATGCACCCTTGAGATATAGAACCACCTTTCCCATTAAAAAATCCAAGTTCAAAAAGGCTAACTAGGGTTATTGCTATTATGAGTATTGACCAACCATATGTCATTAGATATTCCATCGCGGATTGCGCTTTCATAAAAACCAATGTATATTTATCCCAAAAGTTAAAATC
>JAKACG010000027.1 GCA_021821605.1 Microcaldota archaeon | reverse complement strand
AGGTAATTATGACCAAACCAAAAATGAGCTTACAGAAGCTATATTACAACCAATTGAGCATAAAGGAATCTCCGGTGCATATAATATAAAACCATCAAAAGGCATACTTCTTTTTGGTCCTCCTGGGACTGGAAAAACAATGCTTATGCGTGCAATATCAAAAGAAATACGCGCAAGATTCATTTATGTAAAAGCATCCTCAATAATCTCATCAAGTCCAGGAGATAGCTCAAAGGCACTTTCAAAGATCTTTGACTCTGCAAGGGCACATACACCTACTGTATTGTTCTTTGATGAAATAGATGGTATAAGCGCTAAGAGAGCCGACTCTACAAGTGAGTCAAACAGAGAGCTCCTTTCGGACCTACTCTCCGAGATGGACGGCTTTCAAAAAATAGATGGCGTTGTAATAGTTGGTTCTACAAATGTACCTAATCTTATAGATTCTGCCTTATTGAGGCCTGGTAGATTTGATCGTATAATATACATGCCTCTACCAGATAAAAGCGGCAGACTTGAGATCTTTAAAAAATATGCGGCAAAGTATCCTGTAAGTTCAGATCTTGATTATGAAAAACTTGCAAAGCTAACGAGCAGATTTTCAGGTGCAGATATCTCAGCAATATTCTCGGAAACTGCGGCTAAGGTTGCTGGTGAGGCTATAAAAAACTCAAAGCCTCTCAAGATACAGACCTCCGATTTACTTACGGTCATAAGTTCTGTAAAGCCTTCTACTTCTCTGTCACAGTTAGAGCTATATGAGAAGTTCAAGATAGACTTTGAAAGAAGGCTTAATCCAGAGTTGGTAGAAAAGAAACAGGAGATTCTTTTAGATGATGTTATCAATATATCGGAAGCTAAAAAAGCCTTAGATGAGGCTATACGCATACCTCTGGAACATCCTAATCTAGTAAAGTCTTACAAGATTAAGAACATAACTGGTATTCTTTTATATGGTCCGCCAGGGTGTGGAAAGACAATGCTGATGAAGGCAGTATCAAACCAATACTCAGATATAAAACTTATTCACATACTTGGCTCTGATTTAAGTAAGGAAGGATATGATAATGCAGTCAATACAATAAAGGAGTCATTTCTAAGGGCAAAGGAGAATGCTCCATCTGTTATTTTTATAGATGAAATAGACTCTCTTGTTCCTGACCGCTCCAATACTAGTGAACTAGGAATAAAGATAACCTCAGAGTTCCTAAGAGAGTTCGAAGAACTTAAGGAAACTGAGGGTGTTGTCCTTGTAGGGGCTACAAACAGGCCAGAAGCCATAGATCCTGCATTAATTCGTCCTGGGAGGTTGGATAAATTAATATATGTTAAACCTCCAGGAAAGGATGCAAGAGAGGAGCTTTTTAGAAAGACACTTGTGGACTCACCTATTGCTTCAGATATAAATTTTGCTACTCTTTCATCTGCATCCAGTGGTTATACTGGAGCTGAAATAGTAGAGATTTGCAGAGAGGCAAAGATGCAAGCTCTTGAAAAAACAATAGAGCAGAATGGTGATGACTATGATTCAGAGAACAAAGAGGTATTATCTATGGATATGCTTCTTTCTATAATAAAAAAGACAAAACCACAAGCAAGTAAGATTATACTATCTAAATATGATATCTTTGAGTCTGAACATCTACGCTGACAATATGTTCATCATTTTATTTTAGAGATTCTTTTGTTAGTATAAAACTCTTACCATAATATAATAAATCATTAATTGTTGTATGATTACTGCCTGCTTTTTCTATAGAAATATACTACTCCTATTATTATTAAAAGGACAACGCCCAAAAACATCTCTGTAGAGTAGTTAGTATATACATTATTTAAGTAGTTCAAAACCTCGGTCTCTGGAGATTCTGTTATTACATACTGGAATGAAAATTGTGAAAGAGGCTCTCCAGTATACCATGAAAACTCTGTGTCATTGCTATAATTGCCTACAAAATTAGGCTTTGGCGTGTCTGGCAAAGGGTAAATACTTACTAAATCTGCACCATTAGGTATGATTAAGTTTAATCTAGTGTTGCTTGGTAGTATCTGACCACTTGCTTCCTGCTCAAAATTAAAGATGCTGTTGTTAAATGAGTACTCAAATTTTCTAGGAGCTATATTTTTTATTATAGTTGCGTTTTTAACGTAATAGTTCATTGTCATGGTTGCATATCCTCCTCCTGGAACTGCTATCATAGGTCCTGGAAGGAACTCAAAGTTGTAAAAACTATGTCCTCCTCCAAGTATATGCTGCTCTAATCCACTTGTTAATAGTACCTTTTGCCACTCGCTAAGTGTTACTCCAATTGCATCTTTATTTTGTTGATATGTGGCTATTGAAGTATTGCTTGCGTATACGGTAAAAACCTCTATGACATGTGCGGTTTGATTCGGATTAAGAATAAGAGTGGTGTTTATATATGTTATATTATAGTAAGCGTATGCATTTGATAAAATATAAAAAAAGCTCATAAAAGCAAGTATATATACAATTCCGCGCATAAACATCAATGGTTTATATTATGTGTTAATATTTAAATACTTTAATATGTAAATAGATTATGGGTTTTAATACTTTTATTAACTTTTATTATATACTCTCACAAAACACTGTCAGAAAGTAATATATAGCTTTATAACTCAATATCATGCATAACGTTAAGGTCTATTTGAAAATATTAAGCGATAAGGTCTTTTTATGAACTCAAAGTTGGAAAATAAATTACTTGCAATAATAAGAGTTAGAGGTAGGGTCGGAGTCAGACAGAGCATTACCGAGACATTAAGCAGATTAAATCTCAAAAGGGTTAATAATCTTGCAATAGTCTATGGAAGCAAATCAAATTTAGGCATGATACAAAAGTGCAATGATTTTATTACTTATGGAGAGATAAAAGAGGATACTCTAAATAAACTTTTCGATGCAAAAGGCATAAAACTAGAAAAAGAAGAGCTAGACTCTGTTCAAAAGGGCAAAAAGAATCTTAAGAGCATAATAAATAAAAGCATAACTATGCATCCTCCAAGGCATGGCTATGAAGGCACCAAAAAAGGTTACAGCTCTGGCGGAGCGCTTGGTTATAGAGGAGAGGATATAAATACACTAATTAAAAGAATGTTATAAAGGGTTTATTTATGGTACTAAGAAGAGTTAAGAAGAACAGAAAAAATCTGGGTCGAAGAACCTGGGCCGCTGGAAACAAGAAAAACAACAGAGGTGCAGGTAGTAGAGGAGGCACTGGAAAAGCAGGCAGAAAACATAAATGGACACGTATGGTTAAGTATGAAAAGGACAGGATAGGAAAGCCTGGTTTTACTAGATGGGGTGCAACTAAGCTTAATGTCATAAACCTAGACATGTTATCAAAAAAAGCAGAGTTATCCAAAGAGGCAAAACCTTTGTTGGAACTTAGAGGCTATAAAGTACTTAGCAATGGAGTATTAACAAAACCTGCGTTAATAAAGGCAGACGCATTTTCCAAGAAAGCAGTTGAAAAAATAAAATCGGCTGGAGGAGAGGCAGTACCTTTATAATAGTGTATAGATGGAAAAGCTCAATCTTGCTTTTTATACCGATACTTACGAGCCTGCAATAGATGGCGTAGTAAGTTCTATAACAAACTTCAAGAAGGAGCTCGAGTCTCGTGGTCATTCTGTATATATATTTACGAGCACTAAATTTCTTTCAAAGACGCCTAAGCGCAAGAATATTTTTCTATATCCTGGGGTTGGTTTTAAGCCATATCCTCAATACAGTATGGCTTTGTTTCCTTATAACTCTATATTAAAATTAAACAAGCTTGATATAGATATAATACATGCACAGACACCTTTTTTCATGGGTTTTGCAGGTATGATGAGTGCAAAATTAGGTAAGTATCCTATTGTAGGTTCATTTCATACTATGGTAAACAATAAATCAGTTATAAATGATTATTACCCCAAAAATCCTCAGCTACGTAAACTTACCAGTAAGTATCTGTGGAAGTATGTTATTTTTTTCTATAAAAAATGTAATGTTACTATCTCTCCATCAACCGTAATAACACAGATGCTCAAGCATCATGGCCTAAATACAGTGACTACCGTTCCAAACAGCGTCGATACAACTCACTTTACGCCTAAAATAAACGGAGATCAATTTAGGCAATCAATGGGTATAAAAGATAATGAAAAAATAGTGCTTTATGTAGGCAGGCTTAGTAAGGAAAAGAAGCTAGATGTTTTGCTAAAAGCAGCAAAGGAGCTTTCAAAGAAAAAGAAGGACATAAAGTTTCTAATTGCAGGTTCAGGTCCTGCCGATATATATTACAAAACAATAATGCGAAGACTAGGCCTAGAAAATGTGCAGTTCTTAGGTCCTATAAGCAGAGAGAAGCTTCCTGAGGTATATGCAGCTGCCGATGTTTTTTGCATACCGTCGACATTTGAGACTCAGGGTATAGTTGCGTTAGAAGCTATGGCGTCAGGAAAACCAGTGGTATGTGCTGATTATTTAGCTTTAAAGGAGCTTATAATTAATGGTAAAAACGGAGAAAAATTCAATCCCGGCGATTATCTTGCTTGCTCAAAAAAGATAGAAAAAGCTTTAAATAATTCAGATGCATATATTAAAGAGGCAGTTAACACTGCGATGAGGTTTTCTCCAAGCAAAGTAACCGATAAATTGCTTGAGGTATACAGTTCGGTATTAGATCAAGAAAAACAAATAAATTAAAACTAATATATTAAAAATAATAAAAAGAAATAAGGCGATTGACTGGAAGAAAAGTTAAGTACTGTAAGTACATTGCAAGATGAGAAAAGCACCGAAACTACTCCTGCTACAAAGGAAGATTCTACTACTAAGGCTTCTGCCACGACAGTAACACAGAATAACTCTGTTCAAGGAAGACAAGCTCAAAGGCAGTCTTCACAATTTGATTACTCAATAAAACTTCCAGAAGGCGCAACTGAGCGTCAAAAGGAGCTTGCAAAGGCTATAGAAGAAGAGAGAAAGCTAAAGGCCAAAACAATCTTTGATATTAAACGATTTAAAAGAAAGCTAGCTTATAAACTTGCAGAACAGGAAGCTACAAAAAAACTTACCGAAGCTGCAAGTAAGAATAATACTAAAAATATTGGCTATCTACGCAGAAGAAAAGAAAGATTGGAGTTTAGGATCTCAACCGAGGCATATACTCTAGATGTAGAAAAAGATCTAATACGAAAAAAGAACGAGATAGATGCTCAGCTAAACGAAGCTATAAAAAGCTATCGCGCAAAAAGAAAGGCAGAGTTCATAGTAGGGGATATAGCAGAGCTAAATAAAAATATAGAGGACTCAAACAAAAAAATACTTGAGATAGAAAAGAAGTTAGATGATCTATACAATGAGCTTAGAAAACTAAGCGGACAGCAAAGAAGATCTTCTTCAACCCCCCATAAACGAGAAAAGCAGCCGGAGCAGAAACCTATAGAGATCAGTCTTGCAGATATAGCCATAATAAAAGGCAAAAAAGAGCAGGGCGAAAACGATTACGATGGGGAGTAATTGAAGATACGCTTCTACGGCGCAGCTTCTGAGGTCGGGCGTAGTTGCATCTTAATCGAAAGCAACGAAACCAAGGTGCTGCTTGACTGCGGAGTAAAGATGGCAGAGCCACACGAGTATCCTCTTATTCCTGATGAATTACTATGTTCTGTAGATGCAATAATAATTTCACATGCACATCTTGATCATTGCGGTTATCTAGCTCACGCTTTTACTATTGGTTATTCTAATTATATATACGCTACCAAGCCTACATTTGAGCTTGTGAATATACTAATAAATGATTACATCAAGATCTCAAATCCGGCAAATGTCAGCAAAGCAGGCTTAGCCAAGCTTGCTAAGCAGTTCAAGCTTAAGGAGTATTACGAATCATTTAAAATAAAGGATATGGAGATAAGGCTGCTTCCAGCTGGGCATGTACTTGGTAGCTCAATGATAGAGATAAAGGTAAAAGATAAGAAACTTCTATACACCGGCGATGCTAACTTTAGGACAACAAAGCTTCTTGATCCTGGCTACTCTGAAGATTTAAGCGAAAATACTTTAATAACAGAAAGCACTTATGGTGGCGATGAAGATATGTTTCCTGCAGAGAAGATAATCTTGAACAAGATGGCAGGCAGTATAGCTGAAACTCTTAAAAATAACTCAAAAGTAGTAATTCCAAGCTTTGGTGTTGGAAGGGCTCAGGAGGTTGTTCTTATACTAGACGATTATATGCGCTCCGGAGTAATACCTGCTGTACCAATATACATGGACGGAATGGTAAACAAAGCTATGAGAATACACAGGCACAATGTCATATACTGCAGGGATGAACTGCAAAAAAGAATACTTATGAATGACGATGATCCTTTTAAAAGTAAGAACTTTGTGCATGTGCTTACATTAAAAGAACGAAAAAAGGTAATAGGCGAAAAAAATCCATGCATAATAGTAACCACCAGTGGCATGCTTTCCGGAGGCCCTATTTTAAGGTATCTTGAAGCTCTTGGAGGAAACGAGTCAAACAAACTTATTTTTGTAGGATATCAGGCAGAAGGAACAAGAGGAAGAGCACTTCTTGATGGAAACCGCAGTTTGATACTTGGTACTAAAAAAGTAAATATAAAAATGCGAATAGAAAAATATCATCTTTCGGCCCATGCTGACAGGCAGCAACTTCTTCATTTCATAAGCAAAATAAAAGATCTAAAGAACATATTTATAGTACATGGCGAAAAGTACAAATCAGAACAACTTAAGATAAGCATTGGTAAAAAGTATAATGTGGTAGTTCCATCTATTTTAGACGAGTTCAGTGTGTAGTAGTTTCCTCTATTATGAATCTATTATATTTTTTCATGCACTCTTTAGGAAACTCTTTTTTCTTTTCAATGCTCAGCACCTCAATCTTTCCTATTGTTGTATTTATCTTTTCCTCAAATAGCTTTAATTTGTTTTCTTCTCCTATTGCAAATATCTCTACACTTCCATTATCAGAGTTTCTAACAAAACCATTTATTCCTAATCCTACAGCAACTCCTGATACAAAAGCTCTATATCCAACTCCTTGGACAAAACCGTGCACAATATAAAAAGCCTTCATAAATATCAACTTATTGGATTTCCTAAAACAAATCCCGGCATAACTCCATTAGGAGGATAGTTTCGTACTCTAACCCAAATAGCAATATCACTTCCTAAGCTATTATATGAAGAAAATCTTACATGTGCAGTTCCACCGTAATTGTTGCCAATAGTTGAACTTGGAGCTCCATAATTCAATGAGCCATAAAGCGTATTAGAGCTACTACCACCCATCCATAAAGATGTTAAATAATAATCGCCTCCAATCATTGGATTAATTAAAGCAGGAAAACTTGGGCCACCATCATCAAGTACTGAGTATCCAACCTCTGAACATATAGCAAATTGGTCAGTTCCATAATTATTTTCACAGTACTCTACCATTGAATTAAATCCTGCATACTCATCAAGTACGTACTGCAATGAGTTAAAGCTATAATATGATTGAACATAATTACCTGATACAGAAAGTCCATTATCCACAACAACCCCTGTTCCAGAACCACTTATTACTTGCCATTTAGAATCTAAGGATGTACCAGAAAAGTTATCATAAAAATTGAAAACACCAGGTCCATTGTCATACTCGGCATATGATTTTTGAAAACATCCAGAAGCGCACCATAGTTGCGGTGCATATCCCGTATAACCATATGTTACCGGAGCATTATTGTTTAAAAAGTTCATGTATATCGTTTCTGTACCACCATTAGAAGCTATGCCTTGCGGCAGCGATATCCAAAGTACTGTATTGGTTGAGCTACTGCTTGCACCGCTTTCTATCCATGCATTAATAGGTGTTCCAATCCCGTCTGGAGAGGTTGTAAACTCTATATTGCTTAAATTAAGCATCTCGTTAGAGCTATAAATAGATAATGAAGGGTTAAAGTAAATCATCTGTTGAAAACCGGAAGGTACGGATACTGATTGATAATTTGTAATAGTTATGGGCAAGTAAGCTAATATCTCGCTTGGACTTTTAATTGCTCCAGAAACACTTGGCGTTATAATCAATTTCCCTGCAGCAGAACCAGGGAAGTCGTTCACATCATTTATATAATTTATATAAATAGATCCATAAAAGGTTTGGCCTAAAGATAATGAAGGTATTCCAGAAGCTGTATAACACTGTACTGTAAAGTTGTATGCAGATCCATATGCAAGATAAACCTGTCTAGAAGCAGTTTGAGGAGCAAGCACATGTTCATTATTAGGGTCTGAAGAACAGCCTATCCCTGTTATATTTATGTATGTTGCTGTTGTTTGTGTTATTGTAAGTACTGCAATTCCATTGGTGTTCATATAATAATTCAAGCAACCAAAGCCCTGGTTAATAACGCAAAGATTTGTGTTATTATTGCTACTAAATACTCCAAGCGCAAATAGCAACGAAATTACAATAGCGAGTACCAATATAGCCCAACCATAGGTGATAAGATACTCCATTGCACTTTGTAGTTTAGCTCCTTTTCCAAAAAGATTATTTACTTTCATAATAACCCATAGCAATATTTATAACACCTATATATTTTAATTGCTTTCCTAATGTTAAAAAAGAGAAAAAAGTACTGGGCCCGGAGAGATTTGAACTCTCGACCTCCCGATCTCTGCATTTTTTGATTAAACTTATCAAAAAGTTCATATCAGTCGGGTGCTCCAACCAAGCTAAGCTACAAGCCCATAGATAATATATTACATTAAACATCTTTATTATTATATCTTTTTTCAATGCATTTCTTGAATATATCAAAATCATTATCCATTATTTCTTTAATTCTTTTAAATCTTAATCCTGCGGCAGGGTGAAATGTAATCATATATGCTGTGTCATCTTTTTCTATTATATGTCCGTGCATCTCAGATACCTTTTCTATACCTAAATTTACCTTAGCTGAAAGGCTGCCTAAGAGGATTATGAACTTTGGCTTTATGGTCTCTATCTGCGCCATTAAAAATGGTTTGCATAGTTCTACTTCATCTTCAGTAGGCATTCTATTCTTAGGAGGAAAAAACTGAACACAGCTTGTTATATAAATACGCTCTCTTTCAATTTCCAATCGTTTAATCTTTTCATTCAATAGCATGCCGCTTCTTCCTATAAATGGCAGTAGCATTTCATCTTCCTGCCTACCTGGCGCTTGGCCTATTATCATAACTTTAGCATTTACTGGACCTGCACCTGGCACAAATCTTTTACTGAGCATCCATTTTTTA
>JAKACG010000001.1 GCA_021821605.1 Microcaldota archaeon | reverse complement strand
TTGCATATCCAAGCTCTTTTACCTTTTCTTCTTCCTCAGTGCCAGCAGATATTCTTACAAAGTTAAGATCGGCATTAGGCCATATTGCAGTAAAGTCATATCCAAAACTTTCAATTATAACACATGCCTCTTTTATTATTGGGTTTTTTAATAAACTCTCCGCAACATCGAACTGATTCTTATTTCCTATAGGTTTTATAAAAAATAAAGGCGCGGCTCCTCCAGGGAATTTTTTAGAAGCAAACTCAAAATTCTGATGGCTTTTTAGATTAGGATACGTTATGGAAAACAAAGCTCCTTCATGTTCTGCTTCAGCCGATATTGTTGCTAATAACATGGCATTTCTAAAGATCCTTTCATTCCTTTGATAAAGCTCAAATTTTCCTATTAATCTCTCACTTACCAGTTTTGTTTGATAAAGATCTGGGGCAGTGCCTGTTTGTTTTCTATACTCCTTAATCTCATTAGCTATTTTTAGATCTTTTGTATAGGCAAAACCAAAAGACCCTCTATGTTTTGTATAAAATTTAAGACCGCTTTCAATTCCAATGACTCTAAAACCTTCTTTTAAAATTTCTTCTGGAGAAATTATGGACGCTGCTAATGTGTTATCAAGTATTATAAGTGGATCAATATCTTTTAATGATGGTATCTTAAAAAAACCTTCAAGGTCCAAAACAGGCATGGACTGACCATTTGCTATGGTCTCCAAGAAGATTACTTGTGGTCTGGTTTTTTCTATTAATTCCTGCAAGTGTTCTATAGAATAGGACTGCGCTTCAACTGCAAAAACTCCTCGTTTTGCGAGTGTTTTTCCTATATATTTTTTATTATTTGAGTACTCATTAACTCCGTGTATTATTGTTGTTCCTTTAGTTAAGCTTGCATGTTCTATTGCAGCAACTACCGCAGACATACCATAAGAAAACACCATAACCCCCTCGGGGTTTAAATTGAATATATTTGATATTTTTCTTTCCAATAATGTTAATTCTACAGTGCCTCCTCTAGGATACTTGCTTTGTGGATGTGATAAATCATTACATCTAACTGCTTCTTTAAGCTCTCCTATGCTTTCAAAAGGCCTTACATTTATGTCTAATAGTGAGAGTTTTTTATTCATATTAAATCCCATTTAAACCACAACAACCAATTTTTATTGCTTATATCCTATATTTAATATTCCTTGTCATAATTATTCATATATGAATAAATTATAGAAAAGTTTATATTAAAATAATACAAAATCTTTTTGATATAATGTTTCCAGAATTAACCTCAATATCTATACGAAGAAGAAAGTTAGGTCTTACACAAAAAAAACTTTCTGATAAGGCCGGCATAAGTCAGTCTTTATTAACAAAAATAGAGCGCGGTCTGGTAATACCTAATTATAAAACCGCATGCAATATCTTTGAAATACTAGATGAGCAAGAGTACAAACAAGAAAAAACATTGTTAGATGTAATGCGTCGTAAAGTAATAACTCTTAAAAGTTCTGAGAGCATAGACAAGGCAATTGAGATGGCCAAAAAACACTCAATATCACAATTTCCTATATTAGAAAATGGAAAAATTGTGGGTGCAATAACTACTAATCTACTTGTCGATGTTAAAAAAAATACTAGAATAAAAGATATAATGAGAGAACCATTTCCAACATTGAATGCTAATACTCCTTTAACTATTGCAAGCAATTTGTTGAAGCAGTATCCTGCAATAATTATAGTTCAAAATAGCTCCATAATAGGTATAGCAACTGCTGAAGACTTACTATAACCTGAATAAAAATAAGAAATAATTAAAAAATAAAAAAATAATAAATTAAAAAGCTTTATATAACTATATTAACATATTTTATTATAACCTAGTTATAATTGATGCCTAATGTCAGATTTTATAGGAACTGTAATTTTTTCATTTATAATGGGCTTTTCAATATATTTGTCAATGCCTATTCTGTTAAGAAAAAAAAACAATCCAAAAACACTACTGTTGCTTAATGCGATAGCAATAGGCATACTTATATTTTTAATATCTGATATCTTTTCTGATGTAGCTCCTAGTTTATACAATACTGGTTCTTTATACGGCTACGGAGCAAATATATCATTAAGCGTTATCTTTGCAGTTGCGTTGACCATTGGATTTTTTATGCTTTATTTCTTTGAAAAAAGCCGTATAGGAGGTATTACTCCCACAAAACTCTCTCTCATGATTGCAATAGGCATAGGTTTGCAAAATCTTACTGAAGGTTTGGTTTTCGGTTCTTTATCGATAAACATAGGTTTATTTTCAGGTGCCGCTCTTGTTGTACTAATTGGCTTTATACTGCAAAATATAACCGAAGGATTTCCAATAGCCGCGCCACTTTTAAAACAAGAAGACAAAAAACCATGGAAAATTTTTATTCTGCTTTTAGTTGGAGGGCTTCCAACTGTAATTGGCGGAATTTTTGGTTATTATTTCAGCTCTATTACATTCAATATATTTTTCGATGGGCTTGCTATAGGCGCAATACTTTACGTTATACTTCCAATGATACGACATCAATTCAAAGATGTGGATCATATTAAGCAAAGAATGGTCTATGTTGGTATATTTCTGGGCTTTTTAATCGGTTTTCTTGTAAATTTAATATAACTTTAACTTAATACCATATAATTAATAATTGTTTAATGGCTCTTCAGCTTTTTTTATTGTTTTTAAAAAAATACTCAAAAGCAATCCAAGCTGGTTTAGGTAACAATGTACTTGCATTTAAAAGTCCAAAATCAGCACCTGCTCCAGTTCCTCCAGCCAATGTATACCAATATACTCTTTTAATAAACGGGTAAGATGAAAAAAATAACAGTTCCTGATTTAAAAACGAAGCTTGTTTTTGCTCCGAAAGGTTAAGGCCTTGAATCCAGTTATTCGAAGGAATTCCAGTTTCGGTTATCCATATTGGTTTGTTAGTGAGATTTTCATAAAGCATCAATGTAAAGTTTAGTACTTGCTTTAGTGTAACGTTTTGATAAGCATACTGTGATAAGTTATAATATGGTAACGAGTAAGCGTGTATTGAAACTGCGTCGCAGTACTTCTCTGCCCCATAACTCCATACTTTTCTATAAAATGAGTACTCTATTTGTACATCATTCAAAGGGAAAAGTTCTGCTCCTCCAAAACACACAACAGTTGAGTTAGGCTCCTCTTTTTTAATTATTACATACGCTGATTTTATCATGTTAAAGTAATTAAGAGCACTTCCGTTCTCATAACCACTCATAAACTCTCCTACAAGAGGTTCATTATATATCTCCCATTCATTAACTTCGGGATAGGCCTTAAGAGCGTTGTATATACTTGCGTTCCACGTATTCAATGTCCAATTACATCCTGAACTGCAACCATTAGGAGAGGGCTGCGCTCCAACAGTTTGATAATCAAGTATCCCTAAGTATACTCCTCCTTGTTTTGTTATATTTGCTACAAATCCCTCTGTTTTATTATTTAATGAGATATCGGTTCTAAAACATCTAAGATCAGAGTTTAATGCATATTCCATGGCCGTTTTGTTTAAGTTTGCATTAACGCAAAAATTTTGAGAAAAATTCTCTGCACTTTTATTCATGCTACTTGAACTTTCTACTGTGTTTATGTTTTTTGCTTTTGAATTAATGAAAATAAAAGCTAAAGAAATAATCACTAGTAAGATAATTATACCTACTACTGTGTATATTTTTTTCATAATACTCTAATCTCTAATGTAAAATAAATATATAAAATATTCTAAGAAATATTCTAAGTCTTTATTGTTTAAAAAATGCTGTTTAGAAAAGTTAAAATAAAAAGGCAAAGTACTACATTTTCATAATTTTGAAATATTAAATATGCTTAAATACTTTGCTTTTCAATTAGGTTTGGTGAATAAATGATGTTCGTTGACGAAACGAAGAAAGCAATAGACATAATCATGCTTAAGGATAAGAATCCTAAAGCAATGGGCGTAGCAGAAGCGTTGGTATTTTATTATAAGGCATCACTAATACCTTTGATACTTACGGCTATAGTTGCTGCTATAATGGGCACTGTGGCTGGCGGAACACTTGTAACGCTTGTAGGATTATTTTCTCATAGTGCTATCTTAAGTGGGTTATTTGGCTTGTTAAGTGCAGGATTAGCAGTACTAGCTATAATATTTGTAATAATTCTATTTTGGATAATAATACCTATAGGATTTCTTATTGATGCTATAATCTATCATATTTTTGGTAAATTATTGCGACAGTTCAAGCAAGGCTATAACGTAACCTTAAGTGCAATGGTATACGCTAGCATGGTCTCTGTAGTGTTGTTCTTCCTTTTTGGTATACCGATACTTGGAGCTATAGTTGGACTGATAGCAGGTATATGGGGTCTGGTTAGTATTATTGTATGGATTGCAAGGTTCCAGAAAATAAGTTGGGTAATGTCTTTAGTAGTTTTAATTGTTACTTGGATAGTGCTCTTCATAATAATACTCTTGATTTTTGGAATAAGTCTTGGAACAATATAACTTAGATTTATTTTTTCTTTTATTTTTATTTTTCTTATTTTTTCTTTTCTTATAATGTATATTACAAGGTCAATAAATAAACTCTAGAATTATTGGCACAATACCAACATTAATATACCTTAATATTTAATACATAAGTAGTATAACAAGAACTAATTCTTGTTTCGGTGTTAATTTGTCAGGATTTGAGGAACTATCCTTAAATGCTACCTTTGTTGACGTTTTAAAAAGAAATGGCATAATATCTCCAACAGAGGTTCAGCAGAAAGCAGTACCACTTTTGCTTTCAGGTAAGGATGTAATTGTAAGGTCGAAAACAGGCAGTGGTAAGACATTAGCTTTTCTAATGCCAGCATTAAGCAGGGCGTACTCTAATCAAAAAGGTACAACTCTGGTTCTTGCTCCTACGCGAGAGCTCGCACTACAGATTTCTACTGTAGCAGAGAAGTTGAAGCCTAGGGGATTTGGAATAGCCACCGTTTATGGTGGAGCTTCTATGAATGTGCAGATAGATGCGCTTTCAAGAAATCCAAGGCTTATAATAGGCACTCCTGGAAGAATAATAGATTTAATCAAGAGAAATGCGCTTTATCTATATGAAATAAGCACAGTTGTAATAGACGAAGCAGACACAATGCTTGATATGGGTTTTATAGAGGATGTTGAGTATATACTTTCTGAAACTCCTAAAAACAGGCAAGCACTTCTTTTTTCAGCAACAATGCCAGATAAAATAGTTAAAATCTCGCATAATTATATGCACGAGCCTATAATGTTAAAAATAGGTGAGGATGAAGGTCTTACTGTAAAGAAGATAAAGCATCTTTACTTCATAGCTGATGGTTCAAGAAAGCTAGAGGCTCTTCTAGCGTATATAAATGAACATAATCCAAGGAAGGCCATAGTATTTTTAAAAACCAAACGCGAAGCAAATCTAATCCATCATTTTCTTAGGAAAAATAATCTCGACGCAATGCTTCTTCATGGAGGTTTAACGCAGTCAAAAAGAGAACAGTCGTTAAGCAATTTTAGGAAAGGAGTCAGATTTTTAATAGCTACAAATGTCGCGGCAAGAGGAATAGATGTAAATGACATAACGGATGTTATAAACTTTGATGTTCCTGATGATCCATTTGTATATGTCCACAGGGTAGGAAGGTCTGCAAGAATGGGAAAAGAAGGAAAGGCGTTTACCATTGTAAATCGGCAGGAAAAGAATATAATAGAAGACATAAAGTATGTAGCAAAGATAAACATAGAACTTATAAATCTGGATACATATTCCTACAAAGATATAGTCATGAACTTCTTGAAAGATGAAAGATCAAACAGAGAGCATTTTGGCGGAGACGATCGCGGTGGACGCAGATTTGGAGGAAATAGAGGTCATGAAAGAGGAGGCTTTAGGCGTGAAGGCGGCTCAAATAGAGAAGGCTACAATAGAGAAGGGCGAAATGATCAGAGAAGATCATCACATGGAAACTTCAGGAAAAGAAGGAGCAATGATGAAAACAACAGCTACGGTAGAAAGTTCAAGCCATTCAACTAAAGTCTATAGTTTAATTAACAATATTTAGTTTTTTTAAATATTTTTAATATCAGGTTAATTTGATTTTTATTCCTCCTTAAAGATACTTTTTTCTATCATATCCTTAATTTTTTCCGGTTGATAAGAAAGTTTTATTAACTTAGTATGTCCTCTGATTCCTTTGCCTGATTCATGGCTTACAATTATACCTTGCATCTCCAAATCAGCTATATATCTTCTATACAGTCTTGTTGTTTTAACATCTTTATGCAATGATTCTACTAAGGAGCTGTATCTTCCATATATCTCTCCACTTAGCAAAAACGACTCATTATTTTCATCCAATTTTTTATATCTGCCTCCTGTTATGGACATCAATGCTATTGCATAAACTATGAGTTTTTGATGCTCTGGAAGTGTACCTATGACCTCATAGGCAATCTCCTCTTCTGCAAACTTAGAGGCCTCGGTTATTTCGTTAACTCCTATAGTTTTCTGACCTTTATTTTCTGCTATCTCTCCAGCCTTTGAGATTATCTTTAAGGCGAGTCTTGCGTCTCCACTGTCCTTTGCCGCAATTGCAGCTGCAAGATTTATACAGGCAGGATCCACAACATTAGGCTTAAAGCCATAATCAATCCTATCCTTTATTATTGCGGCAAGCTCTGATGAGTTATAAGGAGGAAACACAAACTCGTTTTCATAAAGAGTAGAAAGGCTTCTTGGGTCTAATGCTTCCTTAAAGGAGATCTTGTTAGATACTCCTATTAGCGTTACGCCTCCTGATTTTATGTCACTATTGGATCTTGTTAGCGTATAGAGCAGATCATCTAGGTCTCTTACAATATCAAGTTCATCAAGCACAACAACAAGAATTTTGCCATCCTCCTCTATCCAGTTTATAAGCTTTTCATAAATATCTGTTATTCCATATCCTCTTTTAGCATATTGTGGTATATGATCGCTGGCTATTTTACTTAAAACCCTGTATCTTGAGTTGTATATTCTGCAGTTTATGTATGTTATCTTGGCTTTTATTATTGGAAGTTCCTTTACCTTATCAACCACATACTTTATACACGAAGTCTTCCCTGTTCCTGTTTTTCCATATATAAAAACATTTCTTCCTCTCTCGCCTCTAAGCGAAGGCGTGAGCGATTTTTCTATCTCACTTATTTGTCTATCTCTAAAAAGAAGATGCTTAGGTACATAATGAGGTGAAAGAACCTCTCTATTTGCAAAGATATCCGACTCCTTGAACAGATCTGCAAATGGTTCTGGCATAAAACTCAACCTACTATTTGTTTTACTATTTTAATATACTCTTCTTTTATTTCCTTATCTTGCATAGCAGGTACTTTCCCTTCATCGCTCAATAAACCAAAAAGCTCATTGTTTTTAACGGTTCCTAGAAACTGTACTCCTAAAGTATTAGCTACTTCTATGCCTCCTTTTGGAGCGTTTCCAGACATATTTTCTACAATACCAAGTATAGAAACCCCCAATCTTTTAGCCATCATGCCAGAACGCACTGCATTTATTGCAGGTATGTGTTGTGGTGTTGTAACAATGACAAAACCTTTTAAATCCAATAACTGTATTATCGAAAGAGGAGCGTCTGAGGTTCCTGGAGGTAAATCTATTATAAGATAATCTATCTCTCCCCACTCTGTATTCTCTAAGAACTCTGCAACCATCTTGCCTATCATTGGGCCCCTCCATATTATAGGTTTTTTATTATCATCGACAAACATGGCCGTTGACAGTACTTTTATACCATCTTTTTCAAAAGGTTTTATTGGATACTCTCCAGGTGCTTCATAATTTATTCCTAAAAACATACAAACATTAGGGCAGTCTATGTCTGCATCAAGAAGCCCTACTTTATAACCAAGCTCTTTAAGCGTAAATGCAATATTTACGGCTGTTGTTGTTTTACCTACGCCTCCTTTTGCGCTGTATACTCCTATCTTATTTTTTATTCCAGAGAGTTTCTCTTTTAATTTTTTTCTCTGTTCTATTACCTTAAGTATTGATGGATGTGCTACTGCTACCTTAGCGTCGCCTATCTGCGCCTCTTCTGCTATTATATCACCTATTATACTAATTCCTTTGTTAATATATTGTTTTTGCAATGAAAATTAGAACAAGATATACGAATTAAGTATATTGTGATTAAATTCATTAAACTCAAAAAATGTTCAAAATATAGGCTTTGTAAAAAACAAAAAGATAAAAAAAAGAAAAGAACATTTCAATTATTGATGTAAAAATTTAAAAACAGAAAAATTTAATTATTTTTTAAATCTTTTTTGGATTCTTTAACTTCTTTAATTATATATGAAACTCCTCCAACAAAACCCAATGCAACTCCACCCACTGTGAGTATGTCGCTGCCTAAATGTAAGGTCTCTAAGAATGTTTTGTTATTTATTGCGGCATTTGTTATATTGATAAGATTTCCTTTTGGTGTATTTATTACATCAAAAAACCAAGATGCAGCTCCTGTAACTATTGGCATTCCAACTCCCCAAAGCACTAACTTAGCTCCCTCAGAAAATTTCTCTGAAGGAAAACTTTCAGAAACTACATCAGAGTCTCTTTTAGCCTCTTTAAATACCTTAATTCCGTCAAACAGGGTTGTTAATAAAATTCCTACTCCTGCTGTTGCTATTCCTATCGTAGGTAGCGTCTCCATGGCAATAGGGTCAACATATTGTTTATTGGCTATCATTAAGCCTGTTACAGCTACAGTTCCTACTGCGACATTTTTGAAATCTTTTATTTTAATTGCCATAAAATCATTTTTATTGTCCATTTTTAGATATATATTATTATGTATCTAAATAAATGAAAATTAATTATTATTTATAAATCTTTCTATTTTCTTTTTCAAGAACCTATTGCGTAAAAACATCAAAAATAAAGAAAAGTTAAATATTTTATCCTTCAACTGCCTGCTTTACTGCTTGTTCATTTAATGATATTACTCCTACTTGCAAAAGTACCTTTCCTCCTATTATTGTGGGTGTTATGCTTTCTGTAAGCGTTATGTTCATCTGCCCATTGTTTACCGATTCACTCAATTCAGTTATAAGTTTTAATGCTGTTCCAGTGGCTCTAGGCTCTGCAATACCTCTAAGTGTATCTTTTAATGCCGATATCTTTTCTTCATCGTTTTTATGTTGTTCTTTATCGTTCCTAACTACGGCTATAAGGGCTGTTTCAGATAATGACAATCCATCTTCGGTTTTAGAAGATTTTATTACCATACCATCACTAACATTTTATTTTTTCTGATATATATACTTGCCATAGTAGCACATACTTTAATCTCGAAAAAACATATTTTGATATATAAAAATCAAAAAAACATCAAGAATTTATTTTTTATGCAAAGCCAATGGAACACAAACGCATAAATATGAAAAAGTACATATCTTATTTATTATCTTAATTTATGTTAGAGATATAAAATAAGAAAAAGTAAGATATTTAAGATTCTTTTTTAAAAAAAGTAATTTTTTTAAACAAAAAACATTCTTATGGCAATTCTACATCATTTTATATAAACGTATTTAAAAGGAAACTATATAAACTTTAATTTTTAATATATATTGGACTAATTATCTTTAAACTAAAATAGGTATCTATATGTATCCAAATGTACAAGCGTATGACAGAGGAGTAATGTTCAATCCCGATGGGAGATTGTTTCAGGTAGAGTATGCAAAGGAAGCTGTAAGGAAAGGAGCTACATCAATAGGGTTAATAGCAAAAGACAGCGTAATTTTTGTCGCTCATAAAAATATAACCGAGCCACTTGCAATACCTTCAACAATACAAAAGGTTTTCAGAGTTGATTCACATATAGGGGCAACGTATAGCGGTATGGTTGCTGATGGTCTTCATCTTATAGACTTTGCAAGAGGCAGGGCTCAAAATCACAGGCTTATATACGACGATGTAAAGTCGGTAGAAGCTTTATCAAGAGAAGCTTCAGCTTACATGATGCAGGCAACGCAGTATGGCGGTTTAAGGCCTTATGCGGTATCTTTGCTCATGGGTGGGATGGATGATGGTCCTAAACTTTTTGAGATAGAGCCTGGTGCATCATTTTTAGGTTATAAAGCAGATGCAATAGGTTCGGGCAAAAAGGTAGCTACAGAGATGCTTATGAAGGAGTATAAGGAAAACATGAACTTCGACGATGCAGTTTCTCTAGGCGTAAAGATACTCAAAAAGATAAGCGAAGATAAGCTAAACGCAGAAAGCATAGACATAGGATACATAAGAGATAGTGATGAGTATCAGCTAATGACCCCAGATGAGCTTAAGAATTATATCTGATTTATAGGATTTTTATGTCGAAAACAGTAGTTGCAAAGTACTCTCATATGGGAGAAGAGTTCGAGATTTTTGTAGATTCGGATCTTGCTTATGACTATATAACTGGAAAGATAAAAGATCCTATGAAGGTTCTTCAAGCAGAAGAGATCTTCAAGGATGCCAACAAAGGAGAACGTCAAAGTCAGGATAAGGTCAAAAAAATCTTTAACACTATTGATGTATCTCAAGTAGCCGATATAATACTAAAAAAAGGACAGGTTCCTATAACTACTGAACAAAGAAGCAAATTAATAGAGGAAAAAAGAAAACAAATAATAAATATAATAGCAACCAACTCTATAGATCCAAGGACAAAAGCCCCACACACACCGCAAAGAATAGAAACGGCAATGAATGAGTCAAAAGTAAATATAGATCCTTTTAAAAATGCAAACGATCAAGTAGCAGATGTTCTTAAAAAAATAGATATTAAATTACCAATAAAATTCGCAACTGTCAAGTTAGAGGTGCAGATACCGGCGGCATATGCAAACAGATGTTTTGGAACATTAAAACATTATGGCATGAAGTCGGAAGAATGGCTTTCAAATGGCTCTTTAAAAGCAACATTGGAGTTTCCTGCGGGGCTCAGAGACGAAGCATTCGATAAATTGAACTCTCTTACAAAAGGCGAAGTAGAAATAAAAATAGAGGCGTAATAAATGAGAAGAATAGTAATTCCGGGAGAACTAATAGATGATAAGCCGCTTAGAATTTTAGATTCTATAGTGGAAGACAATAAAACTTACTCAACGGTATTGGGTTTGTATGATGACGAAAAGAAGAGCTTAGTACCTCTTGAAGGGCTGTGGTATCCTAATCGCGATGATCAAGTTGTCGGTATAATAGAGGAATCAAAACTAAACACAGAAACAGTTATTTTAAATGCTCCTTACAAAGGCTTAATAATATCAAAGTACTCAGAAGGCAAGGTTGCAACTGGGGACTTTATAGAAGCTTCTGTAAAAGAGCTTGATAAAACAGGAACTGTTATTTTAACAAGGCCAAGAGTTCTTCGTGGAGGAAAGATAATAAAGATAAAACCTTCAAAGGTAAACAGATTGCTTGGAAAGAACAACACCATGATAAGACAGATAAGCGACGGCACAGGCACAAGAATAATAATAGGTCTTAATGGAATGATATGGCTAAATGATGGAGATATAGATCTTGCAATAGAGTCTATAGAAGTAGTATGCAATGAAGCTCATACCTCTGGTCTAACCGAAAGGATAGGAAAGATGGTTAATTCAAAGGCAAAAAGCAATTTTAAGGAAGCGCAAAAAACATCAGAGCAAGATACACATGAAAAAGTAGAGGAAGAGATGATATAATGAAAGGAAATATTGAGTTAATAAAGGATGGAAAGCGTCTTGATGGAAGGCTTCCAGGAGATTTAAGGGATATAAAAATACTTACAAATGTAGTTAAGAATGCACAGGGTTCAGCATATATAGAATGGGGAAACAACAAAATAATTGCTGCGATACATGGTCCTAATGAAGCGTTACCAAGGCACACTGCAAATCCAAACAAAGCTGTAATAAAGTGCAGATATATGATGGCTCCCTTTTCTTCAAGCGAAGAGCATGGAAGAAGCGGAATGAACAGGCGTGCAATTGAGATCTCAAAGGTTACAGGAGAGGTATTTGAAAACGTTATATTACTTGATCAATTTCCAGGAACAGAGATAAGTATCTATGTAGAGGTTCTTCAAAGCGACGGTGGTACACGAGCAGCAGGAATTACCTGTGCTGCGGTAGCTCTTGCAACATCTGGAATACCAATGAAGGATTTACCTTATTCTGTTTCTGCAGGAAAGGTTGGCGAGACCGTTATTTTAGATCTTAATAAAGTTGAAGATAATTACTCTGATGCTGATATGCCAGTTGCGGTACTTCCAAGAAGCAACGAGGTAGTGCTCTTACAAATGGACGGTTCACTTACAAAAAAACAGTACTCAGAAGCAATGTCTCTAATATTTGAATCAGGCAAAAAAATATCAAAGCTGCAAAGAGAAGCGTTGCTAAGACGCTATGAAGCTATAGATGAAAAATACAAAAAGTGATACTATGCAAATAATAACTAATGAATATTTAAAAGGAAGGATTTCAAAAGGCCTTAGGGATGACAATAGAGCTCATTTTTCTTTCAGAAAGATCTCAATAAAAACAAACGAGATACCAAACGCAGAAGGCTCTGCAATAGTGGAGCTTGGAAATACAAAGGTACTTGCTGGAATAAAAATTGATGTTTCCGAACCAATGCGCGATACTCCAGAGGATGGCAATATAACCACCTCCGCTGAACTTTTGCCAATGGCAGATGATAATTATGATATAGGTCCTCCTACTCCGTTTGGAGTGGAGTTTGCTCGTGTAGTTGATAGGGGCATAAGGGCAGCTGGCGTTCTAGATACCTCAAAACTTTTTATAGAGGAGGGAAAGGTATGGAGTGTTTTTATAGATTTATATGTTCTTAACAACGATGGAAACATTTTTGATGCTGGGACATTAGCTTCAATGGCAGCTCTTTTAACCTGCAGAATGCCTAAATATGAAAACAATGCTGTTATAAGGGAAAGCTCTGAAAAGCTATTTACAAAAAATATTGTGACTTCTTGTACATTTGTAAAGGTTCCTGGTGGGAAGCTCTTGGATCCTACGGCAAACGAGGAGTCTTTGGCAGATGCAAGAATAACAATAGCTACCGATGCTGATGTTATAAGAGCTATGCAAAAAGGGCTTGGAGGCTCATTGAAGAGCTCAGATATTGACGAGTTTATAGACATTAGCTTTGAAAAGTCAAAGGAATTAAGCAATATATTGAAAAAAATACAAGGTGATTGAGTGGCAAATAAAAGTATAAGATACGGAGTAAATTTAAGAAAAAGAGAGGCTTCAGTAATAAAACAAAAAAACACAAAATATAAATGTGATGTTTGTGGCAAGGAAGCTGTAAAAAGGATAAATGTAGCAATATGGAAGTGTAAGTACTGCAACGCGACATACGCTGGAGGCGCATACACACTGAAAACCTCAAGCGGCGAAACCGCAAACAAAGTTCTTAACAGAAGTTAGATGAGCTAATGGTAAAAATAACCTTCTCACCAATAAATGAGCTAGTTGTACATGAAACTGTAGAGGTAGAGAAAGAGGATCTTTTACGTGAAAGAGTTACTCCTGCAGGAACAATGCCATTATATTGGTGTAATGGAATATTATTCAGTTTTTCATCTCTTCCTATGAGTGAGGAAGTCGTAAAGGATTATTTAAACGGAAAGGTTCATTGGCTGGAGGTACATTTTGCTAGAGATGATAAATACTCTCCTGTTCTTTCTTTAAGCGAAGAAGAATATAAAACATCAATGAATATTAGGGTTATAGATACATCAAAGTCAACTCTCCATAAGGAGTTGACAAAGTGGATAAAAACTATTAAAAAGTGATTAAATGGCATATGTTTGCATGCATTGCGGAAAAGAACTTAAAGCGTTAGAAAAAAATACAATACGATGCCCTTACTGTGGTTATAGGGTACTTGTAAAGAAGAGATCATCCTTAGCTAAAGAAGTAAGTACCGATTAAAAGCTTATTTTGTTCTTCTATTTTTGTATTTTTATCAATAGCAGTAACTTTAAGTGTGATTTATTTTAAAGTAGCTGTATCTTTACTAACTGCTCAAAAGCGACTCTCTACTTTCCGGCAACTATATTTTCAGATACACTTTTTACTCTTTTATAAGCTACACTTCCTGTTCTTAATTCGTTCCTAGGATCTGCGCTTCTTAGTAGCTTTTCAGGATCTGAGATTAAAAGATGTGATACAGCTCCATCTTCAAAATTAAGCATTAGACCCTTAACCTCACCTATTATCCTGCCTTCTGTTGATATTATCTTTTTTCCATAAAATTCCGATATCTTGACCATATTATCACATATGTTAAATTCTACTTATCTTTTTAGACGCAAAAATTCTTATTATATACTCATTTAATGTTTTAATGAACTCCTCTTTATTCTTTTCCATTTCCAAAAGATCTGCACCTTCAAATAACTCTTTATTTTCATTTACAAGTGATTCAAGGTATGGTTTTGTCATAGAATAAAATCTTTTTCCGCAGCCTTCACATCTAAATATTGGCACTACTGGAACCTCTTTTATATTCCAGGTATCTACTGCCTCTAACTCTCTATATAATGTTGCGTTGCAAGAGTCACATTTTTTTCCAATCGATGTTTTTTGAGCATCTTTTTTCTCAATTATAGAAAATTCGCCTTGTAGTTCATTAGCTAAACTATCTGGAATTGTGCTGTTCTTTAAGTATTTTTGTGAAAGTACACCTTTTTCATATGAAATATTACTTACCACAACTCCATTACTTATCCTTTCAAAAATAGTTATTACTTTATCATTGTCTTTTACATACTGTTCGGTTACATATCTGCCTTCAGATTTTTTATAAATTACGAGCTTACTCATCAGAACCATTTAATATGTATTTTTTAATATCCTCTTTAGTAACCTTGTCTCTTCCTTTAAGTTTTGCATTGTTAACTGCAAACTTTGAGATTTCATTTGCTTTTCTTTCAAGTATCTGAGCAAGTTCATCCGCTCCATCCTCAGTTATGCTTGCTCCAAAGTAACTCTTAACAAGTTTTTTTATAGAGTTTTTAGGTATTTTAGCCATTAAATCAGTACTCAAGATCTTCATCATATTTAATCAGAAGTATTAAGCTCATCACACACTATTATGTTATTAATAAAATATTTAACTCTTTTCAAAAATTTATAAGTGTACTAACCTACCATATTTTTCAGAAAGCTATAAATAAACAAAAAAACAAAATTATGCATGGTGTTAAAAATGTTAGACCTAACCGATAAGAACTTTGAACAAGAAGTTGAAAAATCAAAGGTGCCTGTTGTTGTAGATTTCTGGGCTCCTTGGTGTGGACCATGCAGAATATTTTCTCCTATAATAGAAGAAACAGAGAAAGAGTTTTCAGGAAAGGTAAAGTTTGCAAAGCTAAATACAGATGATAACCAGGATACTGCAGGCAAGTTCAATATAATGAGCATACCTACCGTACTTTTATTTGTAAATGGTCATGTAAAGGCTACATCTGTAGGTGCTTTACCTAAAGAATCCTTCAAAAAATGGCTAGAAAAAAATATATAGACTGATAAAATGGTCATATCCCTGCCACGAGGAACCTCGGATTTCAAACCAGAAGAAGCCATAATGCTTAAAACTATTAAAAAGAAAATTGAGCAGGTATATAGATCGTACGGCTTTTATCCTATAGAAACACCTGCGCTTGAGCTTTTAGATACATTGACCTCAAAAGCGTATGGCGATGAGAATGAGAAGGAGATTTATGTAATAGAAGGCAAGGTTGAGGGTTTAAGATACGATCTTACCGTTCCTCTGGCAAGATACATCTCAATGAATAAGGATATTATACTACCATTTAAACGTTATCAAATAGGTACTGTTTGGAGAATGGACGAGCCGCAAAAGATGCGAGATAGAGAGTTTGTTCAAGCAGATATTGATATAGTCGGAAATGCGGATATAATTGCAGAAGCCGAACTACTTTCTGCTACAATGGCCGCATTAAGTTCTATTGGTGTTACATCAGCCTCAATTTTAATAAACAGCAGAGTACTTTTAGGTTCAATAATGGATCATTTAGGAATAAATGGTGAGCTGCATATACCTATAATGAGAATAATAGATAAGTTGCAGAAAATAGGCAAAGAAGAGACCAAAAAACAAATAATTCAAAAAGGCGTAGATGATAAGATCGCAACTGAACTTTTGGATCTTATTATTTCTGATGATGGAAACGCAGAAAAACTTTCAAAATTGGAAAACATACTAGGAGAGTCTAAGGCAGAGATTGAAAAAATTACGGTGCTTTTGTCATTATTAAAGAAATACGGTTTAGATAAAGAGGTAATGATAGATCTTTCATTAGCTAGAGGAATGGAGTATTATACTGGCTTGATTTGGGAAGTTGTATTAATTGAAAATGGTAAGCGATTACCTTCTATAGCCTCCGGAGGCAGATATGACAAGCTCATTAGCAAATATCTCAAAAGGGACATACCTGCAGTAGGGTCTTCCATAGGTATAAACAGGGTTTTTCAAATATTGGAAAAGGGCAAAACAAAAACCTATGCAAAGGTATATATTGCATATATAAATAAAGAAAATCAAGAGTACGCTCTTTCAATAGGTATAGCTCTTAGAAGGAACAATATATTTACAGATATAAATCTTCTTGAAAGAGGCATAACCAAACAACTTGATTATGCAAATGCGCTTAAGATACCTTATGTTATAATAGTGGGCAGTATAGAACGAACATCAAATAAACTTAAACTAAGGGATATGTCAACCGGAGAGGAGCAAATGTTAGATTTGGAATCATCAATAAAATTTCTTAAAGAAAAAATAGAAAATATAAATAAAAATAAAAAATAAGTGATATTATGCCTAAATCTGAAGTAACTGAGGTAACTGAAAAAGTAATACATAAAGGTGGGATACTAACCAAACTTTATTTTGATATGCAGAGTCCTAATGAGTCTGAGCTTCAACCTCTAATGGCAGATCTAATAAACAACAAACTCCTAAAATCTGCCGGTGTTGTTTACTGTTTTGGAAGCATAGATGAGACTATAAAATTGGATACTGTTTACTCAACAAGTGCCATTGTAACTACTCTTTTTACTGACATAGGTGCACTTATAAATGCGGTTTTCAACTTTGCACCTGCCGGCATAGAAATACTAAAGCCTGAAAACGAAATCGTTATAAAAATAAATCAGTTACAGTCTGTAATGCTTTCTTTATCTCAAATATCTGTGGATTACTCAAAATATATACTTGAACGAGTTCTTAAAAAAGAGGAGTATGATAAGGTAATGCTGGATCTGAAAGCACGAGAAGAATTAGGTAAAAAATTAATAGAAAAGCCTAAAACAGAAAAAGAAGAGTAAACAATCTCAATGCGCCAGTCATCTAGCCTGGTAGGATACGAGCTTCCCAATGTTTAGGAATAAGCTCGACGCTCGGGTTCAAATCCCGACTGGCGCATAATCAGAGTCATTATTCATTGAAAAAATTATTTTTATAATTAAAAATCTCTCTAAAAACTATTTATTAATTAACATCTATCTTTTACTTCTCCATGATCTTTTTCTTATAATTAATATAATTATTATAAGTAAGATAATTACAATTATTAAAATTACAATTAGAATCCCATAATTTGTTGTATTTGAAGCTTTTTGTATTACATTAAGATTTGTTATATTGCTTAAATTTTCATTAAGAAACAATGCAACTGTAATATTGTGTGATATTGAAAGCGAAATTGTGCATTCTTGCTTATTTATTGTATAATTATCTATTTTATTCCACGTGTTGTTTCTTAAAAGGTAAACGCCTAAATCAGAGGTATTTACTGCACAAGGATAATTTAAGGACAAATTAGCTACAGGTCCGACGTTTGCTGAAATATTTCCGATTAAGCTTATATTGAATGCAGATATTTTGTTTAGATATTGTTGTGTTTTTACTTGATTAGTTATATTATTTATGAACACTGCCAAATGATTATTTTTTGGATTAATAATGCTTAATCTGACCCCTGTGCCATTAATTGTTTTACTTTGATTTGTTATGTTTATTGGAGGTGCTGTGGTGGTTATAATACTTGTTAAAACAGTAGTTATTAATGTTGATGAAGTAGTAGAAGATGTTGAAGAAGTTGTTGATGAAATAGTAGTGCTGCTTGAATTGTTGGAAGGAGGTAATCCTCCGGTATTTATTATCGGCGTAGTGGTTGTTTGAGTAATTGAGTTAGATAAAACATCAATACTATTTGAATTAGAAGCAAAAACAATAGGTGTGTTTGCGCTGTCAATCGCAATCGCATTTAAGGTATATATTCCTGGGTTAAGTAATATAGGGCCCAAAACCAGAGAACGTGAATAAATATTGGATAATGAATATAAGGTACTGCCATTTATTGATGTAACGTTTATTTTGAAAGGCGGCGATCCTCCAGAAATCTGAGTATTTATGTAAATTTGAGAATCATACTTAACTGTATTTTGAGTTGTAATCGATATCAAAGGATCCTGATTTATTATTATAGTTGTGTTTGTTGAATTTGTATAAGATACCGGATTTGAAGCATCATAAACCGAAATATTTTCATTAAAGGTCCCAGTCCCTATAAAATTATTTGTAGGGAAGATAATTGTATTAGAGTTTGAGTTATATGAGTTTATTAGTATATTTGTTATTTTTCCGAATCCTTTAAACAATGTCCAATTTATGGCATACGGTTTAGTGCCTCCAGACCAAGATGCAGTAAGGATTACATTATTGCCCAAATCATATTGCGATAATTGTGGAGTTATTAAAGGCACCGTTAAAGATGGATTTACTGATATATAAGAAGATGATGAACAGGCGGTGTCTGGGGTTGTTGCACTGTCTGTAATTGAAACTGCATAGCTACTAGAAGAAGATGGCTTAATTGAAATAAATGAAAGAGCATTGTATGGAATTTCATTTGAAGGAGTACATGACGTAGTTAGGGAATTACTTGTATACCATATATACGAATAAGGTGCTACACCTCCGGTGCTTGTTCCGGAAAGTGTTAAGGATTGCCCAGAATCTATGGTTTGTGTTGTTGGTGTTAAACTTATTGAAGGATCTAAAAGAACATTATATGTATAGCTATTAAAGTAAGACTTTGCTGGTGACTCTGAATCTACTACTATTACATTTACTGTCCAAATTCCGGTTTCATTAGCATTAAGAAGAACACTCTCATTTAGTGAATTTGTATTTGAAATTATTTTTTGGTATTTTAAAATACCACCAGGAGAAAATGTGTTGAATGTATAGGTATAAGGTGGATCGCAACCTAACACTGTTATATTTATGCTTTGTTTTTGATTAAGATCTATTGTTTTATTTGAAATGCCTCCATTAAAAGTAACTCCGGGGCATATTAAAAAGTTGGTTGAAGAGTTTACAATGTCATTTGGATTTGCTGAATCTGAAACAAAAACGTTTGCTGTATAAAATCCGCTTGTCCAAACATTAGATGGAGAAATAGAAAATGAGAATGTATTGGATGTACTTATGTCATTTGTCATTAATGAGCCTATGGCGTTATAAACAAGGAAATTATAAGTATATGGTGAGATCCCGCCAATTATGTTTGTTGAAAGTACCTGTGTGTTTCCAGGAATTATTATTTGATTGCTTGCGGAGAGCGAATTTATTCTTAATTTAAGATATGTATTATAATAACTATTATTGATAACATTTGCATTTGTAGCATCAAAAACCTTAGCGGCTATTGAGAATTTATCTACACCCCACGCTCCATTTTGAATAAATGAAAATGTATTTGATGTTAAGGAGTTAGTGTTAATCTGGTATAATACATTTACTTCTGAATTATTAAATAATACTAACTGATAGGAGTATGGTGGAGTTCCACCAGAAACATGTAATGATATCTCCTGCATTTTATTTATAATTTCTGAAGTATTACTAATTATAATATTTCCTATTGAAAGAATTGGGTTTACATATATCTCTGCTGAAGATGAGCACAAAATATCATTGCTTGTTGGATTTGAGTCTATTACTTGATAAGTATAAAAAGTAGATGTTGATGGATTAACAGTAATATATGAATTATGATTGTTATTAATTATATTTGCAGGATTACATGACGGATTTCCTGATACATTTTCATACCAATTTATAGTATATGGTGGTACGCCTCCATAAAAATTCGAACTAAGTCTCTTACTTTGGCCTTCATCTATTATTATATTTGAGGGAGTTATTTGATTTGCTACCAACTGCGCATACTGTTCATATTCTATTGAAGCATTTATTACTCTATTTTTTGAATCTGTTACTATAATATTTGCAGTATATGTTCCTGCAGAACCCGAAGTTTGAAACGTAAAAGTATTTGTTGGTGATGATATTTCAGAATACAAGGCATTGTATACTAGCATGCCAGCTGGATTGTAAATAAGAAAATTGTAAGTATATGGAGCTATTCCTTCAGATATATTTGTAGTTAGAACTTCTGTCTGACCAGATTCTAATATGGTATTGCTAGATTTAAGAGTTACTGAAGGATAAACGTTACTATAATTTTCGAACACTATACTTTCTGGTTCAGATAAAGTACTTGGAATTGGTATACTTCCAACAACCAAGTTGTTTGCAGTGTTCAGTATTACTATTCCACCCATAGCTGTAGAGTGGTAATTTCCTCCCCCCACAAATGGATTTTGAGTTACATAAGCAATATTTTGATTTGGCGATATAGCTATGTTTGTTGCGTTTATTATATCTATATTGTTTACAAAAGTTCCGTTGTTTGCATAAAATACTCCTACTCTATTTTTAAATTGCATTGTGATATAAAGGTATTTTCCATTAGGTGTTTCTGCTATAGAAATAGGATTTTGAATTTGAGGAGATGAGAATTCATTGATAACTGAATTATTTTTTGTACTTATTACATAAATTAAATTGTTAATGATAGACAGTACATATAAATCACTTCCATTTGGTGAAATTATCATGCCTTGAGGATCTAGATTTGGATAATATAAACTTTTTATTATAGTGTAATTCGAAAGGGACATCAAATCAACAGTTTGATAACCTTCGCTTACATATGCGTATTTTCCGTTTGGAGTGAATGCCATTCCTTGAGCTTGAAAATTTATTTGTTTATAAAGTGTTCCGTTTTCTGTATTTGTTATATTGAAGTTATAACCATTTCCTACAAAAAGATGTTTGCCTCCTTGATCTATAAAAAGGTATATCGGATTATAAAAACCTGTTAGATTTTTAGTTATGGTATTTGTAGTTGTATTAATTATAGAAACTTTATTACTTAAATCAAAAGTTACATATGCATATTTTCCATTCAAGGAATTTGAACTAATTGTATTTGAAATAGTTATCTCTGTTGTTGGAGAGGTCGCTGTGTATGGATGAATTGATGAATCGGTAATACTTAAACAGTAATATGTTAAAGAAGATGGAGTAGCAAGATATGTATTTGATGTTGCTCCAGAGATTGCTGTGTCTGATGTACATGTTGGCGATGAACCTTCATACCACTGATATGTATATGGGCTTGTTCCGCCTGAAACAGAAGAGGTGAAAGAAACGCTTTGGCCTTGGTTTATTGTTTGAATGGTTGAAGGTAATATAGAAACTGTAGGTGTTGGGTTTACTAATATTTCAGTTGGTGTGGAATAGCCTACTTTTAAATTAACATCCGTAACCTTTAAACAATAATAAGTATTGATTGATGGTGAAACGAGCTGCGTTGATGATGTTCCTAATGCTGTGGTATCACTAGTACATGTTGAACTTGCACCACTGTACCACTGATATGTATATGGGCTTGTTCCGCCTGAAACAGAAGAGGTGAAAGAAACACTTTGGCTTTGATCTATTGAGTTTGTTGAAGATGGATTAATGGTAACTATTGGAGAATTTGCTACTATAAATGTTAAAGAATTTGTAGCTATCATTTGTGTTGTTGCGCTGTCTTTTACTACAACATTTGCGGTATATGTGCCTGTTTGAAATGACGATGTAGAAAATGTAAAGGTGTTGCTTGTTATAGATATGCCTTCAGCATTGTTTGGCGAGTTATATTTTTGTTGTAATACTATGTCTCCTAATGAGTTATATACTGTAAAATTATAACTATATGCATTGTAAGTTGTGGAGTATGTTAATTTATTTGGAACACCATAGCTTTGTGTAGAAGCATAGTTTATAACATTTGCACCATTGAAATTTGCATTTTCATTTAATAGGTACCAGCCTTGTAAACCATTGAAAGTTATCGGTGCACCAGTTATTCCTTCTTCATAAAGAGTATTAACACTACTGGGTGTAAGAAGTTCATTATAAATTTGTGCGTTTGCAATCAAACCATTAAACGGTGCCGTTCCAGTATATGCACCACAAGTACCGCTATAATTGCCTATAATTATAGTTTCATTTTCATATTGGCATCCTCCAGAACCTGTAGTTCCAGAAAAAGATTTTGAGTTTACTTGATTACCATTTATATAAAGTGTTACAATGGGATTTACATCTGTGGTTATCGTTGCTGTTATAAACGACCATTTGTTTTCAGGTAATGTACCTGCACCAGTATTGCCGTTTTCGTTTGTGTAATAATACAAAGCGCCACTGTTATCAGAGACCCAACCTTGATAGCCAAATATGACCGCACCATATCCGGCTGATTCTACCGACTCCGGATAAATCCACGCTGCAAAAGTAGTTCCGTTAGTATCTCCATATGGGTGATTTATATGAGTGATTACATTACTTGTTGATCCATCAAAATTTGCAAAAGTTATAGAGTTAGCACCCCCGGTAATTTCTGCTGTTAGTGTTTCCTGCTGTCCTGTATTTATTATTTGATTTGATACAGTAAACTGTAGGCTATTTAGCGGTTTATATACATAAGGCAAAGATAATTGTATACTGTTTGTAGTTATTGAATTCGATCCGCTATCTGTCAGTATAACATTAGCTTGTAATGAATTTCCAACCCATACTGAAGGAATTTGAAGAATTAAGGAGTTATAACTGCTAGTCAAACCAGTATATTGTTGGTATGTTAAAATTGAACCTGTTATAGAGTTACTTATTATATAATTTACGGTGTATGGCGAAGTGCCAACATTCCATTTTGCTGTTAGATTTAGATATTGTGTGCTGTCCAAAATAACATTACTTGCTGAAAGAGAAGGAACAGATATATTGTAAACCGAACCAAAAGTTGTTTCAGGATATTCATAATTTGGAGGTATTGGAAATGCCCTTGCCCATTGTACTGAAAAATACGAAGAGGAGCTACCTCCCCAATTTGTTCCTAAAACAAAGAACACATTTTGTGGTGAAGGAACATCAGAATTTGATGTTGCTGGAGAAACGACACCATAATCGGCAGTTTCATTGAACATTGCTGCAGAAGGCCAAACAGAAGAAATTGTTAAAGGATATACTGTATTACCACCATTGATATTTGGTGTATGAACATTATTTGAAGCTGTGACAACCTCTGTATTTAAAATGCCTAAATTTTGATATTCATGAATTCCTGCAAATACAAAATTTGAGCCCCAAACAAATCTCCATCCTTGTCCACTCTGTAATGTATTGCTTGATAATATACTTCCACTATCATGGCCATCAATTTGAGCAGTTCCATTTATTATTTCGGTTTGAAATACATAATTTGAACCGTAATACTCGTCTTTACTCTGTATTGCACTAGAGTCACCATTTGTTGTTTCTGTAATTTTTAGTGAATTTGAGATTATTGGAGATGCACCTATGTAATTTCCCCATAGATTATTATTTAATGTATCTCCTGCAAAGTTATCATAAAAAGAAAATACTTGATTGCCATTATCATATTCTGCATACTGATTCAATGAGCAACCTGAAATAGTATTATACTGATTATTACAGGACAATTCCGGTGCTTCTCCAGTAGTTTGACCATTTAATAATGTATTTACAGGAGATATTACATTTCCTGCCCAGCCCATATAAATAGTATTTGATGTAGGATTTAATTGGGAGCCTGCTGGAAGAAATGATGGTGCGTTATTGGCTATTTTAATCCAATATAAAATGTTTGCAGATGAAGCAAGAGCATTTTTTGAAAAAACATTATTACATATTGTATTTGATGTTTGTTCATTGAGATAATTGCCTTCCATCCAAGAATAAATAATAGTTCCATTTGCATAAAAAAATTCTACGTTATTTAAATTGCACGTTTCGTATTTTGAATATACTAATGCATTGAAACCTATAATATTTCCATTAGAGGTGGTTCCTATGGGTAATGTGGCATTTGCCTGAAGCGCAGAATTTTGGTAATTATATAAAGTTATTGGAAGATAATGTATAACATTTCTTGGTACAATTACTGCGTTAGTAAAAGGCAGTAAAATCACCAATATTAGAAGAATAAACTTTGTTGTCTTAGATATGATCTTCATTTATTTGTCCTCTTTTACTAAATTGTAATTAATTAATTATTTAAATGTTTACTAAATACTGTTCAATATGGGTTTTAGCTAGCCATATACTCTTGAAAATTTCATCTTATTTTCCTTCCTACTGCTTCTGCTACAACTCTTAAATCATCCATAAGCTCTCCAAACTCCTCTATGCTAAGCTGCTGTTCTTTATCACTGAGCGCCTTTTCAGGATTGTTATGCACCTCTATTTCGAGCATATCCGCTCCAGTAGCTATTGCTGCAAGTGCAAAATCTTTTACAAATTCTCTCTTTCCAGCAGCATGGCTTGGATCAACTGCTATGGGAAGTCTAGAGCGTTTTTTAACTAATGAAATGGCACCAATATCCATTGAAAATCTTGTAGCATTTTCTATACTTCTTGCGCCTCTATAGCATAGTATTACATTATCATTTCCATTTGAAAGAATATACTCTGAAGACATAAGCCATTCATCTACTGTAGTTCCTAATCCATTTTTTAATAACACCGGTCTTTTTTGCATACCCAATCTTTTTAACATCTCAAAATTCTGCGCATTCCTTGCCCCTACTTGTATAAGATCAATTTTTTTAGAATAAAGCTCTATAAGTTCTGTACTCATGATCTCAGTTACTATTGGCGCGTTGAACTTCTTTCCTACTCTTTCAAGTATTTTTAGTCCTTTTATTCCTAAACCCTGAAATGAATACGGTGAGGTTCTTGGTTTGAAGGCGCCGCCTCTTAAGATACTTGCTCCAGCACTCATAACTCCTTTAGCTGTTTCTAACATCTGTTCCTCACTTTCAACAGAACATGGTCCAGCAGCTACTACTATTTCGTTTCCATGAATTAAAAGATCGCCTATCTGAAACTTCTTATCTTTTTGTTCGAACTCCCTTGAAAATTTATATATCTCATTATTTTTCATAAGCTATCATCTTTTCTAATTCTTTATGTTTCAGAATAAAATGTTGTATATACTCACAATCAGGCCTTATTAAAAATTTAGTTTCTTTTGCTAATTCAAAAGCCTTAAAAGCAAGCGCTTCTGCAATGCCTTTTCCTCTTTCCGCATCAGGCACAAAGGTATGGTAGATACTCATAATCTTATTTTTTTTATCTAACTCATATAGCAGTTCTGCTTCACCAGAGTTTGTAATTATAAAAAAACGCCCATTATCTTGCTTTATATTTAACTTCATACTATCCCTATATTTCTATTTTATTTTTATATTAAATATTAACATAACATTCTAGTTTATTTATTTTTTTATTTTATCTGCTATACATAAGCATATCATAAGCATATGCAATTAACAGTGCATATTTTAAATACTAACACTTAAATATAACTGTTTCAATGGACATACCTAAAATATTTTCCGATAGCTTTAATGACATACTTTCAAACCCTAAAGCTATAATTCCATCACTGATACTGTCTATACTACTAATTTTATTTATAATTGCAATAGTGCTGATTTTTTTCAGCAGCACCATAGCATCAAATATAATGCTATTCATTAACTCTCCTTTATCTTTCATATCAAATATGTCATTATTTGGAGGAGTAATTAACTTTTTTATTGAGATATTACTGAGCATATTTATAATCTCATTTCTAATATCGATGTTTATGAGTGGGATATTTGTAGCTATGGCAGATCAACTTGTCAGAAAAGAAAAACTTAATATTAGAGCTGCAGTTTCCATAGCAAGTTCTAGATATCTTAATTTACTTGGAGCAGGGATAATATCAATTGCAATATTTCTTGTTGTTATTGCAATACCTTTATCTTTATTAATACTGTCTTTTTATATTCAGATATCCTTATTTTCTTTTATACTGGCCGCAGTTTTTGCAATAATATTGTTGGTTCTTTTAATACTTGCCACCATATATCTCTTCCAGGTAACTACTGTAATAATAATAGAGAATAAAGGTCCTATTACTGCAATAAAAAGAAGTTTTCAGATAGCTGCAAAAAAACGTACAGACATTTTTATAGTGCTTGTACTCATGGCATTGATAAATATAGCAATAAGCTTTATATCTGGCTTTTTTGATCTAATTCCATTTATAGGCATAATAATAGCATTAATTGTAGATATGTCTGCAACCGTATGGTTTGGCATGATACCTGTTTATTTCTATTACTTCTCTGGGTCTAAAGAAACTTCAAAAATTAAAAATAAAGCTAACAATAAATCAAAAAAAACAAACAAAAAACTCTAAATGCTCTTTCTGAATATCGCATTTTTAATTATATTCTTTGGACTGTCCATATCTCCATACTCACTTAGAAATGAAGACATTCCCAAGTTGTTTAAAACCCTCATAATAAGAGCTAATCCTTTTGGACTGGAGTTAGAATAAAAACTATTTAGCAATGCATGGACCTTTGTATCAAAAACATATTTTTTCCTATATATCTTCTGATAATCTGAAAGTTTCGCAGTACCATTGAGGTACTTGTTAATTATGTCTGCTGCAATAATTGCGGCATTCCCTCCAAAAACAATGCCTCCTCCCGTAGAAGGTTTTACCTGCCCTGCAGCGTCTCCTACTAAAATAACTCTTTTTTTATCGTCTGCTATTTTCTTCCTTAGTTTCATCGGTATTATGCTGGCATGTTCGTTCAAAAGCTCAGCACCTTCTATCATATTTGAAATCTCTGGCATGCCTATAAACCTTTCAAAGGTTGTTTTACTGTTAATCTTTCCGGAGTTTATTCCTATTCCTACTTCAAGAATTTTATCTGAGTTTGGACAAACCCATCCAAAAAGTCCCTTAGAGATCTTACTATCGAAGAAAAGTTCGACTTTTTTTGTATCTTTAACTTGAGTTTCATATTCTGCCTTATAAGTTAATACATAATTATCTACATTTCCCATATCAAAATTTTTTGCAACTAAAGACACTGCCCCATCTGCACCTACCACGACTCCTTCATTTGAAAATGAGTATATCTCGTTGCTTGTTATTCGTTTTCCAAGAGTTACCTTTGCACCTTCATGCAGAGCTTCATCCAAAAGTATGGCGTTGAATATTTCCCTATCTACTACATGTGCTATGGGCTTTTTTGCCATTATACTCATAACTTCCTTTCCAGCGTGGAGCCTAGCTCCGTACAAGGTATTGGTTATAGACCTTTTATATCCTGTTTTTATTGAGTTCAAACCATTTATTGATATTATGCCTGATGCGCTTGGCGGATATCCTGGTTTTTTCTTCTGGTCAAAAACCTCTACTCCTATTCCTTTTTTAGATAACTCTCTTGCTGTTATTAAGCCTGCGGTGCCAGCTCCTATCACAAAAACCTTTTTTTTCATAAACCAAAACCAAAACAAATCTTTATTAACCTTTACTTTAAAATACTACATTATCTTTAGCTTTATAAATTTAATAATTTATTGGCTATAATATACTTTATTGTGGATTTAAATGCTAGCGGCATTGCTTATAGGTTTTCTTTCAATAATCATTCCAGGATTTTTCCTTGCTTTAGCTCTGTTAAGAAAAACAGGTCTTAGCTTATTCGAAATAATAATTATAGGGTTTATATTTGGGCTTATCTTTCCTCCGGCAATGACCTGGGGCGAATCTTATCTTATATCATACTCTTCTGCATTTTCATTTTCAGCAGGGCTATATAATATAAATGTAATTATACTCACCATAATAGGTATAATATTATGTATTTGGCAGGGTGCAATTAAAAAAGAGGATTTCTCACTTAATTTTCTATCAAACAAATTATCAAGCAAAACAACAACTCAAAGTATAAAATTAATAAATACCGAGCAAAAGGCAAGGTTATCAGAGCTTAGAGAAAAACTTCATACATTAAATATAGATCTAGCAGTAGTAAGGGCTCATCAAAGAGAAGAAGAGGAGTTAGTAAGACAACAAAAGGAAGAACTTTCAATGATAAAAGAAAGAGGCGCAGGAGCAGAAGAGATACAGATTGTACAGGAATCACATATAGAACAGGAGAAGCGCCTGTTCCGTGAGCACGAAAGAGAGGAGCAAGCACTTCTTTCTACTACTGACTCAAATGCAAATAAAACAAAACCATCAACAAGAAAAATTATTGTATGGTCCTTACTTCTACTTCTTATGCTTTCTACATTTGCAACAAGAATAGCAAACATTGGCGTTGCACCAAAGTTCTTTGAGTTTGATCCATACTTTGATATGGTCAGTACTCAATATATTCTTACTTATGGTTATCAGCCTTTATACGAGCATGCGGCTTGGCCTACGCTGGTTAACGGCACTGTTCATAGAATACAGCCTCTAGTACCATATCTTGAAGCTTATTGGTATGAGCTTTCAACAAGCAATACTCAAACTCTAAACAATACACTTCTTAGCGATGTAAGCAGCTTCTATCCGCCAATAATGGCAGCACTTCTTGTGTTTGTAATATTTTTATTTATCTACCATGAGTATGGAGACGTAGCAGCTCTCTTTGCTGCGGCTCTTACGGCCTTCATGCCAACTCTTATATCTACTTTTATAGCAGGTGAGCAGTTACTAGAGCCATGGGGCATATTCACATTATTCTTTTTCTTCGTAGCGTATCTTCTCGCGGTAAAGAATCCAAAAGAGAAAAGATATGCAATACTTGCTGGTATTGCATTCGCATCCACCTTCTTAGGAGCTCACTACTACACAGTAGACGCAGGAATACTTGCATTTTATATAGCCGCACAGGGCTTCATAGACGTTTTCAAGCACAAGACAAGCATAGATTTCTATAAGATGAATGCAGTTGTAATACTTGTAATTGCAATATTTTATGTAATATACGCACCATATGGTGCATCTTTAACAAACAGAATACCATCTCTTGTAGGCATACCTACTATTGTTGCCTTCCCTCTATTTGCATTAATACTTGTTGCATTATTTGAGTACATACCTATAATAGCAAAACAAAAGAAGATATTAAAAGAGATAAACAAGCTTACATATCTTGAATGGTTTGTGCTTATAATAATAATCGTATCATTGATAATTGTTTTTACTCCTTTAGGAAAGCCAGTTATTGATTATATACAACTAAGTCAAAAGTTCACTACTCCTTCCTCGCCTCTTTTCATGACGGTCCAAGAGTATGCTCCAACCGGACCTCTATTCAACTTTGGAAATAATGGCTTTGGTCCTATAGGCGCAAGTGTCCTAGGATTTCCATTGATGGTATGGCTTACTCTTATAATTTTTGTGATTTTAGAGGTTATTGCTGTTATATATAACGATTCTAAATCTGCCATGCTTTCAATAGCAATTGTTGCTGTGCTTGCAATTGCAGGAATGAGCGAGGTTAAGTATCTACCTCATTTTGGTGTAGCCTTTATACTTGCAATAGGCGTAATACTTGGAACTGTATTAATATTCTTGAATGAAAAGAATAGAAAATCAGACAGTATAATTATGCTTTTATATATAATAGAAACAATATTCCTTATCTTTGCATTTGCATCAATAATAGCTCCGTTAAATTTGCTTATAGGCGCAATAGTTAGCATAATACTAGGCATTGTTATTTCATACATGATAAAAAGAGTGTATCCTGCAAAGAGCGTTATGTATCTTCTTTATGTACTGTTAATAATAATACTTATAGCAGAATCTAGTTCTATACTTCAAATCATCTCGGCTCTAGGAAGCAACTGTACTCAGATCTTTAACTCTAATAATGTGATGGGCGCAAATCTGTTCTGTAACTCTGTTCCACCGGCTTGGCTTTCAGCAACAGCATGGATGGCAAAGAACGTAGGTCCTTATGGTCCTAGAATACTTTCATGGTGGGATTATGGCGACTGGATAAACTGGTTTGGTAACAGCAATGCAGTAATTAGAGGAGATAACTCTGTAGCAGCTTTTGATTATCGCGTCGCAGCAAATTATGTACTTAGCCCTAACGACTCGTATGGTCCTGTAAAGTTGGCGCAGCTTATGCAAACTACACAGACTGGATACGCGTTATTTGATGACCAATTAATACCAAAGTGGGGTGCTCTTGATTTCTTAGGTTGTGTATATGTAAACGAGACAAGTCAAGCATATGCGATAGCACAAGGAAAAACATACGGCACCAACTTTATAACTGGAACATCACAATGCGAAGTTTCGCATGATCCTATTGAGGTAAATATACCAGAAAATCCAAGTGTAAATGATTACTGCAGCTTTAAAAACAGCAGCATACAAGCAGTTCAGGTCTTGCTTACAGTTGGTGAGTCGGTTCCACAGGCAATTAATCAAAGTTACTGTGTACCTACATCTGGCACGTCAAATGGAGTATTGCGATTATACTCTCTTAATGGAACACCAACAAACATAGTTATAGATCTGAATAACTCTGATGTCGTAAATGGTTATGTTAATTATGGAAGTGCAGGAACATTCCTAAGCGCAATGGCAATATATCTTCCAAATGGACCTAACGACACAGTTACCGATGCACCTTCATTATTCTACAGCTCAAACTATTATCGTGCGTTCTTCTTAGGGCATCTACCTGGATTTACTATGGTGTATCCTGTAGGAGGCTTTAGCGGTGTAAACTTCCTTAACTCTACAAATGATGTAGTTATATACAAATTAAACAACTACACTGGCGGTTCACCACAGCATATAGTAAAACCTAGCTACATAACAAACAACTTCTCTGTGCCTGGTTAATGTTCAGTCTGGTAACTCTAAATATCTTTTCTGTTTATTTAAAATAAGATTACATGAAGTTGTTAATACTGCAACCTTATCTAAATATAAAAGGCGGAGCAGAGCGTGTAATATTGGAGATGGCAAAACATTACAAGGCGCCTATACTTACATTGGAGTACGATAAAAAACTTACTTATCCCGAGTTTTCAGAGCTTGATGTAAGAGTAATAGGCAAAAAGGTTCCATTGTCTAGTTTGCTTCCTTACCGTGCATCGCAAGGCCTTAGATATGGCTATAACTTCTACAATCTAAAAATAAAGGATGAGTATGACGTTTTAAATCCGCATATCTCACCAAGCGAATGGATAAGGCATAAAAACGAAAGGGTTCTCTGGTATTGTCATACTCCGCCAAGAGAGGTATATGATCTCTATTCTACAAGAATGAAGAACAGAACTCAAAAAGAAAAGTTATTGTATGCAAGTATGACGCACATGTATAAATTGATAGCAGGAAGAACGGTTAAAAAAATAGAGAGCATAGCTACCAATAGCAAAACAACAGGAGAAAGAATAGAAAAGTATTACTCTAGACAACCAGTAGTAATACCTCCTGGAGTTGAGTACTCCTCCTTTGAGAATGCTGGAGACGAAAGATTTTTTTTCTATCCTTCAAGGTTAATAATAAACAAACAACAAGATTACGTAATAAGGGCATTTAAATATTTTATACTGAAATTATCTAACCCAAAAAATAAGAAGTACTCTTTAATACTAGCCGGTACAATATCAAAAGATCCAGAGCACATAAAGTATTTAGAGTATCTTAAAGTACTTTCAAAAAATCTAAATGTAAAGATACTTACAAATCTTTCTGACAATAAATTAAAAGAGTTATATAGCAAATCTACTGCGGTCTTATTTGCTTCTAAAAATGAGGATTATGGTCTTGTACCATTAGAAGGCATGTCAAGCGGCAAGCCAATAATCTCAATAAATGAAGGCGGTCCACGCGAAACAATACTTAATGGCAAAACGGGCTTTCTTGTAAACTCTGAAAAAGAGATGGCAGAAAAAATGCAATTTATAGTGGAGAATCCTTCTATAGCTAAACAGATGGGTAACAACGCAAGAAAACACGTAATTAAAAATTATTCATGGCACTCTTTCTTCAAAAGAATGGATTTGGTACTAGAAAAAACAAGCAAAAAGGACTAATCATCCTTTATCTCTATAACATATTTGGATATTACCTTGGCTGCCATCTCAAGAACTTCCTTTATGTTCTTGGTGTTGTTAGAACCTGTACATATTAACTTTCCATTCTTGAAAAGTATTATTACTGCTTTGGGCTCTTTTATTCTATATATTGCGCCAGGAAACTGCTCAGGTTCGTATGAAACTTCCTTTACATTCTTCGTTAGAGAAAATAGGTCTATATTAGCATGCAAATCTGCGCTAACTACTATATTCTGAATCTTTATCTGAGGATTTAATTTTGGTATTTTTTCTATAGCTTTCTTGCTATTCTTTGGTTTAGCCATATAACTCACATTAATATTGCACACAAACCTTTTTAAATACCTCTATTAAAAAAGAGTCATACTCTTTTGCTCGGTATTTATTTTTCCTCCCTTTAATTTGTTAATAACGAAGTATCCTATTACTCCTGCAATAACAACTATTCCTGTTATAGTTTCCGCAACGGTTTTTTCCTGTCCGTTTAATACTGATTCAACCTTTGCTGTTGTTTTTTTTTGTACAGTATGTACTGTGCTTGTAGGGTTTTCAGTACTTCTTTTTAAAAGTTTCATTTGAGGCATGACTAAACTGCTTTCATTTCCATTTTTGATTGTTTCTTTTTGAACTGTTATCTTCTCATCCTTGTTTTTAAAGGTGTCTTTTTCTACTGACACTGAAAAACTTTTAGAGCTCTTTTTAGATACGTTATGTTGCTGTGCATTTTGTGCTGCTAGAATAGCCTTTTCGTTTTGGATTTCATATTCCAATGTAAGCTTCTCTTCCTGTAGCTTTTGATTCTGTGCTGCAATTATTGCTTCCTTCTCAGGCCATGACATTACTACCTTTGATTTAGGCAATGGCTCTACGACAACCGGCGCAGGTGCTTGTAGTGTTTGAGACTGATATACTACCTGTGGTTGTACTACTATTTGCGCAGGAGTACTTGAAGGAGTTGAGTAAGTTACCGGTGGAACATAACTTTGCACAGGAGGTACATAAACTGGAGCAGCGTTGTATGGCGATACAGGATAAGAGCCTTCAGTTCCTCCATACGGGCTTACATATGCTGGTGCATCATTATATCCATTGAAAGGTGAGACGTATGTTGGCGCATAGTTATATCCATTAAACGGAGTTACATATGCTGGTGCACAGTTATATCCATTATATGGGCTAACATATGCTGGATAACCACCAGGATATGTGGGATAAGATCCTTCATATCCTCCATATGCTCCGCCATAGTATGGATTATAAAATCCTCCTACATGCCTTGCTATTTCGTAATTTACTCCATTTTCAAGACCATAAGTAAAGCCTTGAACCAATCCTGCAACTATTGGATTCACATGTGCCTGTGCTGGTTTCTCAGAAGGCCTTAAAACCCCTAATAGAGAAGCACCTATTACGGCAGCGGTAACTATTGTGCTAGGCTTTTTAACTGTATTTAATGTTGTATATCTATTCTGGTCCCCACCAGTTTTATTTATTTTTTCCATATCACAACCACTATAAATTGTGCATTTTCTCATATATAAAGCTTTATAGATGCATGCGCATATAACGAAGTTAGAGTTTTTTGTTTGTTTCTATGAAAACTCATTCTGCATAAATTTAAAAGAAACTTTTATATAGTTTTATACACTAATATTTATCGTTAAAATACAACTCTAAACTTTACAGAGTCTATTTATCCTATTTAAAAAAAGGTGTATAAAATGGCGGAAAATCAATTAGGTGGACAACAGTATTTAATTTTGCCCGAAGGTACTAGCAGGCTTATAGGCAAGGAAGCGCAGAGAACCAACATAGCAGTTGGATATGCGGTTGCAAGTATAGTCAGGACTACATTAGGCCCAAAGGGAATGGACAAGATGCTTGTAAGCGAACTTGGAGATATCTCAATAACAAACGACGGAGCTACAATACTAGAAGAGATGAATGTAGAGCATCCTGTAGCAAAGATAATGGTTGAGATAGCAAAGACACAAGATAAAGAGGTAGGAGACGGCACAACAAGCGCAGTTATAGTCGCAGGGGATCTGTTAAAGCACGCAGGAAATCTTTTAGACCAAGGAATACCTCCAGCTTCTATAATAAAAGGATATGAGATGGCAAGAGACAAGGCAATAGAGGTTCTTAACTCAATGGCTGGAAATCTTAGCATAACTGATGAAGATAAGCTTGATAGGATAGCAATGATCTCAATGGGTTCCAAGAATATAGGCAGCGATACTACAAAGAAACACTTAGCAAAATTAGCATTGCAGGGATTAAAACAGGTTGCAATAAAAGAAGGAAATAAGATAACAATAGATCGCGACTTTATAAAGCTAGAGAAGAAGGAAGGCGGTAGTATAGAGGACACAAGCTTCATAAACGGCGTTCTGATAGATAAAGAAATAACTCATCCTGGAATGCCAAAACTCATGAAGAACGCAAGCATAGCATTGCTTGATGTTGCTTTAGAGATAGAAAAGACAGAAACCGATGCACGCATAGAGATAACCTCTCCAGAACAGATGCAGGCATTTCTTACACAGGAAGAGAAGATGCTAAAGGACATGGTTGACAAAATAGCAAAGAGCAAAGCCTCAGTAATATTTGTCCAAAAAGGAATCGACGATGTGGCGCAGCATTATTTGGCAAAGGCAGGAATAATAGCAGTTAGAAGAGTAAAGAAGAGCGATATGGAGAAGTTAGGAAAGGCAACCGGCGCAAGACTTGTCACAAGCCTTGATGATCTTACAGATAAGGATCTAGGTTTTGCTGGTATGGTCGAGGAGCGCAAGATCTCAGGTGAACAGATGCTGTTCGTAGAGAAATGCAAAGATCCAAAGAGCGTTACAATTTTCATAAGAGGAGGAACAAAACAGGCTATAGATGAAGTAGAGAGGGCAATGACAGATGTAATAGGAGCATTAGCCAGTTCAGTGGAGTCAGGAAAGTACGTTACTGGAGGCGGCAGCATAGAGATGGAGGTATCTATTAAGTTAAGAGATTATGCAACCGATGTGGGTGGCAGAGAGCAGCTTGCAATACAGGCGTTTGCAGATTCTCTTGAGATAATACCTAAGACTCTTGCCGATAGTTCTGGTATGGACCCAATAGATACTCTTGTAAGCCTTAGAACAAAACACAAGAACAAGGAAGGCAGAAACTTCGGTATAGATGTATACAAGAACACCATAGCAGATATGGAAAAATTAGGAGTCATAGAGCCTCTTAAGGTAAAATTGCAGGCATTTTCAAGCGCAACAGAAGCATCTTCATCAATTCTTAGAATAGACGACATGATAAGCGCAAAGGGAAGATCGCCTGGCGGAGCAGGAGGAATGCCTCCTGGCATGCCTGGAATGGATGACTAATATAAATAAAACATAAATAAAACAAAAAAATTTTAATTTTTGAAATGGGTTGCCTATATAATAGGCATCTCTTTTTATTTTTATCTTTGTAATCTTTACTGTGTAAATATGCCAAAAGTTATAATCACCGGTACTCCCGGTTCTGGTAAGTCTACTATAATTGCTAAGCTTGGTAGTGCCTATAAAATAATTAATATAGGAACCGAGATGATGAAGTACATAAATGATAAATCAATAACGCGGGATCAAATACGCAGCAAATTAAATTATCAAGAAATAGAGGAAGCTAGAAAGAAGGTTTTTGAAACTGTAAGCAAGACAAAAGGACCTCTTATAATAGATACACATACCTCTATAAAAAGTGGCAAGAAGTTCATACCTGGTTTTTCATCACAGGACTTTGGACTACTTAAAAATATAAAGGCCATAATTTACATAGATGCTCTACCTGTAGATATACTTCTTAGAAGAATAGGCGATCGTACAAGAGCAAGAGAGGACGAGACTGCAGAGGAGATAGAAGAGCACAGAGCGGTAAACATTGGTCTTGCATCATACTACGCAGTACAGCTTGGCTCACCTTTATATATCATAAAAAACAAACAAGAAAGATTAGATGAGTGCAGAAAAGAGGTCGAAAAGGCCATCTCCGAAGCACTTTTTGGGTAATATAATGATAGATATTTTTATTGTTGAACTGATCTCAGCCGGAGTTGCATACGCTATATTTTCAGTTGTAATACAACGAAGGCTTTCAAATATAGATAAGATGTATGAACTAAGGGCTCGAATGGGCCAGCATACAAAAGAGTTAATGGAGATGACAAAGACAAATGCTCCAAAAGAAAAGATAGCATCAAAACAAAAAGACCTAACAAACACAAGCATGGAAAGCATGAAGAATCAGATGAAGCCTATGCTAATAGTGCTTCCAATCTTTGCTGTTGTTTATTATCTTCTAATACCTATGGGCTTTGGAAAGTCTGGAATTTCTATATCCCTCTTGGGCTTTACGCTCAATTATCAATTGTTATTCATTGTAGTGACCTTTGTTTCTGGAATAGTTCTGTCAATTCTGTTCTCTATGCGGGACAGAAAAAGGCTAAAGGACAAGTACAACTTCGGGCTTATGCAGCCAACCTTTAAAAATCCGGAGCAGATGTCTTAGTAAAAAAGTCTAAATAACTGTATTGCATAATTATTACTGCATATTTGTTTATGTAGTATATTTTATACTTTTAACTGAGTTATAATGACTTAAAGTTATATTAAAAAAATATTAAAAGAAATTAAATAAAGGTGTTCAAGTGCCAAAACCAATGCAAAGATCAAGAAGCTTAAGGAGAATGCATAGAGTTACCAAATCAGGAAGGAAGGTAATACACTATGAAAGGAAGAAGAATAGCTTTCCACACTGCGCAATCTGCAATGTAGAGCTTAATGGAATTTCTCTTTCTAGAACTGGAGGAAAGAGCAGGAGAACCAACTCAAGACTTTTCGGAGGGGTTTTGTGCTCAAGTTGTACAAGCGATGTAATAAAATCAGCAAGCAGAATAGAGCAAGGTGACATGAAGCTTAATGACATAAGCATAAAACAAAAAGCATACGTTTTGCAGATGATCTCTCATTAGGTGCTTTTCTGAAAGCAATAGTTATCTCAGGACTTCCGGCTGCTGGAAAAACAACGGTAGCAAAACTAGTAGCAAAGAAGTTAGGCGTTACCTCTATTGGAGGCGGAGAGATACTAAAGGAGATGGCAACCGAACGCGGCTATCATCCTGGCGGAAGTGACTGGTGGGATACAGCTGAAGGAATGAGATTTTTAAAAGAACGTGAAAGAAACTCGGAGTTTGATAAGGAAGCAGATACAAAGATGGAAAAAAAGATAAGAGATGGAAATATAGTAGTAACAAGCTACACCGCTCCGTGGCTTTTTAAGGAAGGATTTAAGGTTTGGCTTGATGCAAGTTCTGATAAAAGAACCGAAAGAATGGTAAAAAGAGATGGCACTGAAAAGCAAATAACGGCTGATGTTGTATCAAAAAGGGAAAGAGAAAACCACAAACTTTACATGAGCCTTTATAAAATAGATTTTGGCGAAGATAAGGAACCATTTGATCTTATATTAAATACAGATGAAAAGTCTCCAGAAGAGATCTCAGAAATAATAATAAAAAAATTCAAAGAGCTAGAAAAAGAGTGATAACATGGCATTATTAGAAGAAGGAAGAGTTTGTGTGAAAAAATTAGGAAGAGATGCAGGAGATAAGGCTGTTGTTACAAAGGTTATAGACAAAAACTTTGTAATGATAATAAGTCACTCAAGGCATAAGGAAAGAAAATGTAATATAAAGCATCTAGAGTTTCTAAATGAGAAAGTAGACCATAAGAACAAGGAACAGGTAAATACCCTTCTAGAGATTAAAGAAAGAAAGGAAACACCTAAAGCTAAGAAGTAAGTTTTTATCTACACTCTTACATTAATTAATAACTGCTAGCGTTAGCTTGAAAACATATGCTAAAAGACACATAGTTCAAAAACAACTTCTTAAAACACACACATTTATAATATATATCTGCGTTATTGTTTTGTTGTTTTTATGAAAACAGAAATAGACGACAAGATAAAGAAGTTAATCGAGCGCGATAAAAAGATAATGCTCACAACAACCCGTTCCTCATACCCATTTGTTCCGGATAAAGGAACTGGCGACATTATTACCGATATCTCAGGGAATAACTTCATCGATTTTTCAAGTTTTATTTCTGTATACAATCTTGGTATAAATGGCAACAAGCAGATACGTGACGCAATAAAAGCTCAAACCGATAAGTTAATTCATGGTGCATTTACAGATTATTATGGCGAGCTTCCAGTTGTCTTTGCAGAAAAGCTTGTAAGTATGTTTCCAAAAGGCTTTGGAAGAGTCTTTTTCTCTAACTCTGGAACAGAAGCAAACGAAGCGGCGTTAAAGTTTTCCAAGATCTTTACAAAGCGCCAGTACACTCTTTCATTTTACAGTGCATTTCATGGTAGAACAATGGGCTCTTTAGGCCTTAGCGCATCTAAATCCTCTCAAAGAGAACGCTTTGGTCCGTTTAACTCAAACATACATGTTCCTTATGCTTACTGTTATAGATGTCCTTTTGGAAAGGAGTATCCATCATGCGGCATTGCATGCGTGGAGTACACTAAAAAAAATGTACTTGAAAAAGAAACAAACGGAAAGGAGATCTCTGCAATTTTTATTGAGCCTATACAAGGAGAAGGAGGATATATAGTGCCTCCAAAAGAGTTTGTTATGGAAATAAGAAAGCTTGCTGATGATAATGGAATACTTCTTATTTCAGACGAGGTGCAAAGCGGATATATGCGCACAGGAAAGTTCCTCGCGCTAGATAACTTTAACGTAGAGGCAGATATCTATACTATGGCAAAGTCAATAGCTAGCGGTGTTCCAATGGGTGTAACTATAACCAGAACCTCTCTGGGCGATATACCTGCTGGTTCTCATGCCAATACCTTCGGTGGTAATCTTATAGCATCAGCAGCCGCAAATGCATCTATAGAGTATCTTAAAAAACATATCTCTGAAATAAGGCTACAGATAAAAAACAGCTCAGAAACAATTATGCGAAGATTAAATGAAATGAAAGAAAGATATGAACTAATAGGAGATGTGCGTGGCATAGGGCTTATGATAGGTATAGAGCTGGTTAAAGATAAAAAAACAAAGGAGCCTGCGGTAGCGGAGCGTGAAGCCTTGCTAAACGAGTGCTTTCAAAATGGCCTAATACTACTTCCTGCTGGGCACTCGGTCATAAGAATAATACCTCCTATAACAATATCTAAAAAACATCTTGAGGAAGGACTTAACATTTTAGAAGAAGCTATAAAAAAAGAGAATAAAAAATTACATAAACTTGCTTAGATTGAATTGTTTTATTCCATTGCTATTTATGCTTTCACCAACAAAGAGCTCTTCTATTTCCTCTTTGATCAACTTCAATCTTTGTTTTATATAAGGATCAAGATCATATCTATCTGCAAGGTTTATTGCCATCTCAAGATACTTTTCTATACCTCCTTTTGAGATGGTAAGCAGCAGCTTTCCTCCATCTTTAGTACACTTTCCAGACAGCGGAATACGTCTGTACTTTGCATTGCAGCTAGAGCATCTTAAGATTTGTTTTGAAAAAGAGTGCAGATTTCCTATAAGGTCTGGTATAAAGTGGCTTGTTATCACTCTTCTAGCAGCATCACGTTTGTTTATTGCATAGATCTTATCCATTAATGAAAACTCGGCGTCAACCTTTTCCTGCATGCTCTTTAATTGTGTGTAAAGAGTTCTTTTAGGAGAGCTCTGCAAAACGTTAATTGAACTTTCATGTGTAAAAAATATTCCTTCTGCTGGTTTATTGGTGTTTATTTTATCCACAACTCTTGTTATCTTTACCTCAGAAGGGCTTGCGTATGCAAAACTTTTCTCATAAAGTTCAATAGGATATCTCTCAACAACCTCCATCGTATGCACCTCATCATCAACCTCCTCTACCTTTACATTAGTCGTCAATATTAATGGGGTGTCCATTGTACCTCCAACGGTAACTGGCAGAAATTCTTTGGAAAAGTTTATCAAAGCATCAAGTAGCAACATTGTTGTATCTTCATCACCATCGCAGTTTCTTCTTCTTGCGCATATAGTATACGGATGTGCAAATCCAACCACTGCATCTGTAAATCCTATTATCCTGCCTAAAACAGCACATGAGGTGTGCGGAGCAAGAGTTATTACTAATTTGCCTATTAGATCGTTTGTGTTATTTGCGTTATAGTACTTTTCCATACCATACAGATCCTCTAGCATCTGGTCTACAAACTTTGAGACCTTGAGTATGTATTCGGCACCTCTTCTGTTTAGTATTACATCTTGATGTCTAAGTTCTATTAGCTGTTCATCGCTAACTAACTCATTTCCTTTATAATCTTTATCATAACCAAGCAGCTTAAGCCTCTCGAAATTCACTCCAACCTCTTTAGGATAAAAATGTGTTATTGGAACATCTGTCGCATCAAATCTTGCCGTTCCATCCTTAAAGATATAAACTCCGTTCAATGCTCTTAAGATTCCCTTTTCTAATGGCTCGGTTATTTTATCCTTATTTGATAAACTTTTAACTCCCTTTATTACAGGAGGCAGTTTATTTATCCTAAGTTTTCTCATACTGTTATTTACTACATCAACTAATGGTATATTCTTCTCTACAAAAGCTTCGGTCTTGGTATTGCATGCTGGGCATATCTTTTCATAACTCATCTTGTTGCAGTTTGGGCATTTTCTTTCTATCTGCGCCCTAGCATTGCAGTCATAACAGTACTGTGTGCTTATATTTCTCTTGCAAACATTACATTTATAATTTGCAATCTCTACATTCAATCCTGACTTGAATTTTTTAGAGTCTATTAAGAATGCCTTGGTTATATTTTTGTCTTTGCTGGCATAAGTGCCTACCGGAAAAAGAACTGTCACTGCAGGTTTCATCAATCTTTCCTTTGCCTTTTCAGGTCTTCCTATTCTTCCGCCTAAAAATGTTGACCTCTTCATTAATTTAACACTTGAAACACAGTTAACTACCTCAAGAGGCTTCTCATTTTCTTTATTAAGATACTCTTTAATTATTGAATCTGAATCCTTTAGTATACCCTCTTCTCCTTCTGCAAAGCCCAACGAAACTATCAAGCTCTGTAAAAATCCACCTTCTATAATTATACTTTTCTTTGAATCATCTAATCTATGTGTTACTGTCATCAGCTCAAGAGCCCTTTTAACAATGCTGTCATTAACCAACTCTATTTCATTAAACTCGAAAACTGTTTTTTTATTACATTTAGATATTACGTCCTTGATGTTTTTTGCAACCTTTATTAATTGATCCATATTTATAATACCAAATTCATAAAGAAACTTTGGATGCAGCGGAACTCCATACTTTATTGATATTTTATAAAGTGACTTAAAATCCATTTCATGCTTTTCTTTAAATCCTA
>JAKACG010000026.1 GCA_021821605.1 Microcaldota archaeon | reverse complement strand
TCAGGAATTAGCAACAATAACAGCAAAAGAAACATCCTAAATAGTGTATTTAAATAATCTTTGAAGTTTATTATGGGCGTTTTGCCCTTCTTCTTTTTATTTATATTTATATATCTTTTCGTATATTCTTATTATGATTGAATGAATAAAAAGGCTATAATAACGTACTTTGTGCTTTTGGGTTTTGTAATAATAATGTACTTTTACATTTCGGCAAACAATCTAGGCAATATAAAGACGATCTCATCAACAACCGTTTCAAGTAATGCATTAAATTCTACCTCAAATAAAAGCGCAGGTTCAGGTGGTATTATAGTAAATACCCAAACCACTACAATTGGATCTTCACCTGCTCCAGTTGTTATAAACTTTAACAACTCCCAGCCAATACCTGTATCTCCTGTTGACATAATCTCTCCTGGAAACAATTACAGTGCAATAAACAACAACATAAACGGAAGAGTTGTATCTAGCTGTATCCCTTACGGTGGATTTTCCTGTTCCCAGCCTGTTTTATCGAGCATCTCAGGAAATCTTACCTTATCATTTAGCGAGACACAGTACTCTCTTTGGAGTACAGCAGAGATCTACATATTAAATTTATCCGCGCAACCTGTTCTAAAGAACAATCTAATAAACGGAATTAAAGGAGTACAACTCTCAAATATATCAAACAGTGAGCAGGTAACATTGACTCTTCCTGCAATAACGCCAAATTTACCTAAGGGAGTTCAGATACAAGGAAATATCTGGGCAGTATTTCATCTTAAAAATAGTAACTCTACTTATATTTCAGAGATAGCGCAAATCTCCGCACAGTCCATATGATTATGCAACTGCAACACACATGCAATACAATTAATATTATAACCTTATCATTATACTTCATTATACTCTAGAATATATCTTAGAACTTTATTTATTGGCTTAAATATTCAGTTTTACAACTGCTTATTGCCTTCCCTTAAAGCTATGCGCTCCTTTCTTAATCTTAATACCTCCATAATCTCATTGGCGCTAAGAAGAGGCTTTCTTGTTCTATCTGTATCATCAATTGCAATTCTTGGGCATGCTGTATTAACAAAAGCATCAAACTCCATCATGTTGTTTATCGATTCAAAGTCAAAGGTATTAGCAACTAATATTCCAGTGAGTATGCCTTCTTTTTCAAGCTTATCCTTCAGTACCTTTGCCATACTCATATTGTGCTGGCCATTTTTAGTGCTTACAAGTATGCCTACCTTTTTGACTTCAAGAGCCGAAAGAATCCTGCCACGGCTTCTTTTATTATAAATATCCCTATATCTATCTAAGAACTCTATGGTATTATTGAAAGGCTCTACAAGAAGAAAAGGTTTTTTTGTATTAAGCAGGGCGCCTAATGGATGGAACAATCCTCCTCCAAAGTATACCAGTGCATCTACCTCACCATCTATTCTAGCTGCGCTGCCTATATCACAGCCAAGTATCTGTCCGTTCTTTTTGGCAAAGCCATAAGGCTTACCTATCAAAACCTTCTTCCCGTTTTCTTCATAGAATCTCTTTACGGTTTCTAGCTGGTGTATGTGCTGTATTGTTGTCATCAAGCCTATGGTGTTGAAAGGTTTTAGCTTCTCGAGCGATTTGGGAAGCAGCTCAAGAGGTGCGTCATAGCTGTAGCTTATGTATTCTACATTAAAGTCTACCTTGTGGAACTCAGCATGTCCGAAGTGTATTAGCTTTTCAGCTCCAAGATTTTTTGCTTCATCTATTGCAAGATCGCAAGCCCCAAAGGTCGGTGAGGCCGATATAAATACCTCGTTGCCTTCTAGCTCAAGCTTCTTAGCATGCTTTAATGCTTCCTGTTTAAGGCCTTCTGGGAACTGTAAAAGTATCTTCATAAAACTTCCTTGTAAATTCGTCTATTAACTTATTACAGTAAAGGTTTATAATTACAGATATATATTTATAATGGATAATTCTTTTAATAAGATTATATGGCTAAAGGGTATGTTTTATGGAAGAGGTAATACTTGTAGATAAAAATGACAAGCAGATAGGCACAATGGAAAAGCTAGCTGCGCATCAGAATGGCGGTAAATGGCACAGAGCACTATCAATCTTCGTATTCAACAATAAAAAAGAGACTATGCTTCAGAGGCGTGCACTTACAAAGTATCATACTCCTGGGTGTTGGACAAATACCTGTTGTAGCCATCAGAGAGTAGGAGAAAGTACAGTTGAAGCGGCTCATAGACGTTTAAAGGAAGAGATGGGCTTTGATTGTGAACTCTATGAAGTATTTAATTTTCCTTATCAAGCAGATGTTGGAAAAGGTCTAACCGAGAACGAGTATGATCATATAGTTTTTGGAAAGTATGAAGGCAAACCTATTCTTAATCCAGAAGAGGCGTGCGATTGGAAATGGATCTCAATACCCACTCTTAAGAGCGAGATAAGCCGCTTCCCAGAAAACTTCACTCCATGGTTGAAGCTAATGGTAGATGAGATTGAAAAGAATCTCAATAAACTCAGGTAAAAATTAACATCGTGAGCGTATAAGTTTATCGTGAGTGAGTAAGTTTAAAATTCCACATAGTTTATGAGTATGAGAGTATCCTTTTCAAGTTTTTAATGTAGAAAACTTTAAATATACTATTATATAATTATACATGTGCACAACTTGAAGAAAAAAATAAATAGTTCCTTTAAAAAAGAAAGGCATGGCCAATCAGCAATGGAATACCTGATGACTTATGGCTGGTCTATCCTTATAATTGCCCTTGCCTTAATATCCTTATTTGAACTTGGATTATTCGGTAATCAACATCTGCAGCTTCCTAATAGCTGCCTTCCTATACAGGGCTTTTTATGTACAAATCCTCATCTTTCTACTTCAGGAAAGGTCTCATTAGATTTAGGCTCTATAGGTACTGGACTGACAGTTACCTCTACTGGCTGTTCAACAAACAACACTGAGCCTCAACTTAATTCTATAACTCCAATAGTTATGAATACCGGTGCTGAAGAGAATGTTTCATTTCAATGTTCGCTATCAAATCCTACTATAGGTTCTAGTTTTCAAGGATATTTATGGCTAGGTTATTCTACAGCCAGTTCTACAAATCAGGTTCAAAATATAGGTGCCTTCTCTGCTACAGTGGAAAGTATTGGAAATACAAAAAGCCCTTATTCAAATACTGGATTTTTATATGTTGTAAATAACAACAACAATACCGTTTCTATAGTCAGCCTTGCAAGTAACTCAATAATAAGCTCTATTCCTGGGAATTACCTATATAATCCATCATATATATTTATAACCAATAATGGTGGGGCATATGTTTCTAATTACAATTATAATACAAATCAACGTTTTCTTTCACCAATAAATCTAAGAAATTCATTAATCTCTAGCAATATATATTCTACGGCGGCGTCTGAGGTGGCATCTGCGCAAGGCATAACCTTTTCTCCAGATCAAAAAAATTTATACATTTCTTATCCTCCAGAAATAATGCTGATTAATATTAGTACATGGTCTCAGCTTACTACAATACCAGACAATAATGGTCCTGGAGCTTTGGCAACATATGGTGGTAATATACTTGTTGTAAATAATGTTAATAATACAATCTCAAATTATAATATCTCCACCAATAACTTTAAAACAATTATATCCGGCGGAGTACCTGCTATGTATATAAATTATGTTTACTCTACTACATTAGGGACTAATGGAAACAATCTTTATTTTATTCCATTAAATTCATACTCTACTTTTTATTATTACATGAATACTACCTCCTATATGGCCAGTAAAAAAAGTATAAGTCATTCAAATTCAGAAGGAGGAATAATCATAAAAAATGGCATAATATATCAAGTAGTTCAATATAACAACACCGTTTCAGTAATTAATATGTCCACTGGGCAAGTACAACACGTAATTACCGGTTTTAATGAACCATGGGCCGAGGCGTTAAGTGTAAATAAGAGCTATGCATACATTGGCAATGCCGGTAATAATGAAATTTCATATGTCAATTTGGCTACAAACACAATACAACGATCGGTCCCATTTTCACAAGGAGGTTTAAGTGGCATTGCTTCAGCTTTGGATGGTAAAAACTTATATGTAGGAAATTTCTGGGGTAATGATGTTGCAGTAATGAATATAAGTACAGGTGCAATATCATACTCAATTAGCGGTTTTAATAAACCTGAGACTATTGCACTATCTCCGAATGGACTTTATGCTTATGTAGGTAATGACGGGAACGATACTATTTCTGTTGTAAATTTAGCTACAAACTCAATAATAAATACCATTTCCGGTTTTAATTTTTTAAATTCTGGATCGTATGGTTATGGGCTTTTTAGCATAACTGCATCAAAAACTGGCAATTATTTATATGTTTCAGGCTATAATTCAGATGGATTTTATGGCGTAAACCTACAAAATGATGTTGTTACACAACTTCCTAAATCCTTATTTTCAAATGTCGATGCAATAAGCATATCAAACCTTACAAATATTTTATATGCAGCTAACAATAATAACATAACACTAATAAATCCTCAAACTGGAAAGGTTCTTTCAAACATTACTGATGGTTCGGCGGTTATTCATGGAATGGTATTGGTTCCAAAAAGTAATATAGGATATATTTCAACAAGTGATAATATTTCAATTATGGACTTATCAACAAACTCAATACTGCAGAATGCCATTAAAGGTTTTTATTATCCAAATGGCATGTCTATCTATTCAGGAAATTTATATGTTGTAAATACTAACAACGATTCAATATCTGTGGTAAACATATCTACAAATACTGTGATAGGTAGTTTTCCTAAATACAATCCAAATTATCCTACCTCACTTAGTTCAAGTCCCAATTATAATAGTGTATATCTTCCTTCAGGTAACCCTGGTATTTATATAATAAATACTTCAAGTAATAACTTTGATGGTATTATTCTTAATAATACCTATCCTACAAACATAGCATTTCGTCCAAATTCTAATACTGCATATATTCTATACAATAATAATATATCTACTCTAAATCTTTCTACTGGAACTGTAACTATATTATTAAGTAATATTAATGATAATTATTTTTATAAAGATTTAGTATACTCACCAAATGGAAATTTGCTTTATCTTACATTTAATCGTAATCTCACAGTAATAAACATCTCTACAAAACAGATTGTTAAGGTAATAAATATTAATTATATTAGTGGTATAACTCCTCCGATAAATGGAAAGATATATTTTGGCAATGAGTATGGAACAATATCAATATTGAATGCTACTAATTATAATTTTATAAACAACGTAACGGGTTTTAACTCTGGCTCTGGGATAGATAGCCTTACTGCGTCTCCTGACGGTGTATATCTTTACATTACAAATTATAACAATACTGTATCGGTTTTTGACATTCAGAATGATAGCATAATAAAAACAATATCTGGTTTCAATGACCCAATGGGCGTAGCTTACGCGCCATAAAAATACCATGTATTTTGTTATCTATATTTTATTGGTATGCCCTCATATTTAAGGCGTAAGTGTTTCAAAGTTATGAATTTACAAATAGGTTTTTAATAAGCTAGTCATAAAAATAATAAAAAAATAAAAAAAAAGAATATAGTATAATTATTGTGCCATTGCAACTGATTGTATGGAATAGGATCCTGAAAGCTTTGCTGCTGCACGCCTTAAGGCCTCCTTAGCTATTCTCCTATTCTCATTTTTAATCCTTACCTCTAAAACTGGTTTTCCTTTTCTTATCCTTGCGGCTACCGAAACTGGCCTTCCAAAAGACATTGACATACCTTGTGACAATCTGTCTGCTCCTGCTCCTGTTGCTCTCTTCTTCTCTCTAATGACCATATGTGGATATGTGACTATTCTAAAGAAGTACTGACCTGGTATCTTACGTTCAAGATGTTTGTTTGCAACTAATCTCGCAGACTCAAGAGCATTAGATCTTAGTTGTATGTACTGGTCAGTATTTAATGTAAGTACAGAGTCGTAATTATTCTTTTCTACTCCCATTCTAAATATCAAAAGACTTGTATGTGGAAGCGCCTTAACATAGTTCTTTCTAGGCTTCTTCACAGAGTATCTACTCCAAGCTTGGCTGTTTATATATCTCATTGTTCTTGCTGGCCTTAATTTCATCTAAAACACCATTTAAGCATTATTTATTGAAGTTATTATTGTCTTGAAAGATATAAAAGTATTTCTATTTAACTCTTTATGAAAGTAGCTGTTACTGTCTCAGTTATACCCTGTTCTCCATAGTAAAAAAGCTGTCCGCTCTGTGCTCCAGAAGAAGCAGAAGAGGTTTGCGCAGCTATAAAAACAGGAAAACGAGGTTGTCCTACTGTTATATTCTCTACTTTAATCGATGCGTTGTTTTCAAGTGCTTCTGCCTGAGCTGTTGCATTACTAAGAGCCTTAGAAAGAGCAGTTGTTCTCATATTTGTTAACTGTTGAGGTGAAAGCTGTGCATATGCTCCTGTAACATAAGTATTATTGATTTTTGATATTGTACTTAGAACAGCACTCATATTTTTCACATCAGTTATAGTTATCTGAAGATACTCTACTGCCTGATATTCACTTGAATTTTTTACTTTGTTTATGTAATAATTCTGCGTTACTATATTGCTTAGATTTCCTCCTATATACTTTAATACACTTGAGTTAAGTATCTCTAATGTCAATGATAAGTTATCATTTGCTATATGTTCTGTACCTCCTGTTCCATTAACATAAAGATAAATAAGTCCTTGAGCAGGATACTGCTGCACCGTTCCAGTAGCAGTTACAGTTACGCTTCCAGTTCCTATATTTTTTTGAGATATGCCGTTAGGATAAAGTATTGCAATCCATAATGTTAACCCTAAAACAAGTATGGCAATAACCGCTATTAATGTAGCAACATGTTCTGTTTTGATAAACTCACCAATCTTATCTTTAGCTCAAAAACCTTATAAATCCTTGTTCATCAGTCGGTGTTTTCAAAAACAAAAAAAGAAACCTATTTAAATATTATTTTTTATATACTACAATATTATTAACTTTATTAACTTAAAAATGTTGTGTACTTTATGTCTATTTTCTTATCTTATTACGATGATGAAAAACCTGGTTCCGCTTCAAACTTTTCAAATAAAGGCGAGGTTATTGGCAAAGCTCAAAAAAATAACTCTGGCTTAAAAACAGTTGCTACAATCTTAATAGTGATTTTTTTAATACTTGCAGTATCAGCATTTGTTTATCTCTTTATTTTTCAGCAGGTGCAGCAATCTCCAATACTAAAGGTATTATCGGTAATTCCGTTAAATAAACCCGTTCCACTATCTACTGCAATAATATCCATAGAGAATCTAAGTTCTGTAGAAACTCCTTCAAATTACAATATATCCTATAATTTTAATGCTTCTGGTTCTGTATCAAGTTCAGGTATGACTGTTGGCATTGCAATCAATGGAACAGATCAAGCATTTTCTACCAATAATATATCTAGATATAACATAGCTTTAAATGCGCCACCAATACTATCTGCATACTTCTCTAAAGCGAACTTCATATCTTTAAAAAATGGAACTACCTTGTATATTTGTGCTAAACTTTCAGGTTCAAGCAACTCGTTTTTAAGTTCTATTGATAATTATACCTGTAAAGAGTCAAATTCAAATGTTACCTCTGAACTATCAAATAAATTTAGTTCATTAAATGCTAATCTATCATTATATCTTAAAGGTATGAACTTCACTATGACACAGCTGCGCATGTCATCTTATAATGGAAATAGCTGTGTACAAATGTCTGGAAATGTAACTGGTGTGCCTACAACTTTAATAAATGAACTTTTATCTTATGTAAATTCAGTACAAGGATCAATAAACTCAAGCGAGGTTAAAATTTTATTAAATGGGTCTATAAATACATGTATATCTATAGTTAATTATCAACCTGTCTACCTTGATTTAAAAGGTGCTGGAACTTTCTCATTTAATCTTTCAAATAATAATGGCAACCCTATACTTCCAAACTCTGGAACCACTTCAGGTTCTTATGGAGCAAAGGTTTATCTAAATCTTACTGAGATATCTTCTGGAGCTCCTTTAAGTACGGCGCAGATTCTATCACTTCCTTCAAAGCCAATACTTGTAACTACTAGTAACATAAGCAGTATTTTAAATAGTAATGGGGTAGGTTCTGGACTAAGTTCTGGAAATCAAACTTCAAATCTTCCAACATCTTGTGTAGCACTGTCTGGATTTGTATGTTCAAATCCAATTTGGATGGGCAATAACATAACCCTTACTATTGGATTTGGCGGAGGTATAACCTACAATATAACTAGTATTGCGTTCTTAAATAGTACTAATATGAATTTATTTGATAGTAACTTTACTTTTCCATTAGGAACCTCATATACGGGATCAGAAGCAGGAGTGAAAAATATGGTCTCTGGTGAAAGTTATACAGTAAATATTCCATCTGGAGTTACAAATCCTATTTCAGGTCAGGCAATATCTGGAGAGGTCTGGATAGAATTTACAGTTCCTGGCTCATCAACAAATCAATATGTAGGGCTAGGGTCCTTAGATGTGAGATATCAATAACCAAAAGTTAACAAATGTTCTGTTTTTGTTTACTCTTTTTTACTCTTTATTGCTCTTTATTACAGTGCTAATATATGTTATAATCTATTGCAAAAACCTCTAGCTTTTGCAAAGGTTTATATTTTTAAACAACAAACAATATTTGTTAATTATAATTAGCGAGCGTAGTCTAGCCTGGTAGGACTTTGCCTTGCCAAGGCAAGAGCCCGGGTCCAAATCCCGGCGCTCGCATTTTTTATTATTTATTTTTATAAAAGTTGGATTATACATGGCAATAACTATAGAAAACTCTAAAATATAAAAAGTAAAAATAAAAGATAAAATAAAAAAACAAAAAACAAATTATGCAAAAGGCAGCACTACTGGGCTTGTGATAGTTCCATTATATGCATTATTTCCAATAGTTATTAAGATAGGCTTTACTCCTCCACCACAAGGTCCGTCTATATGTAGCCAGTATGTCTGATTCATAGCATTTTGAGATATGTAAAAACTCAACTCAAATTCTAAACTCTCATTATTTCTTACTGTAAAGTTCACTGGGCTAATGCTTGCATTTATTCCAGTATAAGAATAATTAAAAGAGTTGTTTAGTGTGCTTAAATATGCATAATGCTCTCTGTTATACAAGCTGCTAGAACTCTCGTTCAATACATTTGTTATGGTTTCATTAACATACAAAGTGCCTACACCTCCTTTATTTATTACTAGGTCTTTAACAGTACCATAACTAGTATTCAAGTAATATGTTTTGAAGCCGATGCTGTTTTTTATGGTGCCATTTAAATTATAGAATAAAAATGGACATGCCTGTGCACCTGCATTATTCACAGTTATCTGTGTTCCAAGACCGGTTATCTTTACTGTATTATTTACGGTAGTTGTATAATTTGAAGTGTTTATGCCCTTGTTTGTATTGCCTGGAAAGTAATT
>JAKACG010000025.1 GCA_021821605.1 Microcaldota archaeon | reverse complement strand
AGTTAAAACGTATAAGTCAGGATATAATACCTATTAGATATCTCAATGCGCTTGTATCTCAATCAATATCGGTATTTATGGTAGAGTTAGCTACAGTATTTGGAATACCCCTATCAAATACTCAGACTTTAACCTCAGGTATATATGGGGCAGGATTAAGCTATAAAACAAGACTAATCCTAAAAAAACCAGCAATCTCTATAGTTGCAACGTGGATATTAACTGCTATTATTAGTTTGGTAGTGGCATATGTAGCTACATTGCTATTAGTTATTTATTAATATAAGGAATTTTTATGGAGTTTGTAAAACTTGGTAAAACTGGCGAAAAGATATCGGTAATCGGAATAGGGACATGGAAGATAGGATCTGACAAGAAAAAAGAAATAACTGCAATTAAACATGGCATATCTTTAGGGATTAACTTAGTTGATACTGCACAAATGTATGCCAATGAAGAGATAATAGGCGAAGCAATATCTGGAGAAAATGTCTTCATAGCCACTAAAGTATCTCCTGCAAACTTCCATGAAAATTCAGTTATAGCTTCATGTAATTCTAGCCTTAAAAAATTAGGTGTAAAATCAATAGATCTCTATCAATTACATTGGCCTAACTATGCGGTTAAGATATCAGAGACTATGCGTGCTATGGAAAAATTAATGGATGATGGAAAAATACGCAATATAGGCGTTAGTAATTTTTCAATAAAAGAGCTTGAAGAAGCAAATGCAGCACTAAAGCGGTATGAGATAGTTTCAAATCAAATAGAATACAGCGTACTTGTTCGTTCTGTAGGTGATTCATTATCAGATTTCTGTGTGAAAAATAATATAACTATTATAGCATACAGTCCATTAGGCAGTGGCTCTCTTTACGATAAAAAATATGACAAATGTTTTGAGCTTTTGGTAAAAATAGGGAACGCTCACATGAAAACTCCTAGCCAAGTGGCTTTAAACTGGTTAATCTCAAAAGGCAATATCTGTGCAATACCTAAAACAAGTTCGATTGAGCATATGGCTGAAAATGCAATGTCTATTGGCTGGGAACTTTCAAAATCAGAAATCAAAATGATTGATAATCTTGGGCAGTTTAAAAGTCCATTATCATCAAAATTAAATGGTTTTACAAAAAGGACCGCTCCAATATGGTCAAATCTAATGACAAATATTGAAAAACGGCGTTTTAAAAAATATTCAAATATTGATCATTCAAGTCCAGAATAAGCCACTTCATAAGCATTCTTAATATCTAAATAGAGATCAATCTTCGTAACTTTTTTAAGTTTTCCAAGCTTTATAAATTCAAGCAATAATTTTTCAGAGTTTCCAAAAACTAGAAAATCATTTTTCGATTTTGCTCCGACTTTTTCTATTGCATTTTTAATATTCATCGTTCCTGCAATAAATAACAATGTTTCTTTCTGTAAAGAAGAAGAACGCATTGACTTCTCATATTGCCTTAGTTTTGCATTTATATATCCTGGAATTATACGTTCTAATATTTTTTCTTTGTTTTCGAGAAGCAGTATACATCTATTAGAATCGGAGAGAGAGTTAGAAAGCTCTAAAAGCTTCTCCATATTACTATCGGAGTAGGCTGAAATAGCAACTACATCACCTATCTGCTTCTTACCAAACATAATATATTATTTATGCTTCATATATATAAACATAAATAGTAGGTTATTAGCATGAGCCAATTTGGATCGCAGCTTCATAATAAATCAAGTAGAAAATTATATGGTAATGGAAAGCTAAAGAAGAAAAGCAGAGATAAAAAGAGATACGAGATGGGAGGTTACTTTGCAAGCACTAAACTAGGCGAAGAAAATAAGATAAATAAGGTGCGTGGAAGAGGAAAAGTAGTAAAGAACAGATTAAAGTATGCTGCATTTGCAAATCTACTTGTAGGTAAAAATTATAAAAAAGTCAAGATAAAAGCAATAGTAGAATCTAAAGACAACAGAAACTTTGCAAGATTAAAGATAATGACTAAAGGAACAGTTATAGATACTGATGAAGGGAAAGCAATAATAATCAACAGGCCTGGAAGAGAAGGCACTATAAACGCAAAGCTTTTACAATAGGTTTTTTGAATGTCAGCTAGAGTTTATATCTGCGATGCTACTGAAAATTCTGCATTGAATAAGTTAATGTCTTACGATCCTTATTTAGACAAAACCTTAAACGAACAACAAATTATCGAATTAAAGAAGGATCCAGAGGCAAACATTATCTTTGCAAGACAGGATTATATGATAAAGGATGGGATCTCTGTAGGATTAGAAAGGGATAAATATTATCTTTATATAAGTGCTTCTGAGGAGTTCTTGGAAAAAGCAGACAAAAAACTTAAGTCCTCTATTAAAAGCATAAAGAGAGCAGATCCTGAAACTGAAAAAGCAGTTATTGCAATAGTGGAAGGCGAAAGAGAGTCCAGCGAAGAGGGTCTTGGTAGCATATTTGGATAATCTTATTTTTTATGTTCTATTCTGATTAAAAAATACGAATATTTATATTTTTACTCACTATCTTTTAATTGATTTTATGGAGTGCGTTTGTATCTCTGTTGGTGGTAGCATACTTTCACGTGAAGATGGCATAAATGTAGCTTACGCAATAGGATTAAAAGAAATATTAAAGAAGTATGACAAAAAAAAGTTTATACTAGTTGTCGGTGGAGGCTATGCAAGTAGATTATACATAAACTCTTCAAGAAAGATAATAAAGAACAACTCAGTTCTTGATGAAATTGGAATAGCTATAACAAGAATAAACGCGTTAATACTAAAAGATTTAATATCAAGTCTTGATGTTTATCCTAATGTAGTTTCAACTTTAGATGAGCTTCGAGCTGCTTTAAATACTAACCGAATAGTAGTTATGGGAGGTCTTCTTCCAGGGATTTCTACGGACTCTGTTTCTATAATAGCATGTGAGATATCTGGTAGTAATGTACTAATAAATGCAAGCAAAGAGTCCTACATATATAATAAAAATCCATTAGAAAAAGAGGCTAAAAAATTTATAAAGTTGTCTCATGATGAGCTTATTTCTGTAGCATCGCAATTTGATACGCGGGAGGCCGGATCCAACTTCATATTTGATCTTACAGCAAGCAAACTAGCAAAAAGGGGCTCTATAGAGTTACGTTTTGTAAATGATAAAATAACCGAACTAGAACTTGCAATAGAAGGGAAAACTTTTAACGGCACTACCGTAAGGTAATTAATATATCAAATATTATTTTATTACTATTTTATCTGATATTTCTACTATTCTGTCTATGCTATAGTTAACTGGATTTCCGAAGCTAGTATTTATTATAAAACGTCCTTTTTTAGCATCTATTTTTGCTATTTTTCCTATAAGTGCACCTAACTCATTTACCACAAGCTTATCTTTTAATTTTTTACTTCTAATGGTTCTTACTTTTAGGTAATTTGCAATAAGAGAAACCAGTACTCCTATAAAGATTGCAACTATGGCAAAAAATACAAATTGGCTGAAGTATATCTGGCCAATTAACCATGCCATAAATGAGTAAAGCAAAACCCAAAAAATTAGAGAAGAGCCAACATAAACCAGATACCTGAAGCCTCTGAAAAGATGCCTAGAGGTTTTTGTATCTATTAATCTACCTATTAGATAAAGTATGAATACTACTGGTAATAAAATCAAGAATCCTTCAAAACCATATACAAATGCATTTGTTTGATTGTTGCTTATACTTAATTGTTCTTGATAATTTCCAATGCCTATGAAAAAGCTTGTTATTATAAATATTATCGAAGCGAGATAGAAGACAAAACTCATTCTGTCTATGCTAAATCCAAAACTTCTAAATGACTCAACTAAAGAATCCTCAAGACCAAAGCCTTTTAGGAATAGATAAAGTCCTATAAGGCCTACTGGCAGTTCCCATCCTGTACCGGCTATATAACTAATTGCAAATAACAATAGTAATACTGCTGGTATTCCAAATATTATCCTAGAATAATGTGGCTCTTTTAATTTTTCAAGAACTGTGAAGTAAGTATTTTCAAGATTTTCTGCCTGTTTTACTATGACCAGTTTTATGCTATTTACTTTTACCCTCGCCTCTACCATTGGCAATATCCTTTTATCACTTTCTCCATCTGTAACAAATATACAGGAATCTGCTTTATACTGGGCAAGAACAAGCTCCAACTGTCTAACTATCTCCCTATCTGCCTCATAACCTTCGCTCTCTGCACCTGTTATTGCGGCCACATTTGTCGAGTAGCCCTTTCCTTTTAATTCATCGTAAAGTCTTACTGCTTCGAACATAGCATTGGAATCGGTATCCTCTGGGTCTGCAAGGGCAAGTTGTGTGGCACCATTCAAGACTTGAACCTTGCCAAGCAATGGCCCATTTATCCCTGTTTTCCTATACAGATCATTATCAATATCACTAACCAAAACAAGTATTCTTTCCTCCTTGTTGACTATTTTGTCTTTACTAGCCAAATAAACACAGTTATATATAAACAACAAAGCTTAAAATAATTATCAGAACAAACATTATGTAATCTTTTATGCCAGGGTGGCAGAATCTGGTAACGCGCTGGTCTTGAGTTTTAAAATATCAAGAGCTGATTTGATGATGCGACAAGCGAACCAGTGCCCTTCGGGGCTTTAGGGTTCAAATCCCTACCCTGGCGAATGCTATGTAAGCAAATTTCAGTAAATAGTGTGAAACCTTTAGATGAAGTTACGAGCGAGTGATAATATATGAGACTAATTTCTTTGAATGTGTGGAGCGGAATGGTATATGGCAAACTTGCCGAATTTCTTGAGAGTAAGAAAAAAGATGTAGACATCTTCTGTTTCCAGGAGGTTTTAGACGCCAATTCCAAAGTCGGAAAAGAAGCTGAAGCTATCAAGCGGCTATATCAAGGAACTGAGTTTGAAGAGGTTCAAGACTTATACAGCAGATTAGAAAACGTGCTAACAGGCTTCCGGGGTTTCTTGTCAGAGTCTTATAGCAAAAGTTCCGATAAGCTGGCGATGTTTGTAAGGAACGGAATAGAGGCCGACGTGCGAACTGCTTGGGCACACAAGAAGATCAGAGTAGTATATGAAGGGAAACCCTTCGAGGTAGGCAGCATTATGCAACATGCAAAAATTTCGAATGATAGAGGTACATATTTTATAGCAAACATGCACGGACTCTGGCAGGGCGGAGGAAAGGATGATACACTGGAAAGGATAGAGCAGTCAAGGAACATTTTAAAGATAATGTCCACTTTTGGCGAGCGCAAGATATTATGCGGAGATTTTAATCTTGACATATCTACAGAAAGTGTGCACATACTGGAGCAAGAGATGATAAATTTAGTAAAAGAATTCAAGGTAAATTCTACCCGCAGTGCTCTTGCACCATCAAGTAAAGGCAGGTTTGCAGATTATATCTTTGCCTCAGATAAAATAAAAATCAACAAATTCAATGTTCTAAATGATGTTGTGTCCGACCATCTGCCATTATATATAGATTTTGAATGAATAGTTTGAACAGGTAATAAACTTGCGTGAAGAATTTTCAAAGTAAAACACGGCCTGAATTAAAATCGCTTATTATTAAGAGGTAACAAGCCTAATATTGAGGCTTCTCTATTTATGTCTCCCATCAAAGCACTTGCTTAGAGCTTGCCCTTTCTTTCCTTTACCCTTTTAAAGCTGTGGGTGCTAATCTCTATAGCTGCAGTCCTACCCTGGCGAATTCTCTCAGAGCTTTAATGCACTAATCCTATATTAAATTCTACTAATTAAATTGTTTTTGTAACAATATACTCTGTAGCAGCTACACCTTCATGAGCAAGTGCTCCTAAAACACTACCTGATATAGTTTGTCACTCCTTGAAAGATAAAGAGTTATAATATCTTTAACATTAACCTCATAAAACTAGCATATCTCTCATTATAGTTTTTACTTTGTTTATTTGCTGATCTTCCAACTTTCCTATCTCACTTCCTGTTATTCTATCGATAGATATAGCTCTCAATTGAAATATTAAAGCAATACTATCCTCTTTTAAATTGTCTGTAGCAGTTTTGCTTATCTGGATTGTATAAGGAAGTTTAAGTAGTTCTAAATTACTTGTTAATGGTATAACTAGGCACATACTTAACTCTTGTATTACTTTGAATATTATTGCTGGCCTAGAAAAACTTTGTTCATGTCCTCTACCTTTATCAAAATTTACATTGTAGATGCTATATTCTTTCACTATCCCACTACTCGAACTTTTGCAAGCTCTCATTGCTTATCCTATCCCACTTTTCAATTTCCTTTTCAAGAGAACTCATTATTGCAACTTTAAGTTTTTCTGTCAGGAAAAGTTTTTTTATAATGTTAGATCCTCTCCAGATATCTTCAAGTTTTAAATGAGGTTTAAGTTCATTAAGCTTGGTCTCCGCATGGTTTTCATCTAAACCTCTCTCTTCCAGATAAAGTAAACTTGCAACTATCTCCAATTCCCTTTGAGTTAAACTCTTGAGTAATGGAACTGCTTGCTTTATTTCTTTATTTTCTTCTATTGTTAATTCTACTTCTGTCTTGCCTTCTTTGAAATTGTTCTTATAGTCAAAATATTCCTTTGCTAGTTCGCGTGAGTAAGGACCTCTAATATAAAAACTAAAATCACTATATAAAGTCTTTCCAGTTAGTTTTTGGAGTATATACGTTAGCTTCTGCGCCTTTATCCTATACTCAAATCTGTCGCTATCTATCTTTACATCTAGCAAATTTAAATAAGCAATAAGTTTTTTTGTTTGGTTTTTCATTTTCATCCTTTTTGGTCGCCTAAATGTAATATGCAACTTAGCCATGATTCTATATCATTATACGCTTTCCTTCCGTTATCTTCTATGTAGTATACGACAAGTGTTTTCTTATCAACTTCGGCGTCTTCAGAGTGTATATAACGATGGTTTTTAAGCCACCGCAAGTTTGGTGCAAGCGAACCATCTTCTAGTTTAAGTGTATCTTTTATGTCCTGATAAGACAAGCCATCTTTACCGTAATAATTTAACATCGCCAATGTGCTTATTCTTGCATAGAGTAATAAATTTCTGTATTTTTTGTCCAAAGAAGATACAAAGCCGTTGTTATCTCCAGTTTCAATAATCATCATGAATATTTATGGAGTAGAAGATATTTATATTTTGCTATTTTATTATAAAAGTATTACTTTAGAATTTCTAATATGGCTTTATAGAAAAAAACTTTCTATTGGCAGGACGCATTCTATACTAGATAATACGATGGATTTATCTTCTATTTAAGAAATGTTCATCTGTGTAAGTAGTAACTGTTCCTAGCTAACTTTCAATAATATTAGCTTATAGTTTTTGTTAATGTATTTAAATTGTTTAAATGGAAATAAATTTCAATCCCAATAAAAATGTGAAAATTACTGATTATTTAAATTCATATCTATTTGATAACACGTTAATAAAAAACTTAAAAGGCATTTCAGTAAGAAAAAAAATTGTAAAAAATTGGTATGAAATACCATTGTTTAAGTTAGGGATTAAAAAAGAACTTACATTAAAGTTAACAAATAAAACCTCAAAGAGCTTTAAAACACTAAAAGATTATGAAGCTTTTTGGTATACAAAACAAGCCCAAAAATTATTTTTCGAGAGCGTATTAAAAACAAAGTTTGAAATAACAACAAACCATATAGAATTTTTATGGCATGGAAAACAAATAAAACTTTTTTATGACTCTGAAAAGCAGTTTTATAATAGCACCTTTCTTATAAAGGAGCAGTTCTTTGGAGAAGAGTATTCATGGCTTGACGTTAAGAATAATATCGTTGTAGACATAGGTGCGAACATTGGCGATACTGCCATTTATTTTTCTTTAAAAGGAGCAAAACATATCTATGCGTTTGAGCCATATCCTTATTCATACAAAATAGCTCTAAAAAATATACAATTAAATAACTTAAAAAATGTTGTGAGTATTTTAAATGAAGGGTGTGGTAAAGAACAACATATACTTATTGATGAAAAGTATGAGAACAACGTCGCAACAAATATTAAAAATTTTAAAATGGGCAAAAGTATTAAATTGCAAACATTAGATAACATAGTAAACCGCTTCCAAATAAAAGATGCGATACTAAAGCTTGATTGTGAAGGTTCCGAATACGATGTAATTTTAAATGCTTCAGAATTTTCATTGAGAAGGTTTAAACAAATAATAATTGAGTATCATTATGGATACAAAAACTTATCAGAGAAATTAAAGAGTGCAGGATTTGAAGTAAAAATAAAACGCCCTATATTTTACCTAGAAAAAGACAGAATAATTAAAAATATGAAAAGAGGCCTTTTATACTGTAAAAGAATATGAATATAATAAAAACAATAAAGAAAAAATTAAAAAATAAATAAAATACAGCTAACTTAAAAGATGCTTGATTTGATTGCAGCTTTTATCTTTGCTGCTGTAGCCGCGTCAACTTGTTTCATATTGTGTGCTTCAGCTGCATGAGCCTTTATTTTTTCCATTAACTCATCATCGGTTTTCGCCTTTGTCTTAAAGCCACAACTCATTCCAATATCTTTACATGCAAATGTTTTTGCCATATAATCTCCAATTTACTATTGGAATATGTATTCTTATACTTTTTGTTTTTTTATTGTATTAAATTAAAAAACGCATAAAAATAGAAAAAGCTAAATAAAAGAGCTATTACCAATAACTTTAAAAATGCTAACTGTAAAAGTGTACATGTTGATTAAATGCAGAAAAAGAATAGTTCTAGCTCTAAAGAATTAATCTCGGATTATATTATGTTTGACAGTATGTCAAAAGACATAACTAAACATTACAAAAAGGTGCTTTCGATAAGAAAGAATATAGCACGAAATAAAAAAACATCTACTGATTTAAAATTTGAGTTCTTAGAAAGTCTTGACATAATACTTGACCATATGAAAAAAGCAGCAAAGGAACTCGACAGATCAAAAAAGGTTATAAAAGAATTATAACATCATATTTGTATTTTTTCTGCTTCTGAAGGGAAAAATCTTTTATATATACTATGTACTGTTTTTGCATCCTCTACAGATATAGGTTTTTGATGCAGTAATTCATTCTGTATTTTTGTTAATAAAACTGCATCTCTTCCAATGGCAAAAGTATAGCTTTCTCCTTCGCTTGATGTCCCTGACATTTTTTCATAAAGATCGCCTATCATCTTAGATACTGGTTTTGTGCAATCTACTTCTAAAGTTGTTTTTGTTTTTTTTGCACTTGTTTTTTGTTGATTGCTGCCTCTTAAACTTTGTTTTATTGCTTTTGATGTACCTATTATAGTGATCTTTAATATTTCTTTTCTAAGTGTATCAAGCAATTCTTCATTTGATTTTTGAATAATTCTACGTATTTTTTTATTACCCATTAAAACACAATAAATATGTATTTTTTAGATATTTATATATTCATATATCGCATTTTGGCTGAAAATCATTCAAAAGTAATAAATAATTTAGATTTTAATATATACTGATTTGATGTTAAATTATCTTGAACTTGAGAACTGGAAAGCGCATGGCACATCAAAGATATTATTCTCAAAAGGCACAAATGTTTTTATAGGGCAAATGGGAGCCGGTAAGAGCTCAGTTCTCGATGCGATTTCTTTTGCTTTATTTGGTACTTTTCCTTCAATAAAAAGCAGGAGATCAAAGATAAATATGCTGATACGCAACAAACCAGAGCAGAAAAATACCTCTAAAATCAAGCTTTCTTTTTCTGTTGACAACTCAGATTATGTGGTAGAAAGAACTATATCAATAAATGAT
>JAKACG010000024.1 GCA_021821605.1 Microcaldota archaeon | reverse complement strand
ATACTCATTGCCAAAATATATCTTTCCGTTTATCGGAGGAGTTATACCATAAATACGGTTATTTATTACCTTAACAATCTGTTTTGTAGAGATGTTTATTACTGTGAGATTATTATTAAATGTAAGATAAAGCAAATTTCCATTTGGTGAATATACTAAATCTTTATAAAAATAATTATCATTAATATTACTTAGTAATACATTTACAGCTCCAGTAGAAAGATTTAGAGTAGATATATTATTATTGTATAGAATATATGCAGTATTAGAATTTGGACGAAATGCTATGTTTGTAGGATATGTATTATTAAGAATAATACCATCAAAGTTATTACTTGAAGTATTTATTATATAAATACCAGGGTTACCTGAAGGAAGATATACACTATTATAATTGGGCCTTGAACTCAATGTGGTAGGATAATTTGGATTGTATTTAGGAAAACTACCTATCACAGTATTTGTAGATATGTTTACCACAGATATAGAATCGTTGTTAGTATTTACAACATATAAATTTCCTGAATAGATAGACATACCGTTTGGATAATAAAATCCTTTAATGGCGTTCTGCAGTATTGAATTTGTTGACAAGTCTATAATTGAAAGATTATCACTTGTTGAAATATATCCTATATTACTTTTTGGAACTAAAGCTATTCCATAAATATTTGTCGTCAGACCATCATTAATGTTTGAAAGAATCTTTCCGGTTTGTGGATTTATTAGTGTTATATTATTATTGTTGTCAGCTATGTATATAAGATTTGTAAGATTTGACTCACTTATTGCATCAACATTTGAGAATAACCGTTTAGGAAGTTGTGTAATCACATCATTTTGTAGATTTACACCATATATTACAATAGCCGTACCAGAAACATATAAATAATTTCCAGTTTTTGATACAGTTATACTGTAAGCCCCAGAACCATACGAAGTAAGGCCAAAATTCAAACCAGAAATAGTATTTGTTATTGAATTTGTAGCTAGATTTACAACAGATATAGTGTCATTACCCATATTACTTACATAAGCATAAAGTCCATTGGGAGACAGTGCGATAGCTTCAGGTTTATTGAAGCCACTAATTGAGTAGGATATTGAACCTGTGCTTATGTTCATTTCTGCAATATCATTGCCCCAGAAATTTCCAACATATAGGTTTTTACCATCTAAAGTTGGTGCAAAGCCAGTTAAACCGCCTTGTGGGAAGCCAACCGATCTTTGTATTGTATTTGTAGCCAAGTTAACATATGAAATTTGATTATTACCAGCATTGCCAACATATAGATAGCTTTTATTTACACTTAAAGCTTCTGCCCATGGTTCATTAAAACCAGTTATTATATGTTGTACTTGCCCGGTAGAGATATTAATTACTGAAACGGTATTATTGTTTTGATATGCTTGATAAGCAGTACCTCCAAATATTTGTATACCGCCAACAGCGCCAGTATTTACTGATTTATCTTCGTAGATTATATTTGAAGAGGTATTTAATGGATATAAGATAGATGAAGGATATGAAGCTGAGAATGAATAGAGAGTATTCCCGTTATCTCCTAATGCAGTAGAGTAAACATAATTGTTTATATTGATACCACCACTTATAATTGTTTTAAAGTTATTTGTAGAGATATTATAACTTGAGATAGTATTGTTAACATTATTTACAACGAGTATATTGCCACCATAAGTTGCCAAGGCTCCAGGACCATTATTATCAGGTATTGTAGTAAGTTGTGACCAGGTACTAATATTAATCAACATTATTTCTATAGGATTAGAGATGTATACATTTTTTTGATCTGGAGATAGAGTTGCGCCTTGTTCAGATCCCACTATAGAGTCTATATTACTAGAAATTAATGAATTTTTTAGATTTATTGGTGAAAAAAAACGTTGATTTGTATTATAATTGTAATTAAAAACATAAGCCTCCCCATTATTTGTTATAAAAATATATGTTGGATTATATAAATAATTCCCAGGAATAGATTTTATTATCGAGTTGCTTGCAAGGCTGGCTATTGAAACTGTGTTATTATTATTATTTGCAACATATAAAAATCCGGTATTTGAATAAGGACTCTGTGTATTTCCGATACTTTCTACTGTAGCCGAGAAAGCACCTATGTTCTGAACCTGATTTGGAGAATCGGCCGTAGAGTAACCTAACCATAAATATCCTTGAAAGTTAGAACCTATAGTAGGATTTGACAATGAACATTGAAACGAAACATTTTCTTCAGCTCCGGTATTCATAACTATTGGAGTTATAGAATTAAGTTGAGGCTCAGTGTTGTTTGTTGTACAACCGGTAGAGGTAATGGTTATTCCAGTTCCTATAGTACCCAAATCCAATGAAACCTTTCCTGAAGTGGAAAGATGTGGATTTGTACATAAAAAGCCCTGTATAGGAAGGCAGCTGTTAAGCTGCAGATGTTGATTACCAAACAAGCCAAGCTCAAATAGAGATATGAGAGCAAGGGCAATTATAAGAATGGACCATCCATAGGTCATCAGATACTCCATTGCCGATTGGCCATGTCTTTCTTTTTTAAAAGAATTATTTAATTTTTTCTTCAAGTTGTGCACATGTATAATTATATAGTAATATATTTAAATTTTCCTAAATTAAAACCTTGAAATTAATTATTACCTAAGTTTATCTAGATTCTTTTCAATCTCATCTACCATAAGCCTTAACCATGGAGTGAAGTTTTCTGGGGAGTGTTCTATCTCTTTTTTAAGAGCAGGTATAGAGATCCATTTCCAATCGCACGCCTCCTCAGGATTAAGAGTAGGTTTGCCTTCATACTTTCCAAAAACTATATGATCATACTCATTTTCCGTTAAGCCTTTTCCTACATCTGCTTGATAGGGAAAGTTAAATACTTCATAGAGTTCGCAATCAAAACCCATCTCTTCCTTTAAACGTCTATGAGCTGCTTCAACTGTGCTTTCGCCTACCCTTTGATGGCTACAACAAGTATTTGTCCAACAACCAGGAGTATGATACTTTGTAAGTGCACGCCTTTGTAGCATTGTCTCTTTTTTATTGTTAAATACGAAAATAGATAGCGCTCTGTGCCATTTCCCGCCATTCTGGTGCGCAGCTAGCTTTTCCATTGTGCCTATCTGCTTGTCATTTTTATCTACAAGTATTACCTCTTCCATTAAACACACCTTTAGCTCTATAACTCTATTAAAAGAATTACCCATTATAAATATATATCTGTAATTATAAACCTTTACTGTAATAAGTTAATAGACGAATTTACAAGGAAGTTTTATGAAGATACTTTTGCAGTTTCCAGAAGGCCTTAAACAGGAAGCATTAAAGCATGCTAAGAAGCTTGAGTTAGAAGGCAATGAGGTATTTATATCTGCCTCGCCAACCTTCGGAGCATGCGATCTTGCAATAGATGAAGCCAAGAATCTTGGAGCTGAAAAGCTAATACACTTCGGGCATGCTGAGTTCCACAAGGTAGACTTTAATGTAGAGTACATAAGCTATAGCTACGACGCGCCTCTTGAGCTACTTCCCAAATCGCTTGAGAAGCTAGAGTCTTTCAACACCATAGGCTTGATGACAACAATACAGCACATACACCAGCTAGAAACGGTAAAGAAGTTCTACGAAGAGCATGGGAAGAAGGTCTTGATAGGCAAGCCTTATGGCTTTGCTAAAAAGAACGGACAGATACTAGGCTGCGATATAGGCAGCGCAGCTAGAATAGACAAGGAGGTAGATGCTCTAGTATACTTTGGAGGAGGCTTATTCCACCCGTTAGGCGCCCTACTCAATACAAAAAAACCTTTCCTTCTAATAGAGCCTTTCAATAACACTATAGAGTTCCTAGATAGATATAGAGAGATATATAATAAAAGAAGTCGTGGCAGGATTCTTTCTGCTCTTGAAGCAAAAAAGGTGGGCATACTTGTAAGCACTAAAAACGGACAGCATAATATGAGTATGGCAAAGGTATTGAAAGAAAAGCTTGAGAAAGATGGCATACTTACCGGTATATTGGTTGCAAATACCTTTGACTTTGACTCAATAAATAACATGATGGAGTTTGATGCATTTGTTAATACCGCATGCCCAAGAATTGCAATTGATGATACAGATAGAACAAGAAAGCCTCTTCTTAGCGCCAATGAGATTATGGAGGTATTAAGATTACGAAAGGAGCGTTTAGCATTAAGAGAAAGTAGTAAGCAAGTATAAAGGCAATATTCCCTAAAACTCATAAGTAAGCTTCTAAGATATAGAGTTTAGATTATAGTGCCATGATATTAATTGGATTTTATGTTGTTGCATAATCATATAGATTGTGCAGAGATTTGAGCTATCTCTGATATATATGTTGAGTTGCTATTTTTAAGATGAAATACGGCCCAGATGTTCCCCTGAATCTGAACGCCTTTAGGAAGATTTGGCGTTATTGCAGGAAGCGTTAAGGTTATTTGCTCACTGTTTGATATGTTTGAGATTTGCACTCCTTTAATGCCATTTATCAGATTATTTTTTAGAATTGGTTGCGCAGTTAGATTAAGTATATAAATCTCAGCTGTACTCCAAAGAGCGTACTGAGTTTCACTGAATGATAAGGTAAGATTTCCCGAGATGCTTGATAAAACAGGCTGAGAACATGAAAACCCACCATAAGGAATACAACTGGATACTAATCTTCCATTTATACTGTTGTTTATTGTGCCGTAATTGTTTCCAGGAGAGACTACATCAACAGGATATACAGGTATAGGTTGTGAGTTGTTAAAGTTAATATCAACTGGAGCAGGTGTTGAACCAGTTGTGGTTGTTGCGGTATTTACTATAAGACCTCCTGAACCTGCGCTTTGATTTGAGGTAGAGTTTAATGCGTTGCTTGAAGTAGTGGTTGATGAGGTTGTTTTTATATTGCCTAGATTATTTGCCGAAATGTAAAAGTACATTATTATTACAAAACCCAAAAGCACAAAGTAAGTGATTATAGCCTTTTTATTCATTTAATCATAATAAGAATATACGAAAAGATATATAAATATAAATAAAAAGAAGAAGGGCAAAACGCCCATAATAAACTTTAAATATTGTTTAAATTACTGCCGAGATTATGTTGTTTCTTTTGCGGTTATTGTTGCTAGTTCCTGATACTGAGTAGTTCCACTTAAGGTATAGGATATCCAGAGTTCTCCAGAAATTCCAGTGCCTGGAGTTGGTGCACCATAGCCTATTGGAACATTTTCAGTATATGTTGAACCAGAGGTCATACCACTGCTGATTACTACACTTGTTCCAGATGGAAATGAAGGACTGCTACCCTGAACATCATGAAGGTTAGTACTATTAAGAAATGCTAAGGTAGTAGAACCATAATTTTGACCTGATGATTGACCAACAGTAACTATTATATTAGCGCCTACAAATGATGGATTTGAACATATAAATCCAGACTGTGCCACACATGCAGTAGGCAGTGTTGATCCTCCAAATATTCCTAATTCGAAAAGTGCTACTAATACTATAGCTATGATCAATATGGCCCAACCATATGTCATAAGATACTCCATAGCGCTTTGTCCTTTCATTGATTTCATATCTATCACTTTAAATACATTCTGAAAATATAACGATAGTAATATATTTAAAGCTTTCTTATTTTTCGTTTTATTAGTGTTGGTCAATACATTAAAAATATTTTAAGAATTTGTATTGAAAAACACATTACAAGATGAAAAGCCAAGGCAGAGCAAGAAGAATAAAGGTAAGTATTGTTATTATAGACAAAATCTTCAGTGTTCTATCATCTTTAATTATATTTTTGTATATTCTCCAACCATCAAAGAATGGAAGTGGAAGAAGATTTATAGAAGCTACAAGAAAGTTAAGCACCAATGAAAGTATAATGAACTGATAAAGAAAGGACAGTATAGAAGAAAAAATTCCAGGCTTAGTTGCACTTTCAGCCGAGATTAGAACACCTATTTTTCCAGATGAGTTTGCTATTAATGAATATGTGGTATAATTAGTTGTAACTATAACCTTTGAGTTAGGCTTGTCAGTACTTGCAGCTGCTTCAAGCGAGGTAAGATTGTTTATTGGAATGTTGTTCCATTTTTGTATTATTGCACCTACCGGTATTACATTATAAGCAGGAGCGTTTGGAGAAACAGCAGAGATATAAATATAATTACTTGTTATGCCAGGGACTATATAAGAAACAAATAAAAATGCTAAAACAAAGAAGATGAATGTTAGAAGAAAGTTTGAGGCTATGCCCGCTATAAATATTCCATTTTGCTTGTACTTATCAAGAGTTAGAACCTTTTTCTCATCAGGCTCAACAAAAGCTCCCATCGGTATTACTCCAAGCAAAACAAGTCCTACTTTTTTAATTTTTATTTTGTAGATTCGTGAGATAACACCATGTGAAAACTCATGCGTAATTAAAATAACGGCAAGAGCAAGTATACCTGCAAAGAATGGTATTGTTATTCCAGGTATTACCGGTGCAAGGCCAGGAACTGCAGTTGCGAGCGGAGCATAATTAGGAGATGAAGAAGCAACAGAAAGTATAACGGATGCAGCATCTAAAATCATAAGTCCAGCACCAAATAAAAGCTCGAAAAAGATAAAGAATGAAAAACCACCAATAACTGCTAATCCAATAAGAAGTATGCCTAACAGAGATGGCTGAAACGAAGCAGAAGATAAAGAGTACGATGATATTGAAGATGGAAGATTAGGTATTGATATTAATTGGAATGAAAGCAAAAAGTATGGAACTATAAAAAGTATTATGAAGATTATTGCAAGCTCACCCAGAATAAATGCTTTCTTTGAGATCTTTCCCTTGAATATGAAGTAAGAGAGTGCCCCAAAACTTAGCACAAGACCCCATTCTGTGAAGAACAACCAAAGATTTTTTTTACATCTTGAAAGCTTTTCTATGGTGTTTATACCAAAACTTCCGCCAAAGATATAAATGCCATAATCTCCAGAGAGGCCATTTACATTTGTAAGGAGCATACCTATTATTACAAGGCTTAGAACACCAGTAACTGCCCTTAGAAGAATAGAGTAGCTTGAGACGTAAAGAAATCCTATAAGAATGAACTCAAGTACAACAAGCAATATTGTAGAGATATGGCGATAGCTGGGCGATTGTATCCATGCCTTTTTTTCAACTATCTTTGCAGCTTTTGACTGAGGGTTGTTGGCCATGTGTATGATTCACTACAAATATATTTATAAGTTCCCTGCTTTTATATGATGGGTCATTGAATGTATGATTGTGAAATCTGTGGCAAGAAGACCGAGTCATTGTATATAATAGATGTCGAAGGCGCAGAACTAACTACATGCGGCAGATGTGCAGAAGGAAAAAATATTATAGAGATAATGGAAGAGGATAAAAAGAGCAATACAAAGATGCAGAATAGCAGCAAAAAAGAAGAGGAAGAAAGTATAGAGATAATAGATGATTATGGTCCTGTAATTAGGAGTGCTAGAGAGAAAATAGGGATACCAATAAAGGTGCTTGCCGAGATGATCAATGAAAAGGAAAGCATGCTTAACAGAGTAGAACATGGAAAGATGCTTCCAAGTGATAAATTAATAGATAAGCTTGAAAAAAACTTAGGAATAAAACTTAAGGTCTCTGTAACCAAATCAGGCCATGTTGAGAAGAAAGGCAATGACCCTAAATTAACGCTTGGAGACGCTGCAATTAAAAAATAAGAGTGGTGCTGACTTGGCAGTTGATATAGCTAAGTTGATTGCCGAGGTTAAAAAGAGTATAAATTTTTCCGAGTTATCAGGAAAGACAATAGCAATAGATGCATATAATACAATATATCAATTCTTATCCATAATAAGACAGCCTGATGGAACGCCGTTGACCGACTCAAAAAACAGAGTTACAAGCCATCTGTCCGGATTATTTTACAGAACTATAAGCCTTATTGAAAGTGATATAAAACCGGTTTTTGTTTTTGATGGCATACCCTCAGTTTTAAAGCAGAGAACCATAGATGCAAGAGTAAAGCGAAGAACAGAAGCCCTTGAAGCGTGGAGTAAGGCAAAGGAGGAAGGATTGATTGAAAGTGCAAGAACTCATGCCATGGCAAGTACAAGAATAACAAAGGAGATTGTTGAAAGCTCAAAGAAGCTTTTAGAGTATATGGGAGTGCCGTATTTGCAAGCACCGTCAGAAGGGGAGGCTCAAGGAGCAATCATGACAAAAAATAATCTTGTTTATGCCTCTGCATCGCAGGATTATGACTCTTTTCTTTTTGGCGCGGTAAATGTAATAAGAAACTTAACAATAACCGGAAGAAGAAAACTGCCTATGAAAAATGTTTATATAACTGTAGAACCAGAACTTGCAAAAACCTCAGATCTTCTCGAGCACTTTGGACTAACGCAAAGACAGTTAATAATGATGGGAGCTTTGATAGGCACTGATTTTAACACAGGAGTAGAAAAGGTCGGACCTAAAACGGCATTAAAGATAGTAAAGGAGTATACGACACCTAAAGCCTTAGAGGAGTACTTAATTAAAAAGTACAACACAGCACTTGATGTTCCATTGCAAGATATACTTGATGTGTTTGAAAAACCTGATGTTAAGGAGCTTTCGATGGAGGAGTTCGATTCGATTGTCAAAAAATTTAAGCCTGATAAGGAGAAGATACTTAACCTGATGTGCAGTGAACATGAATTTTCATTAGAAAGAATAGAGAGCGGAGTAAAAAAACTTTTAGACAGTAGAAATATGGGAAATCAAAAAGGTATAAATAGTTGGATGTAGAAAGATACTTGATTTTATGCAGAAAACCGTTAGTAAGAAAACTAAAAGAATAGGAAAGAAGTATAGAAAGATGAATGCAATAAACAAATTAAAGAAAAGAAGCAGAATGCTCATGAAGAGGACAAGGGCAAGATAAGATCCCTATATAATTTATCATTAAATTCGTACGCAGTTGCATCTCCTGTGCTTTTTTCTATTAGATATTTTAGCATCAGCTCCCTGTCTTTGAAAAGCTTCGTTTCATATGAATGCTCAAAAAGATAAATCATGTTGTTGTTTTCACAGTATACAACTATTCTGTTGCTATCTTCGAAGTTTATTACAGCTACCTTTGATGAAACGCAGCCAAGAGCTATGAAAATACTGCATAGCGTTGCATTATAATCTAGTATATCACAGATGCCATTTACAAGTGTTTCTGAAGGAGTTTGCCAAAATTGAATTGGCAGCTGAGCAACAAGTATATCCTCTTCTAATTTTTTAAATGTTATTTCTGCAGCTTTAGGAAAGTCCTCTTTTTGAGTATAGTTCTCAAACTCATTTTTTATAGCTGATGCAAAGGCAGACACCTCTTCTGAAAAAGGCTCGATTAGCTTTGGCATATCGGGAAGATAGATACTTTCGCTTTGTTCTATGTGCTCTTTATAACGCATTATTACAGATAAATAGTAGGAGTTATACCTTCTTGATATCTCCTTTTCGTCAAAACTCATCCCAAAACTACCATTGTCTTAGTATTAACTATTCCGGCCTTTGAGTGTATATAATCAAGGAGTATTTCCTTGAAGTGCTCGGTATCTTTAGCTATTACCTTTATTATTAAATCGGCATCGCTTGTTGTTATGAACCCTTCCCTTACGTATATTATTGCTAAAAGCTCCTTGAGCAGCATATCCTGTGTCCTATTCATGCTCTTAAGAAGATTTATATCGACGCTTATAAGTACAAAGGCACTTAGAGAAAAACCTGCCTTTTTCCAGTCTATCTCGCCTTTATAGTACTTTATTATTTTTTCCTTCTCTAGTTTTTTAATCCTA
>JAKACG010000023.1 GCA_021821605.1 Microcaldota archaeon | reverse complement strand
TTTTTACACACATTTGTCACTTTTTACACAAATGGTATTTTTTACACAAAGCCCAGATTAAGAAACATTTATATATCTTAATGTTATAACATTAAATTACATTATAATACATTTATAAAATGTAAATGTAAGATGAGTAAAATGACAATTAAAAATATTGATAAAAAAGCAAGAAAGTATACGACAATAACAATACCACAGCCACTTTTTAATAAGATAAAGTCAAGCATAGAAAATACGGGCTTTTCTTCAGTTTCAGACTGGGTCACTTTTGTATTAAGAGAGACCATGATAGATATGGAAAAGAAAGATAAAAAAACAAGGAGTGCGGTTATGGAAAAACTTGAGGCACTTGGTTATACTGGTTGAGTTTATGAATAATGAATTTGAAGAGGCATCTGACCTCCTTTGGAAGAAACCAAATAAAGAAAATTGGGAGAATTTTAATTCTGCATTGAAATCTAGCACTGCCAAATACTATAAAATAGTTTTTGAGAAGGGTAAAATAAATAAAGAACAGGATTTAAGGAAATCTTATGCAGAGATATATGATGCAAAAGAAAAGATGTTGCTAAAGATACCTATCTTTATGAATGAGGGCAAAAAAGTAGTCGGGGCAACAATTTATCTGATAGGATTACAGATACTTAATAAGTGATTTAATGATAATACAAGATATAAAAGAGCTTGAAGAAAAAAGTATATATATAATAAGGGAGACGACAAACAACTTCAAAAATGTTGCTGCGCTTTGGAGCATGGGAAAGGACAGTACCTCTATGCTTATGCTAGCTAGAAAAGCATTTCTTGGGAAGGTTCCTTTCCCTGTAATACATATAGACAATGGAATAGACTTCCCTGAAACATATAAATTCAGAGATGAACTTGCAAAGAAATGGAACCTCGATCTTATTGTGGCAAAAAGCGAGATAAAACCAGAGATGTCAGGATTCGCATGCTGTGGTGCAAATAAAACAGTAGCGCTAAAAAAACTTATGAAAGAAAGAGGATTTGATGCTTTAATTGTATCCATAAGAAGAGATGAGCATGGAATTAGAGCAAAAGAGAGATATGTTAGTCCTAGAAACAAGGAGTTTAAGTGGAACTACAAAAATCAGCCAGCAGAGGTATGGGGAAATTATTTATCTGAATTAGGAAAGGGAGGTCATGTAAGAGTACACCCTCTTCTTGATTGGAATGAGATAGATATTTGGAACTATACAAAACAAGAAAAAATACCTATGAATCCTCTTTACTTTTCTAGAAATGGCTTCAGATACAGAAGTCTTGGATGTACCCACTGCACAGTTCCGATAAAGTCAAATGCAAAAAGCATAGATGATATAATCAAAGAGCTTGAGACGACTGAAGTTGAAGAAAGAGCAGGTAGAGAGCAAGACAAAGAAAAATCTTATGTTATGGAAAAACTCCGTGCATTGGGATATATGTGATGATTTAATGATGATAAGAAGAGTTACGCTGCTTGGACATAAAGACCACGGTAAATCGACACTAATCGGGAATCTTGCAATAATAACAGGTTCGGTAACTGAAGCTAGGATAAAAGATGCTAAAAAAACCAGTGAAAAACTAGGTCTACAGTTTGAGCCAGGATTTATACTAGATAGTTTTTACGAGGAGCGCGAAGGAGGCTTAACAATAGATACTACAAGAGCACAGATAAAGTATAAAGAGAGTGCATTTGAGTTCATAGATGTCCCAGGACATGAAGAGCTTACTAAAAATATGATAAGCGGAGCTTCTTATGCAGATGTAGCTCTACTTATGGTATCAACTAAAAAAGGAGAGGGAATAAAACCACAGACAAAAAGGCATATTTTTATAGCAAAAATGCTTGGAATAAATAAACTAGTTGTTGCAGTAAATAAGATGGATCTTGCAGAGTATAAACAAGAAGTTTTTGAGAGTATTAAAAAAGATATGACAGAATATCTCTCAAGAATAGGTATCAATATTGAAAATGTTGCTTTTGTTCCTATATCGGCATACACCGGAGAGGGCTTGATAAAAAATACCAATAATATGAAGTGGTATAAAGGAAAAAGTTTAATTGAGCTTCTAGAAAAAATGTCTGAGAAAGATACCTCTAATAGAAAAGAGTTAGCTGTACTTTTACAGGGTACTATAGGAGAAGATAAAAAAATAGTTGTAGGTAAGATAGTATCTGGAACATTGATATCTGGACAGGAAATAAAATTGCTTCCTGGAAAACAGGACTTTATTGTTAAGGACATAATAGTCAGAGGCACATCTAAGGAAAATGCAGTTTATGGAGAAAATACAGCAATAGTTTTAGATAAGGAACCAACCACCGAAATAAGAGGTAGTGTTTTGGTAGATAAAAACAACAAAAAAAAGGCAGTACGTGAAATAACTGCGTTGTTGTTCTCCTTAAAAAAAATATCTGGCCACGTATCTATATTGATAAACGGCTCTAAGACAGACTGTATGAATATTGAGATGATAAAAACATTAGATATAGTTAGCGGAACTGAGTCAAAAACAGGTGAGATAAAACCATTAGGCGCAGCAGAGGTCAGAATAAAGCTTAATAAGGAGATTTTTGTAGAAGATTTTGAAAAAGTTCCTGAACTGGGCAGATTTTTGATTTATGATGGAGGAGCTTTTGCAGGTATAGGAATAATTAGTGGTAAAAAATGAAGAACATCTTAATTATGGAATCGGGTTCATTTAAAACATTTGGAGGAGCAGCAAATGCTACATACGATATATACATGCATATTAAAAATACAGGAGAGTATAAGGTTGATCTCTTTGCAGATTTTTTGAAGATAGATAAAGATGCAAAATCAATAACAATAGAAAAACTTTCAAAGACAAAATATGATGCAGTGCTCCTTAATTCGATAAGGGACGTTCCATTTGTTCTAAGATATCTCATAAAAGGAAAAAGCAGAGATGCAAAGTACATTTATGTAGATAGAGGAAATGTTTTGCTTAACTTTGAAAAGGTAAAATTGAAAAAGTTATTGCCTAAAATGATAATAAGACAATATCTTATGAAACAGATGAAAAAATGGCTTGGATGTTATGTTGCGCTTTCAGCTGCGCAGTATAAATTTGCAAAACAATTTTTTAATGAAAAAACACAATTAACCTATCTTCCAATTACGCCAAATGAATCTTTTAAAAAAGTGCTAATAGAAAGAAAAGGTCCCACCGCAATATATGTAGGCAGACTTGATGAAAAACAGAAAAAAGTTGGATTGTTAATAAAAGGAGTCCACAGAGTAACATCAAGATATAAAGAGCTTAAAGGAAAACATTTGCTAACTATTATTGGAAGTGGTCCTGATGAAGAGAGTTATAAAAGATACGTAAAAATCATGCAATTAGAAAAAAATATTAAATTTTATGGTTATCTGAATGAAAATGAACTTGTAAGAATGTATAATTCATCTGGTTTTTTTGTTTCACACTCTGAATGGGAAGGTATGAGTAGAACGTTTGTAGAGGCAATGGCATGCGGTCTCCCACTACTTATAAATGAAAAAAACAATACATTGATTGGTTACTCCCCATTAGAGTGGCTTGTTGAAAATGAGTATAATGGATTGGTTTATAAGTATGGAGATATTGAAGACTTTGCTGAAAAATTCTACGACTTATATAAAGGAGAACGACTTAGAAGAGACCTATCGCGTAACGCTTATGAGTTTTCCAAACAGTTCAATAACTTGGAGAATCTAGAAACGTATAAAACTATAATAGATAGATTATTATCAGACAAGCTTGTATCAAATATTGTTTTTAAACAATAAACGCAATGTATATTCTACTGCTTGTCTTGAGTTCATTTTAGGCTTAACTCCAGCACCAATTAATTTTTTATTGCTTATAAAGTTGTCAGTTACATCTCCTTTCCAACCCTCAGCTTGAGTTTCGTATATTATCGAAGCATTTGAGCCTGAAAGTGAAACGGCAAGTTCGGCTATCTCTTTCACAGATAACTGATCATCAGATGCTAAATTAAATATATCATTTTCATATTTTGAGTTTGAGTAGATATAAAATATTGCGTTTAGTATATCATCTATTGCTATATAATTCTTTTTCTGAGTTCCATTCCCTAATACCTTTAGCTCTTTCTGCCCAAATCTTAGTTTTTTAACAAAATCATATGCAACACCATGAGTCATGTTTTTGCCTACAGCGTTAGCAAGCCTGAAGATATTGTATTTTATCCCATATATCGAGTTGAAAGATGAAATTATGGCTTCTGATCCTAACTTTAATCCTGCGTACATTGAAATAGGCTTTAATGGACCATAATTTTCAGGAGTTGGAAGTACATTTGCATTGCCATATACACTTCCAGATGAAGGAAATATAATATTTTCAATATTTGCGATGCGCATAGAATCAAGAACATTAAATGTTGAACCTAAACCTTCATCAAAGCTAGAACCTGAAAAACTTACAGAAGGATTAGCTGCAAAATGAAGCAAACATTCAAACGAATCAGATTTTAAAGAAGATATTAATGTCCCCTTATCAAGAGTTGATCCTTTAATAAAGGTCATACCTTTTTCTTTGAACTCTTTTATTAAATCATAATTTCCGCTTTGAAGATTATCATAGACAGTTACCTTTGCGCCATGATTCATCAAAAACTCAACTATGTTGCTCCCTATGAAGCCAGCTCCTCCGGTAACGAAGAAACTCTTTTCTGAAAAATCATAACTTTGCATAGTATCAATTTAAATTAAAGTACTTTAATATGACGTTATATATATCGTATATCTCAATATCTTTTATTTGTGGGGTTGAATTTGGAAGATATACTCCAAAAATTCCCATTTGAGTATGATCGCCTCTTTTTGGAGGTTCAGGAAGCATGAAAAGAGAGTTGTTTGAAAAATTAAAGATATCTATAGAATAACCTGGTTCTGCTTCTACAAAAAGATCAGGAGATATAAATGAGGTTTTAGATGTGTAATAGGTATCAGCATCTATTACCTTTTTAATTACCTGAAGACCTTTATCGTTTTTTATAGTCTTTAACTTTGAAGTTAGAGTTGCCTTTATTTTTTTAACTTCGTTAGAAGAGACTATACCTTTCTCAAAACGCTTATCATTTATGAAAATAGTCGCAACATTTATGTTAGATATTCCTGCAAACGCAACAGTATTGTTCATATCATAATCAAAAAGATGAAGTCTGGTATAATTACTAGATGATGCTGAAGAAAAAACAGCACCCATAGATTTATGTACTATTTTTTTAGCCGAATGGGGAAGCTTATCATACACTTTTCTAAAACTTGTTTTCATTGCTTTTTCCCTTATCGAATAAGATATTGAGGTTTTAGTTTCAGCATCTGACGATAAAGTTTTTAGTATGCTTTTTTTAATTGAAGCAAAATCATTTTTAACAAGCCAGCAGTTTATAAGAAACTTTTCTTTTATAGGCTGAGCCCCATGATCCGATACTATCATTACAGGAGCATTTTCTTTTTCAGCGCGTTCTATACAATATAGTATAAACTTATCTATTGCTCTGTAGATAGGCAGTAAATAATCATACATATTTGCCTTGTTTAATACGAAATGCTGCAATCTATCTGTTTCGGTAAAACATACATATACAAAAGAGTATTTATTTTTTTTAATTGCAGACTGAGCAATTATTGAACGGGACTCTATGCTTTTTACAAAGTGTTTTACTGCTTCTTCATCACTCATTTTTCCTGCTTTCATGTCTTTTTCTATATCTGGCTCTCCGTAAAAATCCTCTTTTTTCATTAGAGACTCTAAAAATGGGCTATTTGTTTTGGCCTTTAATGGAAAACCAGTCATCATATCTATATTATTATAATTTGGAAGAGTTGTGTTCATTGCAGGTGTTATTATAAGGCATCTTCCAAACTTTTCAGCTATATTTTTCCAAAATGGCTCTGATTTTTCAGGATTATAGAATGCAAGCTCAGGAGTATAATCTTTTTTCATCTCAAAAAAATCAGGTACACCATGCTCTGATGGATTCTTACCTGTATATATAGTAGGCCATGCTGCGCCGGTCATAGGAGGCAGTGTTGATTTTAATTCTAGCAATGAGCCTTTTTGGATTATTTTTTTGAATCCTTGAAGATCGTATTTTTCCACAAGTTCTTTTATTAACCATAACGGTGCGGAATCAATCCCTATAAGATAAAGTTTTTTCTCTGTTTTCATAACTTACACCAGTATATTTTTAGATTAATATATATTATTTATACATAAAAAGATATTTATGATTGATATGACTACGAAGAATAAGGAGTATGTTAAAAAAGTTCTTGCGTTGCTTAAAACAAGATATAAAGACAAGATGCATACCGAGCTTGTGCATAAAAATTCTACAGAGTTATTCGTTGCGGTTCTTTTATCACCACAATGTAATGACAATCAAATTAATAAAGTAACAAAGGTACTGTTCGAAAAATATACAAGCTTCAATGATTATGCCGTTATCGATATAAAAACATTATATAGATATCTAAACGGCTTGAACTACTACAAAACAAAGGCTAGGCATTTAAAAGAAGCTTCAAGAATTATATTGGAAAGATTCAATGGAAAAGTACCTAAAACAATTAATGAATTACTTGAACTTCCAGGAGTAGGAAGAAAGGTAGCAAATGTTATCTTAAATGAAGGATTTGGAATTTCAGAGTATGGAATAGCAATAGATACTCATTGCATAATAGTATCTCAACGTTTAGGTCTTACTAAGAATAAAACAGCCGATAAAATAGAGAAGGATCTTATTAAAATAATACCCAAAGCTGACTGGAAAGTCTCATCAAATTTATTAATTGCACTAGGAAGAGATACCTGCACAGCCAGAAAAAAAATTTGTAACAAGTGTATTCTTAAGAAAATATGCCCTAGTAGTGAGTATTAGAACAGATATTAAATTAAATAGTAAAAGAAAATTTTAGCAATTATGCTGCATCTATGCTGTCTTCAGGATATCCAAGAGTTAGAAGTGCTTTCTTTACGGCCTCTTTATGCTCACCTTGAAGCTCTATTATCCCATTCTTTGATGTGCCTCCACATGCTAATATGCGCTTTAGCTCCTTTGCGGTTTTATCCATTTCATCTCCTGACAAACCTGAAACTACGGTCATGTATTTTTTGAACTTTTTCCTTTCCGTATAGACCTTGATTTTACGGTTAGTTTCTTTGTTCAGAACATCGCATACGCAGATCTCCTTTGGAAGACCGCATTTAGGACATATATCAGGCATTAGGTTGCCGCACCTCTTTCGTTAAGAAGAGTAAGTATTTGGGCTATTGTTCTTTTCATCTCTCGTAACTTAACTTGTTTGCTTGAGACTCCAGTAGATACTATCTTTCTCTTTTCTATTCCGGAATCAAGTTTAAGCTCACTTAGTTTAGCCATTAAAGCCTCATTAGAGAGTGCCCTAAGTTCTTTTATTTTCATAGTTATTATTATGTGCAATAAGATATTTAAACTTTCTTTATTAGTTTATAGTACTTGATGTTTTTGCCTTGACTTTACGAACTTAGATTATTAGTTAAATATCATAGCATATATCATAGCGTATAACATGAAGAAAAAATAATTAAAAATTTGAACGTTTTAGAAAAATTTTTTGTATGAAGTAAAAAATTACTCAAGTAAAAAAGAGATATAAAATTTGTAGATATGTAATTATTCTGATTTAAAGTATAAAAAATAATTTAATCAAAGTAAAACTAAGAGTTATAGTTAAGAGCACATTAATTAGTGGACAATGTCTAAACAGAGTCTCTTTTCTTCTCAAAGCTTGCGGCTGCTATGTTCTTTGGTATTGCAACCTGTTTTACCTCTCTGTCTGGGAACTTAGTGCCAGGTTGGACTATTCTAACAGTTACGCCTATTGCCCCATACTTAGGATAAGAAGCTATTTGTGCAACATCTACGAGCTTTGCTGAGTTTCCTGATTTTGGTAAATAACCAAGTCTTACCTTAAGCTTCTTTGCCCTTGCTCCTTTTGCAGCCAACTTACCCTTTGCTATTATTTCTGCCCCTAAAGCGCCATTCTGCATTATCTCCTTTATTGCAGTATGAATTAATCTTCTTGGGTTTATACCACGCTCTAAAGAATTAGCTATAGACTTTGCAACAAGCCTTGGTTCAAGCTTTGGATTTGATACCTCAGCAACGCTTATTTGAGGATTTTCAAGTTTAAATTTTTTCTTCATAGTTTCAGTTAATGAATCAATTGTTTCTCCTCCTCTTCCTATTACTCTTCCAGGATTCATAACATATGGAGTAATTCTAGTTATAACCGGCGTTTTTTGTATCTCTACTCTTGAAAAACCAGCCTTTGAAAGTTTTTCTTCCATGTACCTTGAGATTCTCCTTTTTATTATAAGATCCGATATAAACTTTCTTTCTACTACCACAAAATTCACTCATTTACTTTCTTTGTTTCTTGAACATCAGTTTTTTTTGATTCTGAAGAAGGCTTTGATTGTTCAACATGCTTTTCATGTTGTTTTTCTTTATCTACCTGTTTTTCAGTTTTTGAGGCTATTGCTTTTGTCTCTGTTTTATTTTCTGTTTTTTGTTTCTCTTCGTTCTTTTTCTTGTTATCTTTGTTTTTCTTTGCAGTTGAAACAAGTTCTACAGACTCTAATTTTTTTGAGATATTTGATTTTTTACCTATGAAGTACTTCATGTTTTTAGTAAGCATTTTTTCATCTGGGCTTCCTAGAATTATCTCTATTTTAGAGTACTCTATGTCGCTATGCATTAACGCTGATCTTCCATACATGCCCCTGCCCCATGCAAGACCTCCTTTTGATGGCTGTCTCCTAACGATATGTGTCTTATTTGCACTTGCATGCAAAACTATTAAATCATCTCCAGGAAGTGCTTTGTTGTTAGCGTTTGCTATCGCATTTAGTAGTGCAATTCTTACCTCCTTTGCAGCTTTTATAGGATACTTACCTTTTCTACCATGAAGTTCATGCCTTGCGCCCATGTGCTTATTATGCCTCTTATAAGGTATAGGCATCTCCATTCTTGAAAGTTTTTCTGTTAGTGCTACAGCGCTGCTAGCTTTTAAATATCTTACGGCATCGCATACCGCGCCTAAGTCTTTGTAACTTACATTAAGCTCATCGCGATAAGAAAATGCAAGACCTTCATCGTCCATCTTTACATTAAATGAGTACTTCATTACTTCACCTCTAAGAACTTGCTTCCTCTTGTTGCCCTGATTCCAGGTGCAGAGTGAAGCACACGCTTTGTGCTGAATGAGAACTCTCCAAGTCTATGACCAAGCATCTCCTCTGTTATTACCATGTCCTTGAACTCCTTGCCATTGTATATACCAAAGCGTAGACCAACCCAGCTTGGAAGAATTACAGCTTCACGTATATGAGTTTTTATTATCTTGTCACTTTTTTCCTTTATGTGCTCGTTTACCTTTTCTATAAGCTCCTTGTATTCATGACCCATACGTTTTATAGCCCTTCTTTGACGAGAAGTAAGCATCTCAGAAAACTTTTCATTGTTAAGCTTCCTTATTTCATCTATGCTTTTTCCTCTAAATGTATATACTCGTGCCATTCAATCATCTCTTTCTTCTTCCTACCCTTCTTGCTGCTATGTGACCAACCTTTGCTCCTGGAGGTGCATTTCTCGAGGTCATACTTGACGCTCCCTTATGATGCTGCTTTCCTCCAAAAGGATGATCAACAGGGTTTGACTTGACGCCTCTGTTGGTAGGCCAAGTCCTATTAACCGCATGTTTAATATAAAAGTTCTTTCCTGCCTTCATTATTGGTTTTGCTTTTGCTCCTCCACCTGCTACAGCACCTATCTCTGCTCTGCAATCAGGACTTAAATCTACATTTTTCTTTGAAGGTAATGAAACGGTAACTGTATTTTGATTATGTGCGACTATAGTTGCG
>JAKACG010000022.1 GCA_021821605.1 Microcaldota archaeon | reverse complement strand
GGCGCAGCAGGCTCAGGGGCTGTAGTTTACAATGCATCAACAAATCATAACTTCAGAGGTGGAACAGGCATACCAATACTTTTGATTATAATAATTATCATAATCATTATACTTATTGTTTACTACCTCTACAGACGAAGAAAAAATACTAAAAAGGCGAGGGCGCATCAATGAAGTTAAAGGATATACTTACTCTCGGAATTAAAGGTGTGTCTGAAAGAAAGTTCAGAACTGCGTTAACTGTACTAAGTGTAGTTATAGGTATTGCTGCGATAGTGGCACTTACCTCTCTAGTAAGCGGTATCTCAGTAAGTATATCGAAATCTTTAGAAAGCATAGGTCCTAGCGCCATATTTTTAACCTCCTCACCATCGCATATTTTTACAAATGCCGATATAGCAGAGATCGAGTCATTACCAAATGTAAGTGTAGCAATACCGATTATAAGATTTTCTGCAAATGTAACTACTGGCGGTGTACAGCAAACAGCAACTGTATATGGCGTTTCAAACTCTGTTTTAGCAAATGCATTAGGGAGTATAAATCTTAATTCAGGAACGGTTTACAATGACTCATCATTGCCAACAGCTCTTGTAGGCTATGACATAGCCTTTCCATCATCTACGCAAAGTACCTCTTCGGTATCAATAAATCAGCCTATATATCTATCTGAACATGTTCCTGGAGCGGGTACAAAAAGTATAACGTTAATACCTACTGGAATACTTAATCAATATGGCTCTTCGTTATTACTTTCTCCAGACACCTCGATCTTTATACCTCTTCAAAATGCAATAAGCATAACCGGTAAGTACTCGTATAATATAATTTTAGTTGAGGCTAAAAATACCTCGAGCGTGGCTGCATTATCTGCATTGCTTAAAAATATATATGGTAATGGAGTAGGGATACTTTCGGTAGAAGCAATAGCAAGTACTGTTTCTTCTATTATAGGTTCTATAGGTATTCTATTGGGAAGCATAGCTGGAATATCATTAATAGTTGCAGGAATAAGCATTCTAAGCATAATGATGGTCTCTGTGACTGAAAGAACACGAGAGATAGGAATCTTAAAAGCGATAGGTTTCAAAAAGAAGGATGTTCTTATATTATTTTTATCAGAAGCGCTTATAATAGGTATTTTAGGTGGTATTGTAGGTGTAACTGTAGGTGCAGGAGCGTCTTATATCCTTCCTACCTTATTGTCTGGAGCAGGCAGTAGTAGTGGCGCAGGAGCAGGAGCACCTTCAGCAGGTTCAGCAGGAGGCGGTTTTGCTACAGGAGGCGGCGGCGGTAGCTTTACAGGAAGATCTACAGGAGGAGGCGCAGTAGTTTCAGGCTCTTCATCAAAAGCTTCAACAAGTAGTTCTACATCAAGCAGTTCATTCTCTCCAGTAATAACTCCTGGAATAGTGATACTAGCTATTTTCATAGCGGTAATTGTAAGTATTCTTTCAAGTCTTTATCCTGCATGGAAAGCTGCAAGCGTAGATCCTGTAAAGGCTATACGTTCTGAATAGCATTGTTGATGTTTTTAAAATAAAAGGAGTTTACGGACATGGCGGGATTTGAACCCGCAACCCTCGGCTCCGCAAGCCGATGCGCTATCCAAGTTACGCCACATGTCCAAACAAACATTTTATATATCTTTGTTGATAAAATCTTTTATACATTTATGAGTTAGCTATTATATAGCTTGCTCATGTAACTATAACTATTAATTATTGTGATTTAATGGCAAGACTAGGAAAGATCTGTACATCATGCGGTAAGCTTACTGATAAGTATGTTCTATTTAAATGTCCTTCTTGTTCAGAAGAAGAGATAGTTAGATGCGAAGAGTGCCGTCTTAATCATACTACTTATATATGCAAAGCATGCAAATTTGAGGGACCATAATGGGAGATGTAGCTACAATATTTAAGATATATACAGAAACCGGAAAGGAAACTGAGGTAAGAGATAGCATAATTAAGACCTTAAAGCCAAAGAGTATACAACTTGAAGATGTTGCTTTTGGAATAAAGGTAATAAAGGTAATGTTTGTTCATACTGACGAAGAAGGAAGCACAGCAATAGAAGAAAAACTAAAGGCAGTAAAGGACGTTACCGAAGTTGAGGTAGCTGATCAAACACTACTATAATCTTTGCTTTTTTGTTTTTATTTATCTTTTATCTTATTTTTATTTTTCATGTTTTATTTATCCTTTTTATCTTTGTTTTTAATTTAATAAATTCATTAGTGATAAAAAGCATTGTTACTTGAATAGGAGATGATGCGGAGATGATGTCAAGTAGATGTAAATGAAATACCTATTTGATAGTTATGGTCTCAAGTATTTTTTTGTTTTTGTCGTATCTTCTTATTAAATGGTTGTTTGTGTCTGATATGTAAAGATATCTTCCATCAGATTTAACATCTGATGGTTCGAAAAGTCCAAGTGTATCACATTTAGGATCATTTACTTTGCATACTGAGTGTTCTTCCTTTGAAATTAAATTTACGGAGAGTTTTTTTGAAAGATTTATCTCCTTTATTGAGTTGTTATATGTATCAGCTATGAATAATACTCCATCATCGTAATTTACTCCTAATGGGTGCTGTAGAAGAGTCTCATCAACTCTACCTACACTATCTCCAAAAACAAAAAGCCCAGAACCTACTATGCTGCTCACAAAGTTATTCTTAAGCGAGATATTTCTTATTCCAGAAGCCTCGCTATCAGCAACATAGATATTATTCTTATTTAAAGACAGTCCACTGGGCTGCGCAAAGGAGCAGTGCTTAAAATCACCATCTTCTATGTCCTCATAGCCTATCCCTGCAAAGTAGCTTATTGTATCATCAAGGTCATATGCCAATATCTGGTGTGAGCCTGCCATAGCTATATAAGCGGTATTTTTCCCTACTACTATATCCCAGGGTGAGTTAAGTTTTGCCTTTAATGCTATTTTTTCTTCCAGATATTTTAATGGGGCTCCTTGTAGTCCATTGCCTGCCTTTGTTGTTACCTTATCAGAGTCAAGATCAATCATTCTAATTTTGTGGTTGTAAGTATCCGCAACTAATACTGTATTATTATCAAGCCATGTTATTCCTTGAGGTTTAAAAAATGTAGATTTAGCCATACTACTATCTATTGCACCTTTTGCTCCTGATCCTATTTTATGTATAATTGTTCCTTTTTTATCTATCAGTATTACATTGTTCATATTTGAGTTTGCTATGGCAATTAGCTTTTGGTTAGGTGAAATTGCAATCTTTCCTGGATATCTCAAAATACCTCCTTTTTTGATTAGTTTGGAAGTATATGCAACTGGCTCTTTTTTAAGCATATTTTTATTGTACTTTTTAATAATATCCGAAAGTTTTTTATCAAGATCATCAAAGCTAATTTCTCCTGCAATCTTATCTCTTATAACTCCATCTGGTCCAATGATAACAAACATAGGCCATGCTTCTATGCCATATCTTTTCCATATCTTCATCTCGCTATCAAGTATAATTGGATGTTTTATTTCATATCTCTCTATTGCCTCTTTGACATTTTCTGGAGTTTTTTCAAACTTATACTTGGGAGAGTGAATGCCTATTATAACTACTTTCTTATTTTCATACTTTGACTCTAACATTTCAAGTATCGGCAGCATGTGTATGCAGTTTATACAACAGTATGTCCAGAAATCAAGAAGTACTACTCTACCCCTCAAATCGCTCAATTTAATCTTATTTTTTATATTTAACCAAACTGTATCCTCAGGGAACTCTGGGGCAAGTAGACCTTTAATTGAAAATATTCCTGCCATTATTAAGTATAAATAATAAGCTATTTAGCTCTTTTATTTTTTTATTTATTTACTTATTGGTGTTTTGTTCTATTAAAAAATGAAAAAACAGAGTAAAAATATTAGGGTTTTTCTAATAAAACATGCATTTCCACTATTCATATTTTTATAGATTTGTCGTCTTAAATATTACTTTTAATTATTCTTTATTTACATAAACAGTTCTTTCTGATAAGTATTTAAATTTAACCTGCCTTATTCACTGCGACTTGTTAATCAAGGTGTATTTATATGGTAAACGAAGAAAAAAATCTTGAGGTTGTTGAAAAAGTGACTACTTTAAATGAGCAATCTGGTGTAATGGAGCTTCCTAAAGAAACTATGGAGTTTTTCAATGGGGATGAGATACGTGCAAGAGTTTTTTACGAGAAGTACGCTTTTAAAGATGGTTCTGGTAAGATAATAGAGAAGATACCTCCTGAGATGTGGGCAAGGGTATCAAGCGAGATAGCCGGTGTAGAAAATACAGCTGAAAAGAAAGAAGAATGGAAGGGAAAGTTTATGTGGCTACTCAATGACTTTAAATTCCTTCCAGGCGGCAGAATAATGTTCGGTGCAGGTCAGAAAAGAAAGGCAACCCTTCTAAATTGCTATGTTGTTCCAATAAAAAATGATTCTATAGAATCTATCTTTGATTGGTGCAAAGAAGCAGCAAGAACATACAGCTACGGAGGCGGTGTAGGTACTGATATAAGCGTATTAAGGCCAAAGGGCGCTCCAGTAAATAACTCAGCTGTATACTCTACAGGTTCTGTTTCATTCATGAACATCTTCAGTGAAACAACGCATACTATAGGGCAAAGCGGCAGAAGAGGTGCCCTAATGATAACAATAAGTGTGGATCACCCTGATATTATGAACTTCATAAATGTAAAAAAGGATCTTACAAATGTAAGATATGCCAACATAAGTGTAAGGATAACTGATGAGTTTATGAAGGCTGTAGAACAGGACGATGACTTCACTTTAAGATACACGGGCGATAAGTTAGGTAGAATAGAAAAGAAGGTAAATGCAAAGGAGCTATGGGCTCAACTAATAAACTCGGCAAGGGACTGGGCAGAACCTGGGCTTATCTTCTGGGACACAGTAAAAAGGTTTTCTCCAAGCGAGTATAATGGGATGGAAGTTATAACTACAAATCCTTGTTCAGAACAGCCTTTGCAACCTTATGGTGCGTGCGATCTTGGTAACTTAAACCTAGCTTCTTTTGTATTAAATTCATTTACATCTAATGCAACTTTTGATTGGAAAACCTTTGAACAGGCAACAAGATATGCAGTAAGGTTCCTTGACGATGTACTTGATTATAATGATGGTAAACATCCATTGAACGAGCAGAATCTTGCGGCTAGAAACAGCAGAAGAATAGGTGTTGGAGTTACTGCTCTTGGAGATATGCTCATAAAATTAGGAATAAAGTATGATACAGATAAGGCATTGGCATTTGTTGATGACTTGTTTAACAAGATGAAGAACATAGCATATGATGAAAGTATAGAGATAGCAAAGGAAAAAGGCACATTCCCATTATTTGAAAAGGAAAAACATCTGCAAATGAACTTTATAAAAACATTATCTCCAGAACTTAAGGAAAAGATTGCAAGATATGGTCTTAGAAATGTTGCAATACTTACAGTACCTCCTGTTGGCAGCGGTTCGGTACTTTCTGGTACCTCTAGTGGAATAGAGCCTGTATTTGCATTTAGTTATACAAGAAGATCAGAATCACTTAGCCAAGGAACGTTTAAGGTCTATCATCCTCTTGCAAATCAATATATGCAATCACACAATCTTACCGATGAAAGCGATCTTCCAGAGTTTTTTGTACCAGCTCATAAAATAGAGGCTCAGTTCAGGGTAAAGATGCAAGGAGTAATACAAAAGCATATAGACAGCGCAATATCATCCACGGTGAACTTGCCTAGCGATACCACGGCAGAGCAGGTAGGCGAGATATATATGCAGGCATGGAAGGCAGGGTGCAAAGGCATAACTGTTTATCGTGAAGGCTCAAGAGAAGGCATACTTATAACAAACGAAGAAGCGGATAAAAAGGAAGCCAAAACTGCATCAGAAAAGATCGAGGCAACAAAACAGCCATCTTTTTCATTAGAACCTTGGGAAAGGCCACGAATGGTTTCTGGTCATACAATAAGAATGACTCTCCCACAAGGGGCTCTTTATGTAACGGCTAACTTTGATGAAAACCAAATTAAGGAGGTATTTATAAATCTTGGAAAGACAGGCAGTGATGAAAAGAGCTACTGCGAAGCCATGGGCAGATTGATAAGCAAGTATCTTCAAATAGGTGGTGATTTACAGGAGGTACTATCCAGCCTTAAAGGTATAAAGGCTAACTCGGCAATATCTTGGGATCATGGTATGAAGTTATATAGTATACCAGATGCCATTGCAAAGGCTCTTGAGATTATGTCAGGTATATCAAAACCACTATTTGCAGAGCCGTTAGGCACTCAAGCTACAGTTTCATTGGGTCAACAGCTTCCAATATCAAACTCAAATAAAAACAAAAAGAATCCAGCCGGAGAGATCTCAATGGAGCTTTGCATAAAATGCAATGAAAAAGCAGTTATACACGAAAACGGTTGCTATACTTGCCAATCTTGTGGATATACCAAGTGCGATTGAAAAGCAGTTGTAATTGAAAAAGAATTCAAATACTTTAAACAAAGAACAAAGTTAGCTGTAAAGCTACACCTTATTTGGTTTGGGATGTTAATAACAACATATATTTTATAGTTGCATTACAATGGAAAAAACTAAATTATTTTCTTGTAATATACTTACTGAGTATATGTCGGAGTTTTATACAGGAACTGGGGATGAAGGGAAGACAGGTATATTATCTGAAAAACGCCTTTCCAAAAGCGATACTTTAATTGACGCTATAGGTAGCGTAGACGAATTAAATAGCTATCTAGGAGTAGTATCATTTTATATTAATGATAAACGTATTTCAGATCAATTATTTAAGATACAAAACGATCTTTTTGTCATAGGGGCTAATCTTGCCTCATTAAGTAACGGAAAGATAGACAAGGCAATGCTTCAAGAGGAAAAATTAAAAAACGTAGAGCAATTAATAGAGCTTTTAGGAACCGAGATTCCTCCTTTAAGGCAGTTTGTAATACCTACTGGGTGTGAAGCAGCCGTACATATGCACGTGGCGCGTTCAATAGCAAGGCGTGCCGAAAGAGAGGTAGTCAAGGCAAGCAATGAGTATAATTTAGACAAATCTTTAATAAGCTATTTGAATAGATTATCCTCTCTATTTTTCACAGCTGCACTGTACTTAAATCTAAAGAATAACATAGAGGAAAAGCATCCTACTTACTAATTATTTAATTTTATTACTTTTCTTTTTTATCTTTCTGGTTTTAACTCTGCAACTTGCATATGATAACTTATTGAGATAATAAAGTATCAATATCGCATCAATAAGCAGAATCACGAGAAATATCTGCACTATATAATCGTTTATAACATACGCCAGATAACTTGTTGTAGAGAGGCTTATTCCAATAGCTGTAAGTCCATATATAATCGGCGCAGCGCAACCGCAACCTCCTATAATACCTCCGAAAAGAATGGTTATTATGCTGGTAGCGCTTCCGGTTATTTTTGCCTGATTTCTAATTGTGTTTTTAATTGCATAAATTGATATGGTAAACAATATCGATGATAATATTATCATTGCATAAATGAGAAATATTGGCAACTCTATTAATAATATGCCATAATTTTGATAGCTTATCAAAACAGTAAATATATAATAATAAACAATAATTGATACTATATTGAGAAGTATATATCTAGGTCTTCTATATATTTCGACAACTGTATTTTTTATATTATTAATATTACTCAATAACTTCATAGATATTTATTGCTATAATAAAAATAAAGCTTTTGTGTTTTTGAACTTAAAAATATTAAAACGCCAAAAAACCAAACTCTTTAAATACTTGCTTGCTTTATTAATTATCGCTTATATATTTTGGTGAAAATGATGGCAAGAAAAGAAACCTTGCATACTGATGATATGAATTACGGCAGCTCTACTGCAATGTCTCCAGAGGCTCACATGAAACGTATTTTACATTATAAAGAAAGACACTCGGGCTGGCATATATTTAATGCAATATATTGGGGAATATATTTATTTGTTTTCGGAATGATTCTAATATTACAGCCTACGTTAGGCTATACTGTCATATTTGCTATAGGTCTATCAATAATAATACTATCTTTGATGCTTGTAATATATGGTTTTGTAACGGCCTTACACGTAAAGCTTATGAAGAAGTATGGTTAAATATATACTGCTTAATTATTTAGGTTTGATTTGGTTTAATGTTAACGCTACCCAATATCTATAAACATAAAAACGCAAAGTACTTTGTACTTGTACCACTTTTACTGCTAGCATTCGGTCTTTACTTTTCAACACATCTAACCTTTGATTCTACTTTGAGCGGAGGTGTAAGTATAACCTTACAAACCAACTCTACAATAAATCAGGCACAGTTATCCTCTCAAATATCCTCTTTACTTCACACACAAAATCCATCAATAGAGAACAGCCCTGGCGGTCTTCAGATAACCCTTACTATAAATCAAAGCATCGCTAATGCTGAGCAGTCTCTTTTGGCCTTCTACACATATAATCAGAATTACTCATCAAGCGAGTTAAACTCATCTTTAATATCACAGTCGCTTAGATCACAACCTTCTAATAAAACATTGCTTAATTATCAACAACAAAATCAAACTGTTATGGCTACTTCTCTGGCAGGTTTGAAAAGCTCTTTGGACAGCGAGCTTTCTTATCTTTCTCCTTTCACAGGTCCAATATCAATAAACTCTACAGATCCAACATACATGACCGCATTAGCTCAAAATACATACTCACAAGCAAGCAGTTCTTATGAAAACAATATTCTTACTGCTTTGCATAAGGTCATAAACTTCAAGCATTACTCATATCAGCAGTTAACTCCAACTCTTGGTAGCTACTTTCTTTCTCAGCTGGAGTTCGTAATACTTACCGCATTTATATTAATCTCTGTAATTGTATTTTTTATCTTCCGTTCAATAGCTCCTGCATTCGCTGTAATATTTGGAGCAGCTAATGACATGATCTTTGCAATAGGTGCTATGGGTCTTTTTGGAATACCATTAGGTGTAGCTAGTATTGGTGGACTTTTGATGTTAATAGGTTACTCAATAGATACAGACGTACTTACAGCTGTAAGAATAATGAAAAGGCATGAGGGCACAGCAGAGGATCGTGCTTATGCATCAATGAAAACAGGGCTTACAATGACCGCAACAGCAATAGTATCCTTTGCAGTTCTGTTCATAGTTTCTATCTTTGCATATGTTCCTACATATTACGAAATATCTGGAGTTGTTCTTTTTGGGCTTATAGGTGATATATTCACCACATGGCTTGGAAATGCATCCATGATTTTATACTTCAAAAAAAGAAAAGAGAGATAAAAATGTCAGCAATTTCATACTTAAAAGATAAAAGAATTCTTGCGTTGGTATTAATACTTATACTTCTAGGTGCAGCTGATGCATTTTCAGGGATACATTTAGGCATAGAGTTTATAGGCGGTACAGAAATACCTATAACACTACAAAATCAGGTTACCCCCGCTGTCATGAGCTCTATATTATCAAATCTACAACAAAGAATCTCTACATTCGGTCTTAAACAAGTAACTATAGAAGGAGTAGGTAACTCCCAAGTATATGTAATAATACCTTCTGTTGTAAGCAGCGATATAAACAGTACAATAGCTGTAATAGAAAAGCAAGGAATATTCCAAGGAATAGTTAGCGGAAGAGATGCGGTAAACGGCTCTGATATATTGGGAGGAAGTACAGGAGGAATACAACCATCACAGAACATAAATGGGAACAACGCCACATGGCAGGTAAATTTTTATGTTACACAAACAGGTGCTGAAAAGTTTGCAAAAGAAGCATTTGGACAGGCCAATCAGCCTATTTACATGTATCTTGACAGACCTACAAACACCATAATACTTATGAATACAAGCATACTAACAATCGCAGCTTCAAATGTCACTACTGGTCTTGCTCCTACTCAAACACAAGAGATAAAAGCAATGAACAACGCACTGCAGTTTGGTTCGCAGACAATACCTGTAGAACTATTAAGTTCAAATGCAGGAAATTGGAAATCACTTTACCCATTTTTTAATGAAAGCAAAAAGAGATACAACGAGGTAATATTAGATAACAACACTCCTCAATTTATAATAAGTAATCTTACAAAATTAAATTATACTATTGTTTATAAAACAACACAGCAGTTGATGCCGCAGTTCATACAAGAGACTACAAACTCAAGTACTTCATCTACCTTGCTGGTA
>JAKACG010000021.1 GCA_021821605.1 Microcaldota archaeon | reverse complement strand
GCAGTTTTATGAAAAATATAGAAAATCTCAAGGTATTCTCATCTAAAGACGTGCTTTCCTTTTATAATAGGCTTTTTTCTGAGATTAAATGAGATTATAAATTTTATAAAATCTTCTTGATTTTTTATTTTTATACATATTTTTCCAAAAGCCATAGATAAAGTGGTTTTAAAGATAATCTATTTACAGGATTTGACTAATCCTAATAATAGTATTTACAGGATTTGGAGATTATCATAATTTTAGCATTGCTGGGAGTTTATGCTATAAATGCCATAAGCCCTAAAAAGACTTATAAAAAGGAGTTATAAAATAGAATAATAGAATTACGTTTCCAACTCTAATAAAAAGAGTTTTTCTCTGCTTCTTGCCCCTTTTTTAAGATGTATCTTAGAAGGTTTTATATTAAAGTGCTTTGATAATAAAATTAGAAGACGAGCATTTGCCTTACCATCTAGCGCAGGGGCATCGATTTTAACCTTGAAACGATTATCACTTATTTTGGTTACGCTTGGGGTTTTGGCGTTTGGTGTAGCTAATATAGTTATTTCAATGTATTTTGTAACTCCCATAGCAATTTACCTTTGTGCCATCTTCCCATGGCTAAACCTGTTAGCTTCAACAAATCTAAAGGTTTATGGATGTCATAGATTACCATAATTACCATACGTAAATTACCATATATAAAGCATGGCTTACTTTAAATGCTTTAGATTATTGTAATACCTTAGTTTAAATTATGGCACTACATTTTTAGATTATGGCAATACATAAGTTATACTTTTGATTTCTTTTCTTTTATCTCTTCAAAGTGCTTTGTATCAATAAGTATCATATGATGGTTTGTATCAAATCCTATGGAGGTCTTGAATGCTTCAGGATCTATAGTTATGGTACTGTCAGAGTAAGGATCGTTTATATAAAAAGCATCTTTATCGTATCCCTTGACAACGACCCAGTGTGGTGAAGGCTCAAGATATGAGTTTATTTGACTTGCATCTATAAGTACAATCGGTATTATGTTTGCTGACAATGCTTTCTTAATCGAATGTAATGAAACATCGTTGTGCTCTTCCTCTATATTCATAGAGGCTGATTTTTGTTTTATTTCATTAAATGATGAAATAAGGGTGTCGAGATTTACATTCTCATAAACGGCCATCTTTTTATCGTAGCCCTCATCCTTAGTGTTACTTATTATCCCTACCTTTGCACCTCTTTTTGCAAGAGAGTATGCTACACCATACTTAGAACCATGCCAAACACTGCCATTGACAGCTTCCTGCCACATAGAGTACTCGCTCTCCTTTTTAAATGTAAATTTAGGGTTTATATACTTTAAAACCATCATTGCACACGCAGCTGAGCTGGTGAACTCCTCGCTTTGAGGATAATGAGGTACCTCGAACATAACTTTTTCTTTCATTTTTATAGTTTTAAGCTTTGAAAGAAACTTATTTTTCTGAACCGCAGCGTGAGCTGACTTTCCCTTATTTATTTTCTTTGAGGTTTTGAGGTTTTTTTTATTTGAGATTTTCTTTGCCATTTTTACACCATTTTAAAAAGGTGCAGGGAGAGAGATTTGTTCAATAAATTTTTGAACTCTCGTAGGCCTAAGCCAACAGATCTTGAGTCTGTCGCATTTGACCAGGCTCTGCCATCCCTGCAGCACCTTACTAATTACCAACATTACATTAATAAACGTTAATACAACTTAAACAAGATTGATATTTAAATCTTTCTTCTGCTTTAGGCAAGAATTAGAGTTAATATATAAACTATTTAAGATGTAAATAAATATTAGTTATTCAGATATATAAGCGTTTAGTTGATTTTATAATGATAATGTAATGATAACTATGATAAATGGCAATAGGAAATATGGCAATAGGAAGTAGCAACATACGAAGTGAGTTAACAAGTAAGTATTTGATAAGAAGGAGAGTATGTAAAGATAAAAAGAGATATGTGAAAAGAAAAATATGAAATAATAACTGTAATAAAAGAAAGTATGAGTTAAAAAGGTATGGATAAGAAAAGTATAAGAAAAGGTATGAAATAAGTGTTTAAGTATGGAAATTAAAAAGATTTCAGAGGTTAAGTTCAGAATAGACAAAGAAGAAGGCATGAACGGAGGCGTTGTGTTTTACAGTACACAACAGATGCTAGAAAAAATGAAGGGTGATAGCACGGTGCAGCAGGCAATAAATGCAACAACCCTTCCAGGGCTTGTAGGAGATGTTTTAGTTATGCCAGACGGACATCAAGGATATGGATTTCCAGTAGGAGGAGTTGCGGCATTTGATGCGGATGATGGAATCATATCTCCTGGAGCGGTAGGCTTTGATATTAACTGCGGAGTGAGATTAATAAAAACAGACTTAACAGAAAAGGAGCTAAGACCGAAAGTAAAGGAACTTTCAGATGTATTGTTCAAAAACGTACCTACAGGGGTTGGAAGCAAGCTAAATATAGGCTTAACGCAAAAGGATTTAGAAATGATAGCTACCGAAGGTGTAAAATACGCAGTTGAAAAGGGCTATGGAGATGAAGAAGATATAGGAAGTATAGAAGAGCATGGAAGGCTTAAAGGCGCTGATTTTTCAGCGGTAAGTTCGGACGCTAAAAAAAGAGGGCTTAACCAGCTAGGCACCTTAGGAGCTGGAAACCACTTCCTTGAGGTCCAGAAGGTCGAGAAGCTATTTGATGAAAAGATAGCTAAGGCTTACGGCTTGAACGAAAACCAGATAGTCATAATGGTACACACCGGCTCAAGGGGCTTTGGCCATCAAATATGCAGCGATTTCCTAAGAACCTTAGTAGAGTATCAAGAAAGGCATAACATAAAGCTGGTAGATAAGGAGCTAAGCTACGCCAAGGTAGGAAGCAAGGAGGCCGATGATTACATAAGGGCCATGAACTGCGCCGTTAACTTCGCTTTCACCAATAGACAGATAATAACGCATTTAATAAGAAAGAGCTTCTCAGAGGTCTTTAAAAAGAGCTACGAGGAGCTTGGAATGAGCTTACTGTATGATGTAGCGCATAACATAGCAAAGTATGAAGAGCATATTATAGATGGAAAAAAACGCAAGTTATACATACACAGAAAAGGCGCTACAAGAGCCTTCCCTAAAGGCACCAGTGAACTTCCTTCAAAATATAAAGCTGTAGGGCAACCCGTTATAATACCAGGAAGCATGAGTACCGGAAGTTATGTATTGTGCGGAATGGAAGGTTCTATGAAAGAGTCATTCGGAAGTGCTTGCCATGGCTCTGGAAGAGTAATGTCAAGACATCAGGCAATGAGGGAGATACCAGCATCTAAAACCTTCAATGAACTAAAAGAAAAAAATATAGAGATACGTGTAAGGACAAGAAAATTGATAAGCGAGGAAGCTGAATGGGCTTATAAAAACCCCGATGATGTAGTAAGTGTTGTTGAAAGGGCAGGTCTTGCAAAGATAGTATCAAAGAATAAACCATTAATTGTAGTAAAAGGATAAAAAGTTAAAAAAGCTAGATTGTTCGTTTAGTTATATCTCCATTGCGGCATGTACATTCTTAACTTTCTTTAAGAGATAGAACGCCATTGGCATTCTTGCCACTGCTATAAGCTCTGATAGCAATAAAATCGAGTCTTCTATCTTTTTATTTTCTGCAAAGTATTTAGAAATATAATAAAATACATTTACTTCGCCTCTTTTAAGTACAGGATTTATGAATAACTCGACATTTTTGTTTTTTGATATCATTGCATATATCATGTTCGAATACGCGTTGTAGGTTTCTCCGGTTTTATGTGAGTTAAGTTCTTCCAAGGACATCTTAGCATTAAAAGACCTTTTTAACTTTACATTGGTAATAAATTCCAAATAAATAGTATCACTTCCTTTTGAGGTAGATTTTGAGATTAAGCTTAAGGTTTTGAAGAACTGCTCCTTTGCTTTTGAGATCATATCTAATGAAGAGTATATGTTTGACGAGTTCTCTTCCATAAAACCTGGCCTAGAATAGTTTATGTCATTATATTTATAATTTGAAATAAACTCGTAGAACACACCAATTACATAAACAGATATAGGATCCGATATTGATTTTGAAAGATCATTTAATGAGGATAGTGCTTCAGCAATCATTTTTTTGTCTATAAGTGTTGAAATGCTTTTAAAAACCTCTGCATTTATATTATAATCCATATTTGGCATCACAGCAAGCTCGCAAAAGTTACATATGCTAACTGACCCATTAGTAAGTGTTTTAGAACCGCAATTGTTGCACTCTACAACCGATGCATTTTTGCTTAGCTTCTCAAGAGATGTGACATACTTGTCTATCTTTTCCATAAAAGACACATGAAGTTATTTTCAGCGAATATGCTTATATTACTTTCCCGTTTGCTTATTTTTCCAGCAGTTTTCCAGCAGTATTTTTCAGTAGTATTATAGCTTCTTTAGATGTAGAAATAGATGCATTTTGTCGAACGGCTCTATCTTAACTCTTTGTGCAACCTTAAACTTATCAGAAATCTCTTCTATGAACTGTTCAAATACCAGTTTTGGATCTTTTGATACGTCTATGCTTTGTGATTTTATAGCAACATATGCAGAGCCATTTTTTTTAAGCATTGAAGAGTTAGCTAGCAGTATTTTGGCTTGATCAGGAGCTGCAACATCCTCGTATATTACATCTACAATACCAACATCAGAGGAGTAACTTTCGTACTTTCTTGCATCTTCAAATATTGGAAACATATTTTCTCTTTTCTCACATACATTTAGAAGATCTCGCATGCTACGTTTTGATATCTCTACGCAATAGACGCTCCCAGTTTTTTCTACTATATCGCTAACATGGCTAGGAGTAGTGCCAGTAGACGCGCCCAAGTATAAAACAGATGAGTTATGTTTTATATTGAGCTCTGAAAGCCCATTTATTATTGCAGCTGCAAGCTTACTCCTATAAGGATTCCATAATCTATACTCGATTTCCCTTATTTTCTTTAACTCTTCATCATAAACTCTTACTCCAGGAGCTATACTCTTTGTAGCCAATTTTCCATCTATTTTGTAAACTCCTTCAAATATCTCTGTTACATCCATTTCAAACACATGTTTTTATACATTTTATTTGATATATAAAGCATTTTAGGTATTGCCATGGATGAAAGGATAATAGAGTTTTTAGAAGAAATAAGAGCTATATCTTCAGGATCCGCAACGGGCAATGTTTTTTTGAATACAATTGGAGATAGATTAAAAAAGTTTTTTGGAGCAGATGACATAATAATAAAAGATGTATACAAAAACAGCAAAGACAGAACACAGACCGAAGATTTTTTGATAAACACCGGAAAGCCATATATAGATAACAGGTTAAGCGGATACTCGGCTTTTGGAGAGTTGATAAATTACAATAATATAGGATTCAAAAGCTGTATGATGCTTCCCATAAAAACGCATGCAAGGCAGTTCGGCATAATTACATTTTTATCTAAAAAAGAAGATGTATTTAGTGAAAAAAACATAACTGTTTTTGGATTTATCTCTAACTTCATAGCAAAGGAGTATGATAGCATTGTGGAAAAAGATAAAAACATAATGCTTGCAAGATACTTTGATGCAGCTTTTGACAACATAATACCGCAAGCAGTAATAGATAAAAATGGTAGTATAGTAAAGGCCAATAAGGGCTTTCTTAATCTTATTGATAAAAACATTAATGAAATAGGAGGGACAGAACTTAAACTTTTTTTCAAGCTAGATAAAGAAATAGAGTTTTCGGGGAAGCAGCAAACAGTACCTGCAACCATTAAAAATTCAAATAGATTCTTTAATATTTATACAAAAAAAATAAACGACGACCTTTATCATTCGCTTTTTTATGAAACAACACAATTAGACATGGAACAGCTAAAAAATACAGTGATGGAAGAAAACGAGATACAGCTTTTTATGCTTCTTGATGAAAATTGGAAGATTTATTGGACTGGAGGCAATGCAGCATTAACCAAAGGACTTTCCAATGAAGAACTCCTAGGAAGAAAACTTTTTGAGATTGTAAAAGAAAAAGAATTGCAAAAGAATATAGAGGATATAATAAAAGAAAAAAAGCAGATAAATCTAACAATAAAATTACAAAGCGAGTCTTATGTGGACGTTAAAGCAATAATAACAAAAAATAACAAAGGCTTTGGAATTTCACTATGGAAAAACAATGAAAAGTATATAAATGGCATTAAAAAAACTCTTGAGGATATAATAAAATTTTCTGAGGAGATGATACTTACAACAGATAGTATGGGCTATATAAAAGGAATAAACGAAAGTGTAGAAAAAATACTCAGATACAATAGTAGTTCAATATCAGGACTTTCTATATCGAGCATCTGCGCAGACCAAGAAAGCCAGATGAAGATAAGCAACGCATTAAATATAGTAAAAAAAGGAGGAATAGTAAACGGTATGGAGGTGAATATAGTAAGCAGAAACAATGGCGAGATTGTACCATCATCTCAGACAGTTAAACCTATTTATGATAATGATGGAAAAATAAGCGGATATATGTTTATAGGCAGAGAGCTTGCAACTAAAAGAAAACTTTTAGAAACTGAGATGACATTAGGGGATATTGTAAAGCGGGCAGAGAAGCTTGAAGATGAAAGCCAGCTTAAGACGCAGTTCATATATAACATATCACATGACCTTAAAACCCCTATTACAAACATAATGGGCTTCTCAAAACTCATGCTAAATGGAGAGTTTGGAGCTTTGAATCAAGAGCAGCAAAGAAATCTAGGGATAATAATAAACGAAGGAGACAGACTGCTGCAGTTGATAGCACAGATACTTGATGTTGCAAAATTAGAGTCCAAAAAGATAAAGCTTGATATAAAGCTGGTAAACTTCAATGATATAAAAGAAAGTCCAATAATAAAGTCTCTTGGAGAGGTAGCTTCGAATAAAAACATAACTTTTAGCTTTGATGTTGATTTTGATGCTCCAGCGGTAGAAGCTGATCCAAACAGACTCATACAGGTATTTGTTAATCTTATAGGGAATGCAATAAAGTTTACTGAACGGGGAGGCGTAAGCGTTTCAGTAAAGAATCATGGAAGCAAAAAAAATCCAAAGGTTAAGATAGAAATAAACGATACAGGAATTGGAATAAGTAAAGAGTATAAAAGCAAGTTATTTAAAAAGTTCTTCCAGGTTAAAAAAGAGACAATGACCCTTACAAGACAAGAAGGTACTGGAACGGGATTAGGGCTTAGCATAGCTAAAGAGATAGTAAGTTTGCATGGAGGTAGGATAGGTGTAGATTCAGAGCCCGGAAAAGGCAGCACATTCTGGTTCGTACTGCCAGTTTCACAGAAACAAAGAAAAAAAGAAAATCAAGAACAGGATTAGACTTTTTTATGGTTTTCTTTCTTGGAGTTTGATTTTTTTGTTTTTAACTGTAAACATAGACCATAAATTATTATAACAATGCCAGAACTTGAGTTTTAATGATTTAGATTTTATCTGCGATCAAAATCTCTATCAAAATCAAAGTGTGGCTCATAATTACAGAATGGACGCCCATATATTATTGGAGGAGGCTGAACAAACTCGTAATTTGGAATGCTATAGCCATAATTAGTATATACTTGAGAAGGATATACATCTAAGCCGCAACCACCCATAATAAGCGTTGTTCCTGCTATTGCTACTACCATCGTAGATCTAAGTAATTTTTTGAATGGAGTTTGCTCCTTTGATACACTGCTTTCAATTGGCCTTGCCAAAGGTAATAGCTCTGTTTTTTCCCCTAACGTTTTTATAACAGTTACAGTTTTTCCCACATAACCACCATATTGTATAAGTAGGTTTAGATATTTATGGTTTTTGTTTATTTGTAGTTTTGTTTGGTGTTTTTGTATCAAAAAATAAGTGTGAAGGTTTAGAAAGATAAGTATTAAAAATTAATATTTAAAAAATTAACTAAAAAAAATAAGATTTTGTAAAGAGCTTCATATATCAACCAAGATATGGTATGTAAGCTGCGCACGCGTTCCCTATGCCGCTCTGGAAGTTATAAGAGTTCTCCAAATCGGTGTAATTTGCACCTTGGAATATACCCAAGAACTTTATATTTGATATTGTTCCTGTGCTTGCATTTAAAAGCAGTGTTATTGCAGTTCCACTATATTGCTTTATGTTTGATTTTGAGGTATAATTAACTATATAATTAGAGTTAATAGGACCGGTTATTACCTGCGTAATAAGAGTAGGCGTGTTCAAGGTTACATTTGCATAAGAGAAAGGACCTGTAGGTTTCTGACCGGTATCTGTCATTAACGTTTGATTATATAACGACTCGCTGCACTGGCTTTCTTGGGCATAAAGAACATTTAGATTAAAGGTAAGCTTGCCTATGTAACTATTTGATGCATCGTTTACTATAGATTGAGGTATATTTTGACTTGGAGAGGTTGTTGTTACAGTGGTACTAGCGCCAGTAGTAAGAGATGTAGATACAGATGTACTCTGTGATGAACTTTGTGGGATGGTTGTTTGCACAGTTGTAACTTGATTGCTTGATGAGCCCTGTGAAAGAGAAGAAGGCTGTGAAGATCCAATACCATAACTTACAGGAATTATAAGTCCAGAAGGTACTGGAGTTAACTGCAGCTTTGCATATGTTGAGTTGCTGGTAATTAACTTTATCTGAAGATCGGCATTCCTATTTCCAGAGGTACTTATATTTAAAGAAGAGTTTGAGTTTAGCATAAAGGAGATTATAGTACTTGAAAGCACTGGAGATTGAGATATAAGAACACCAGCAGATGATGAAGATACATTATTTAAGTATAATGAAAATACAGAGGAATAAACCTTTAATTGAATAGCAGAACCTTGTTTTAAGGATAATGTCTGTGTTTGAGTTATGCTTGTAACCCCTCCCATTGAAAGAAGAATGATTACAGCTAATGCTATGATTATTATTGCGGGTATGATAAACCTTCCCATGCTTTTATTTCTGCTAAAACCTTTATGTTTTGGTTTAAATCCTAAACTGGCCATAAGCATATTTAACACAAAGAAGTTTAAAAAGCTTACTGTATAATTTGATGTTTTAGCTAACAACAATTTTAGCAAGTGTTAAAAAATATTTAATAGTAAACTGAACTAAATTGAAAGATAATCATAAAATCAATAAACAAACGATGTGAAATTTACAATTCATGTTTCACGTAATTGATATTTAATAGAGAGTTAAGTATTTATTACACTAACGGTATTATCACCATTATTTGCAACATAAACTAAAGTTCCAGATGGATTCAAAGTAACATATACTGGAAAATAGCCTACTGTAATTGTGTTTACCACAGTATTGGTCATGGTATTAATTACACTAATCGTATTACTGCCCGCGTTTGCAACATAGGCCATAGTACCATAAGGATTTAATGCAACCGAATAAGGAGTATTACCTACAGTTATTGTATTTATTACTGAATTTGTTGCTGGATTGATTACACTGATAGTATTGCTGCCTTCATTCGAGACATAAGCAAGAGTACCGGAGGGATTGAAAACCGCAGACACAGGATTAGAACCTACAGTAATTGTATTAACTACAATATTTGTTGAAGGGTTGATAACACTTACTTTATCGCTACTACTAATTGTAACATAAGCAAGAGTGCCAGAAGGATTGAAGGTTATAGAGTATGGATAAGTACCTACAGTTATGGTGTTGATTATTGTATTAGTTGAAGGGTTGATAACACTTATAGTTCCAGGATCTTGATTTACAACATAAGCAAGAGTGCCAGAAGGATTGAAAGTTACACCTAAAGGAGCATAACCAACAGTAATTAAATTTATTGTTGTGTTAGTCGATGGATTGATAACACTGACCGTATTTCTAGCGTAACCAGAACTTTGGTCTTCGTAGTTTGTAACATAAATTATAGTTCCAAGAGGATTTAATGCCATAAAAAATGAACCACCATTAGAATAAAATGGATTTGTAATTGTATTGATTGTAGTATTGGTTATTGGGTTGATTATACTAAGTGTGTTACTACCTGAATTTACAACATAAGCAAGAGTGCCAGAAGGATTGAAAGCTACAGCGTATGGATTAGGACCTACATTGATAGTATTTACTACCTGAAATTCTGAAGGTCCTATAGTAACTACCTTTGCTGAGAATGTTGCATAGTTAATTATTTGTTCTTGACCGTATTGATTTGTATAAGATAACCAGATTTTACCCCCATAAAAATTTCCTACATTTAGTTGTGTAGGTGCACATTGAAATTTAATAGTTGTGGATTGGCCTTCCTGAAGATTTAGAGAAATAGGTTGAAAATAATTTGGTTCAGTACTGCTATTTGAACATGCTATGCCATTTAAATTCATCTGCTCGCCAGCAGCATTTCCTATTCCTACTGTCAACATACCACCGGTTGATAAAATAAGATTATCACATAAAAATCCTTGGACAGG
>JAKACG010000020.1 GCA_021821605.1 Microcaldota archaeon | reverse complement strand
AGAATATGCACTTAAGTACTCTAATGCAGATTGAAGTTTAAGTAGTTTCATAAGTTTATATAAGGATAGATAAATTTATATATATATCATCGCATTGCAACTGTAAGTTCAGGATTGTATTGATTACCGTTTCTATCTATGAAGAAGGTTTTCATAACTACCCTAGTTCCTTGCCCTAGAGTGTTTTCATATTGACCCTTAATTGCAGGAGCTTTTATATTTGGTTTCAACCATATTAATAATGTGTACTCCCCAGCCCCGTTTTTTTCTATCAAATTTTTGACATTTATACTTATGTTAAAGTTACCATCATTTTTAAATTCTTTTTTTATAAAATCAGGTTGTTGTGGATTATTGCGATAATCTACATGAGCAGTGTCTGAAAGCGCTACTAGTGCATCATCAAAACCATATGAAATTTTATGACCAGAATACTGTTCTGACACTAGTCTTTTAGGGGATATATAATGTAAAGGTTTGTTATATATTATTGCTATCCCACCAAGAGCATTTTTTTGTAAAATATGATTTGGATCTGTTATACTACCACTTAATGAAATTACTCCTCCTGAAAGTATTGGACTTTGTTTCCAATGTATATAATCGCATATAAACTCTTCATCTAAACGTGTTGCATAATTAGGAGGTGCACCTATTGCTATACCAACACTTAATCCAGTATTGGTAGGATTTAAAATTGTAAGTCTATGACCATTACCTGCTGCACCGTCGCTAAACATCATGGCCCACAGCCCATGTGCCAAGGCATATGCTGGATCATGTCCTTTATAACCATCACCATCAACATTTTCAATTGCACCCTCATTACCTCCAAAAATACTGTAACGCATATATGGCAACATATTTTCGGTGTTCCAGTGTGAAACATAATTTTTGAGCAGCATACTATTTGCATGTTGTTGTGCGGAAGGTTCATTTACCGCAACTATAGGTCTTTCGCCATTTGATATCCTATCCATATTTGTACAGAGTATAGCAAACTGCTTCATTCTTGCAAGTTCAGAACTAGGATGCCAATCAGCAGCTTTATAATTAGCTACTGCAAGTTTGTAATATTGATCAAATGATATGGAAGGATGTACATCGCAATCGTGTATGTTTCTTTCTTTTTTAGGAACGCCCATTTTTTTATACCAAATAGCAGGAACTTGATAAAGGTACTTAGGTATTAAATAAGAAGGTACCTTTACGTTTGTAATGGTTTCTTCATGTGTTATGTTCTTGTTTACCGCAACAATTTCATTTAGGGGATATCCTGCTTGTGCAACTTCAGGTCCTCTTGCGAGACCAGTTAATATGGCAGCAGCAGCTGCAAACTTAACAGTACGATTAACAAACGTAGAGTTATCCCTGCCCTTTTTCTTATGGGCTTCCATCCAAATCCATATAACTGTGAACAAATTAGATATAAATATCCTTCTTTTTTAATGGAATAGTGGAAGTTTAAGTTGAAATTATAGAACATTGATTAAGAAGCGATTTTTATCATTAACATTTAAATGTTGATGGCAAGTAAGAATTAGGATGGTTGAGCCTGCTGTGGAGGCAGGCCCATCCATCTACCGTGGAGGTGATATAATAAGTGTATTGGTCGCCTTGCCAGCATCATATTTGTAGTAAACTTTGTGACCAAGCTGAAATCTCTCTAAGAGACCTTGCTTGAATAATTTATTAAGCCTTGAACATGCAGCATTTCTTCCTTTGTAATTCATCTCTGACTTTAGATCTTCTGCGCAGATCATTCCCTTTGACTGTGCAAAGTTAAGTATTTTTACGTCTAATGAAGACAAAGGTATCTCACGATTTGATATTGGAATCTGCTCAGTATACAAAGACTCCGGCTCGGCTACATAATTTTCCTCCAAATCCTGCTCTATCTTTTTGATTTTTGCGGTGATAGCAGAAAGTATCTTGTTTGTTTTCTCCCTCTCTTCCATCATGTACTTAAGCATGGCACTAACCCCATCTTCAGAAGAGATGCTCTTTTCTGATCTATTAGATAAAGAAGCTATCTCGCTTTTGAGGGATAGAAGCTCCTTTTCTATTCTTTTTTGAGTTTTTGCCATTTTAATACATCCTCGACAAAACCATGAACTCCATGAACATTACACAGAGATATCCTGAAACAATCATGATTCAATCATATTAATATAAAGAAAGATATTTAAATGTATTGTATTAAAACACAGTATATAGTATATATCTTGCCTCGAAACCATTTAATAAAATATAAGATATATCTAAAATGACCAGTACAATTAGATTGATTTAAATGGAAACAGTTTTAATATCTCCAAAAAGAGTAGCCGCACTGCATAAAGTACTTGAAAGGCTAAGTAAAAAACTTAACTGCAGTATAGAGATTCTACAGGATGGTAGAGTAAAGATAGATGGTGCAGCTTATGACGAGTACAACGCTAAGAATGTAATAGAGGCATTTGGTAAGGGTTTTTCTGTAGGTGAGTCATTCAAACTATTAAATGATGAGTATTATTTTAAGTATGTCAATCTTAAGGATCTTTTAAAGAATGATGCAGAAATTAAGAGAATAAAAGCCAGGATAATAGGCCAGGATGGAAAGACAAAAAGTTATATTGAAGATGTAAGCAATGTATCGCTTTCATTATTTGATAATACAGTAGGAATAATAGGCACTACTGAAGAGCTTGCGATTGCAACAGCAGCCCTGCAGATACTTGTAGAGGGAGGAACGCATAAAAAAGCTTATAGAATAATGGAAAGCCTAAGAAAAAAATACAGATGAGTTTTATGGTAGAAAACGTAAAGTCAGAGGAGATATTTAAAGAATTTAAGGAACACTCTATATCAGAGTTTTTTAGAAAAAATAGTCAGATGCTTGGATACTCAGGAAAGGTACGCTCATTAACTACAATTATACATGAGTATGTTACAAACAGCTTAGATGCTTGCGAAGAAGCTGGAATTTTACCTGAGATAGAGGTAGTGATAAAGCTTATTGAAGAAGGCAAATACAATATAAGTGTAAAGGACAATGGTCCTGGAATACCATCAAAACATGTAGGAAAGGTATTTGCTACGGTTCTTGCAGGGACAAAGTTTCATAGATATGTACAGCAAAGAGGGCAACAAGGAATAGGAGCTTCGGGATGCACATTATTTTCAAAAATAACAACAGGAAAACCAATAACCGTAAGGTCAATGAACGAAAAGGAATCATATGAATGCAATGTAGACCTTGATATTAAGTCAAATAAACCAATAATTACAGAGATGAAAAAAATAGAGATAAAGAACAATGGCACAGAGGTAATAGGAGAGTTTGGTGAACTTAAGTATGAAAACAGCGAGCATGGAGTATTTGAGTACTTGAAAAGAACTGCATTGTCTAACCCACACACCACCATAAAACTCTTAGATCCTGATGGAAAGGAATCGATTTTTATAAGAGCCGTAAATGAGATGCCTAAAAGACCTAAGGAGGTTAAACCACATCCATTAGGCGTAGACACAAACGATCTTATAGAGTTTGCACATAGAAGCCATGAAAAAAGATTGTCTGTTTTTTTAATAGAGACATTTTCTAGAATGACTCAAGGAAAGATAGCTGAGCTTAAGGCAATAGCACCAGATATTGATTTTGATCAAGAGCCAAGCAAGATGCAATGGAGTGAGTCTGAAAAACTAGTGAAAGCATTCAAAAAGATTAAATGGATGATACCAGAGTTAGATGCGTTATCAACAATAGGTGACAAACAAATAGAGATAGCAATTAAGAATATATTAAATCCTAAGTTCTTAAGCGTTGTGGAGCGTAAGCCCAAGGTTTTCAGAGGAGGAATACCGTTTGTTGTTGAAGCCGGAATAGCTTATGGTGGAGAGTCAGGAAAGGCGGTAAATCAGGTAGACAAAAATGGAAATATAATAGAGGCAGAAGGCAATGTCTTAAGATTTGCAAATAAGGTTCCACTGCTTTTTGATGGCTCTAACTGTGCAATAACTGAAGCCATAAAAGGAATCCAGTGGAAGAGATATGGACTTGGCAATTTTGATGAAGAGCCGGTAAGCATATTTGTAAATGTTTCAAGCGTTTATGTTCCATACTCAGGGGTAGGAAAGCAAGCAATAGCAAAAGAAGATGACATAATAGAGGAGATAAGACTTGCAGTTATGGACTGTGGAAGAATATTACAGAGATATCTAAGCGGAATAAAAAATATGCAGCTACAGGAAACAAGGTATAAAACTATTATGAGATACATATCACAGCTTTCAAAAGATTTATCTGAAATAACCGATATAACTCAAAAAGAAATAGAAGGCTCACTTAAAACACTTATTGAAAATAAGTACAAGAAATTTTTGGGTGAAAGCCCTGAAGAATTAAAAAATAAAGAAGAAGATGTTGAAGTAGAAAACGAAGAAGCAGAGCAGTAGTACGAATTATCATCGATTAGAAATTAAAGTAGCAGTAGCAGATAAAGTTCGGTTCTTTTTTATTTTTGATATAAATATTATAAAACTGCATTAAGAAAATATATCTTTTAGTGAATCGATATCTGCTAATTTAAGATAATTCAGATATAATGCCATACGCAACTTGTTTGTTTCATCATTATATTGATTATCCAATTTATCTTTAAATGAAAGCCTTATTTCCTTATTTAAAAATATGAGTATGTTTTTTTCTTCAGCATTTATCTTTATATCTCTCACGCCTGCACTCTCAGAAAAAATAAAAAGCTTGAAATTTTTGTCTCTTACCGTTGCTATTATGTCTGCCTCTGAAGACATGTCTAAATCTGTAAATGGTATTGCGTGCGACACAAAAAAGTCACGTAACTTTCTAAATATTACAAGGTACTCTGTATCATGCTTTGATTTGATGATCCATTCCGTAGGTATGTAATACTCATCTAAAGATTCCAACTTTTTATCTGATGCTAATTTATATAAGATTCTTCTGGTGTTTTGAAGTGTTACGGATATTGGCATGTTGTTCTCGCGTATATTAGAGCTTATGCCCGCTTTTATTTCTTCAGGAGTTAAAGGCATGTACTGCCATTTATATTTGAAGTTTATCATATCGAAAATAGATATTATCTGATCTTGTTTTACTGTTATTTCCTGTTTTTTTATTGGAGGTATTTCAGGTATGTCTATATAATAATCTTCACGGTTTGGAGGTTTTAAAACAACATTTAATAAAAGTATCAAGAACGCAGCAACTCCGAACTCTATATATAGAGAAGGTATTCCAGGAGGCGATGCGTAGTAAGAGTACAGAGTATAATTAATATTTATCAATGAAATATTGAAACGTTGATAACCATAATTAAGAACCGTTCCTTTTGGAACTGTGTACTCTATATTGCCATTATTAACGGTTCCTTGTTGTGGATACTCTCCATTTACCGTTATGGTGTAAGGCATGTTTGAAAGTCCTTGATTATCGCTCAATATTTTAAAGACAAAGGTGCCATTTTTAAAGTCAGGAGATGGAAGAGTAATATTAAGGTATGGAGTATAAAATATTGCACTTCCATGAGATATGTTGTTTATATCTACAAGAGATGCGAGATAATATCCTCCAGTAGGCACATCTAAGGTTCCATACTTTACTATCGAGTATGAAGTGTTGAAAAAATCCAATGGAAAGCCGTATATTGATTTTAATGAACCATTGTAGGCCACTATACTAAATGCCTTGTTTGTTGAGAACTGGCTTATTGAAACGCTGACGGGAACTTGATCGCCGTAGCCTACAACAGCTGGCATATTTATGATTGCAGTGTCGTTATATATTATATGAAATGGTAGTTCATAGTTTTGATATGTATATCCATTGCTGCTATTTATCAAAATTAAAGGATAGGATGCATTTAAAATAGAGGTTGCATTAGATGTAAAGTTTATGGCTTTTTGAGTCGTAAATAGGAACTTATCACCTGATAGCGGGGAGGAGCTTGCAGTCTTAGATATATTAAAACTGCCCTTTGCAAGTATATTTATCCAGAACCTTAGAAAAACTGCCCTTGATAGATCAGAGGATAACGCAGAGGAATTTTCCCATCCGATAGTAGGGTAATTACTAAATGCGACAACTGTACCATTTTCAATATTCACATAAGATATTGCTCCAAGAGAAGTCCCATTTAAAAGCATGAATGTAGGTTTATTAAAGAAAAATGAGTTGGTTGAGGTTATATTGTTATCTGAGAATGTTGCTAGGCTTATATTATAAAATGTCGAGGTTGTTTTGTTATTTGTAAATAATGTTTGGCCATTCTCTATAATTCTTGAAAAGTTTTGCCCAACATAGATTATAGTATCCTTTTCATTTAGCAACTGTATTAGGTTTTTATTTTTACGTGAGCTTGAAAAACCAGAGTATGGGACAATATCAGCAGGCAAAAGTCCAGTGGGAAGTATTACTATTGAATCTGGAGCTATCTCACTGGTATTTAAAATGCTTACTACTTGAAAACTTGAAGAATTAAGCAATAGCCCATACTTTGAAAGATCCGAAGACAAATTTTCTTCTATCGCAGCAAAATTAAAACAGTCAAAGCATGAATAAATTGGATTTAAAAGATAAATCTTCATTATAGGATTTCTTTGGAATACATCAAGACTTATTAAAGCATTTGTCGCATTTTTAATGTTATATTTTATAAATGAGTAAACCGCAAGATGATTTGAGTAGTTATAAGAAGCAACACCGGTCTTGAAGATTGAGATATTTGTAGATATTGTACCATTTTCTATGTATACAGGCTTTAGATTAGACAAAAGCCCATTTACATAAAAATAAAGAAAAATAATAAAAAAAGATATAAGCACAGCTAATACAGCGCTTATTATTAAAATCTTTTTTTTTGAAACCATTAATACCATCAATCATATCTGTTGTTTCCTTAAAAAATGCTTATCTACAAACGACTGAACTGAACGAGATAGAAAGTTAGTATTGTTCTTTGAGCTTTTGATAACTCTATAAGAGCGTACGTTATTGAACTTTTTATTTATATATACAAAGTACTTCATATTAACCTCTTAATTCAATATATCCTTTAGATACCATCTTGTCAAGTATTTCTTCCACCCTTGGAGATGTAAGATTATAAGTTTTGGCGAACTCATCTACATCTATGCTGCTGCCATGAACATTTATCCAGTCTTCAACCATTGACATTAAAGACTCATCAGAGTATTTTTGTAGTTTGCTTAGGCTATCTTTTAATTTTTTATTTTCTTCAAGTAAATCTGCGGTTTGAATAGAAAGATTTCTGTTTGATGCAGAAAGCTCTATGTTAAGCCTCTTTGTTGCACGATACTCACTAAGCAATGAGTCGTATTTATTGAAAAGCACACTGTAATTTTGCGATATTCCAGAAAGAAGCTTATCTAACGTAGAGTCCACGTATTGCAAGAATGCCTGTTTGTCTATATCAAAAAGATCATTTATACTGGAAAGAAATGAGGCGGTATTACGGAGTACATAAGCCCTCCTTAATGTCTCGCTTGTATCGTTAGGTATGGAGTAAGTTATCTCAATATACTCATTAGTTATATTAAAGATGTAGAAAAGATATGGTTGTTTTTTGATGTTTCTGCTCTCTATAACTGCTATAGTTGCAGAATCTACAGATACTGAGCTTACGTAGAACGGCACTTTAGAAACTCTATCAAGAATACCCTGAAACGTGCCTATTAATTTGCCATTAATATTTAATTTCTCGACCTTTGGTGCAAGAATGCTTTCTTCAGCCAAAATACCACAGTAATAGCTAAGTCTTGAATATATTTATTGCTTGCGTTTTTGTATGCTCCCTTTTTTCCTATTATTTTTACGTAATTATTCTTTTGAATATATGAAATTGACCATATATCATATACTTTAACTTCTTTGTTTTATAGCTTTTTTTAACTTTTTTAATAATATGTCATTATGAGATTTTCTTTTTCTCCTCTTTTACCGCATTAGAAGCGTGTGCAGAATTATTTTTAAGTAACTTTATTTTTAACTCTGGAGTATAATTAAGGAATGATATTAGATATAGAAAAAGTAATATCAAAACAGAGAGCCCAAATGTTGGCAGACTAGGTGCTATTAATACTGAAAAGATTACAAAAAGCAGTCCCAGTCCAACATAGAGGCGTTGCCTAGATATGTATCGTTTCCTATTTTTCATATATATTTCGTAGCACTCCTTTGATACCACGAGCTTGTTGTTTTTTTCTGTTTTGAAAAGTTTTTTCTTTATGTATCTTATTGTACGAATTACGTTGTCTATTTTTATTTCTATACCATCTGCTTCTTTGCCGCAGATTATGCAATAGCTTTTTTGTTTTTCTTTTGTTACCATTTACTCAACCTTTAACTCGGCCACCTTACCGAAAGCAGCTTCTATCTTTTCCTCGTCCAGTGCATTGAATATCTCAACTATTCTGGCATCGTCAATTCCTATTCTCCTGAATATATTTTCTATGTCAGATGGTTTTAAGCCAAGCTTCTCTAACATTCCTACAAACGCTATTGCGTCAACATGCCTATGGGATTTTTCTATGATTCCAAGCATGGCTTCTATATTTCCAGGGCTTATGCCTAAGGATGATAACATTTTTTTAATATCTATTTTGCTTATTACAAAGGTTTTTTGTGCCATATAATCACTCAAGTAGTTATATAGGACATAATCCTAGAGATAATAGTATCAGTAACACCTATTGAACGTAAAAATGAGATAAGCGCAGTTTTATTTATTCCAGTAGACAAACATATTCTTGCAAACTCACGTATATCTACATGCCTGCCTTGCTCACCCATCTTTTTCAGTATTGTCTGTATAGCCTCTGAGTTAAATCCAGTTTCTATGAGTTTAGAGCTTATTGTCATCTTATCAAAAGAGTAATCTTTTTTGATCTGTACATCTCCAAGCTCCTTCTCGGTCAATATATCAGATGTGAAAATAGAGTATGTATCAAGAGGCAGCTCACCAACAATTTTATCTACCAAAAAGATGTTTGGAAATCTTACCCCAGTATTAAAGGCCATGTCTATTGCGGCTTGGCCTACACCTAACTTGCTTATCTCGCTTCGTATAAAATCAGAAAAATTTAAAGAGCCTTGAAGATAATTCATAAACTTCTCAAACCTTATTCTAAGCATAAAGGTAGTGCCAACATTTGAGAATATAGCTTCGTTTACATCAGTAGGATTTTGCGATGCGACAATTAGGCCAAAACTATACTTTCTTCCTTCCCTTATTATTGTAACTGCGTCGCTCCTCTCATCGCTAGCTACTTTCCATGCTTCATCAAGTACAACCAAGGTTTTAAGACCGGCAGAAGCACTCCATGTTTCGAGGCGCATCTTCTCCTTTAATGTTTGAAGAATAAAAAGAGCGGCCATGGCTCTGAACCTTTCATCAGGAAGACTAGACAAATCAAGGTCTATTAGTCCTGATGATGTTAGCTTCCCTATATCTATTGTGCTTTTGTTTGCAAAGTAATCCTCACCTTCTCGTGAAAACTGCCTGAGCCTATATATCGCATTCTCAAGCTCCGCAGGATATGCGTATGTACCTTCCTGAAGTTTTTCATCCAAGAGTTTAGTTACATCCTTTAGTGTTGGAGGCTCCTTTCCAGGAGGTGGCGGAGCTGCTATTGGGAATCCGAGATTTAAGTATGCCTGTTCTATAGCTTCTGCGGTAAGACGCCTCTGCTCTGGATATAATGCTATGTCAGTAAGTATGTCTAAGGAGTTCATTATTTGCTTTGCACGATCTATGGGCTTCATTCCAGATAGATCCATTATATTAAGATAATCTCCTTTAGAAAGAGCTACAACCTTTCCACCACTCTGTTTTACCCATGAAATATACTCTCCAGCCCAGTCTATTATTATTGCGTTTGTATTCCAGATATAACTAGCTCTTGCTAGAAAGGTCTTTACGAAAAAACTTTTCCCTGCTCCGGTTATTCCAACAACCGAGATGTGAGGATTTGTTATATTTGAAAATGTCCAGGTAAAGGGTATTTTGAAGATCTTAGTAGTGCCTATAAAAATTGAGTTGGTAGGATCATTTAGAAGATACTCTGGGGGAGGCTCCGGAGGCCTGCTTAAGAATATCCTTTTAGATATTTCATTGCTCATTAAAGTTTGGATTCTTATAAGTGTCATGTGACCTCCTCCCACCCATAAACTGCGTGGGCTTCCTCTGCGTTCATGCAATCACCGCATCCCGCAAATGATGTGTTTTATCGGTTCTCAGTTCTTCGAGGACTGCCTCCTGTTGAGGTCTTACATTCTCTCCCTGAGCGTGACTTTCCGCATGTCCTGCGGTAGCTTTGAGGGTTTTGCCGTCAAAATTTGAACTCGTAGAGTTCAAAGCCTTTTTGAGTATGTTTATTGATGCGTTTAGATCTCTATTTTCTTGTAGACCACATTCTTCACAGAAATAGATTCGTTTTGAGAGTGGCATACTTTGAATATTGCCACAATTACTACATATCTTTGATGTGTTTTTTGGGTCTATTTCTATTACTTTCATACCAGCACTTTCAGCCTTGTATGAAAGTAGTTGAAAAAACTTGTTCCATGAAGCATAATTTATTGATTTT
>JAKACG010000019.1 GCA_021821605.1 Microcaldota archaeon | reverse complement strand
TTGAACAAATTATATATAGTGGCAGAAACAAAAGTTATTCAAAGCGATTTATTTTCAACTATCGGAAGTGAAGAATTTGATATAATCTCCTTCAATCCCCCTTATTTGCCAAATGAGGATAACAAAGAACTTATGAAAGATGCTTTCTATGGTGGTTGGTCTGGGATAGAGACTACAAAGCGTTTTCTTTTAGAAGCAAAGGATCATCTAGCTAAGAATGGAGCTGTATTTATAGTTGCAAGCTCTTTATCTGACATATCTTCGCTTTTTAGATATGCTCAAGCTTTAGGTTTTAAGATACTTCTAGAGAAGAAACAGCATATATTTTTTGAAGATATTGTAGCTATAAGCTTTGGGCTTAATGATAAATAGTTACTAGTTGATATATACATATGGAAATAAAAGAAATAGAGTTTGAAGAGGCAATAAAGTTTGCTGCTGAAAACAACACAGCCCTAGTTTGGATAGGAGTTGAGCCTAAAGAGTATATAGAAGAGCTACTTGGTATAGAGAAAAATACATTAAAACAAATGACACCTCCAGCTTTAATGAAGTTAGATACTAAAGAAGCTAAGTCGCTTGAAAATCACATCTTTGTGTGCTACCATGGAAACTCTTCAAGATATGTCGCATCTATTTTAAAGGATAAGTATGGCGTAGAAGCATTAAGTTTAAAAGGCGGCATAACGCGTATAGTAGGAGAGATATTCTAAGCTTTTCTACTTTTCTTATCTGCTACCTTTCATCACTGCTTTATTTTCGTACATTCTTGTTTCTGCAATTTTAAATAACCTATCGCGTATCTGATCCACTGGTTGCTTAAGATGTCTTTGTTCTATTTCGTCTATGCTAGAAGCTCCAGCTGAGAAAGAAACATCAAATTTGAAGTTTGTAGTTTCATAATAACGCTTATTCAAAGAGTCTAATGTTTTTCTGAGCCTATCTATAAAATTTACTGCACCTTCCTTATTAGTTCCATTTAATATAACAACAAATTCGTCAGCTCCTCTTCCTCTTCTATATGGATAATCTGACTCTCTGGTTGTTTTTTCTATTGCACTTGCAAGTCTTTTTATAGCATGATCTCCAGCTTCGTGGCCTATTTTATCATTAAGTGCCTTTAAGCCATTACCATCAATAACAACAAAAGATATGGGGTTTTGAACTGCGTTGTTGTTTGATCTTTTTTCTCTTAAATATTTAGATATCATTTTCCTAGCATCTTGTATGTATCTAGTTTCATTTCCAAGTCTTGTCATCTGATCGGTTAAAAGCATCGATCGTAGTCTTTCATTTTCAGTTTCCAATCTTTTTATTTGGGTTAAAAGCGATTCGGTAGTTATTGTCCCGGTAGAGCTATTTCTATGTACTCTCTTAACATCATTTACCGGTATTATAACCTCTCTTCTGAGTACAGACTCTAAATCCATTGCTACCATGGCATTTTTGACAATCTGATTATTACTGGTAGTACGTATCGGTTTTTCTATATTACTCATAGATATCAATAACAATTTTCTTTTTTTAGATATAAATACCTAACTATTGGCAAAATACTCAATACTATGTGCCTTTTAATTAATTGTAGATGAAAGGTATTGGCTGGGGAGAGAGGCTCCTTTGCCTCTCTCTTAACTATCTTGATATCTGCACTTTTAATGCCTTCTTTGTCTATTAGATACTTAAGCTCTCTAATTTGCTCTGAGTATCTTTGCTCTTCATTCAAGCTGCAAAGCTCAACATTCTTCGCAATATTTGCGCAGACTCTCACTATATCTCGTATAAGCTTTGGATTAGGTTTGCACATCTGCACAACAAATTCATATACTGCAAACCACATCTTTTCATACGTGCCTACTTGTATTCCGAGGTCTTTAGACTCTATTATTGCATCTTCTTTTAAAGACTCAATAAGACATCTCATAGTTTTCTCCCAACCAATTTTCCTTTCATCCATTTTTTCACCCAGAAATAGCACCTGAAAAACTCAGGCTTGTTGCCTTGTTTATATGGCGTTAGGCAAACGCGTTCTGTGATTAATTATACTTAAGTAAAGTATTTATACTTTACTAAAATATTTAACCATAAGTAGATAAAGATATAAATAAGTATATGAAAAATATATATTGTCAGATGAAAATCTGACACACCCAGAAATAGGGGGCGGCAATAGCTGCCCCTTAGTATTTATTTTAAATATCTAAAAACTCAATTTTTGCTTCTTCCTAGTTTCTCATGTGCTTTTCCAAGATCTCTTTTTGAAATAGCTGCTATGAGATTGAGCTCACCTGCAAGCACCGTACAGGCTATTATCTCTACAAATTTCCTTGAATTATCTCCATTATTTTTTGATGTCCCTATAACTCCCATTATCGAAAGGGCCTCTTTTTGCGTTGCAAGGCTAGTCCCTCCTCCTACAGTGCCTATTTCTAATGATGGCAGTGTAACCGATACATAAAGATCTCCTCCTCTATTTTCCATCCATGTATAACCGCTGCTACTTTCAACAACCTGTGCTAAGTCTTGGCCTGTTGCGGCAAAGATTCCGGCTATAACATTTGCAAAATGAGCGTTGTGTTTGCTGCTTCCCGCTCTTGAACTTCCTAAAAGGTTCTTTTTCGTATTCACATTGCATATTTTTTCTGCACTGCTTTCAAATACCTTTTCAAGTGTATCTTTTTTAATTATACAATCGGCTGCAACTCCTCTTCCTCTTCCTAAAAGCTCATTTACAAAAGATTCTTTTTTATCAGAGCACATATTACCGCTTATGGCAAGTAACTTTGCTTGTGCAAAATTAAGTTCTATATACTCGCACGCTGCTTCTGAAGCTACTGTGCACATATTCATGCCCATTGCCTCTCCGGTATCAAACAAAAATCTAAGCCATACATTATTTCCAACAATGAAAGGCGTTATGGTTTTTAACTTTCCGTGTTTTGTCGTTTTGTTTGCTGCTTCAGATATTGCCTTGCTGTTGTTTTTAATCCAGTTTATGAACTCAATAGCTTTTGATACGGATTCAAGCTCAAAAACAGGAGCTCTAGCCATCCCCTCATTAATTATTCTAACGCTAGCTCCATTACTTAATGTTATTGCCTTCATACCTCTAGAAATACTTGCTATCAATGCTCCTTCAGTAGTGGCCAAGGGCACATAGAATTTTCCCTTTGCATACTCTCCGTTTATTAATATCGGTCCTGAAATTCCTAGTGGTATAGATATGCCTCCTATAACATTCTCTGCGTTCTTTTTGTATATTCTTTCATAATCAATAGCTACATTTCCTATACTGTCTAACTTTGTATTTGATATGCTTTCTATAAACTTTCTTCGTATTTTAGCAGCTTCATCAAAGTTGGTTTCATCTTCAAGCTTATGGAGTTGCAGCTCTCCATTTAAAAGTTTATTCAAAAGCTCTTTGTTTTCCATATAACCAAATATTATTTGAATGATAAGTATTTTAACTTACGGTCTTTTACGTCAGTTGCATAACCTCTAGCTAAGGCTATAAATCTATTTGTTTAGCTTAACTATGTGGTGTTACCAGTAAAGTGTTTATTATGAGTAGTGTTAATGTTAGAATAGCAGGTGCAAACGGAGACGGAGTCGAGTCAAGCGGAGCTCTTTTAGTAAAGATAGCTGGAAGAAATGGTCTAAATGTATTTGGTTATAGGGGTTATCAATCAATAATACGTGGAGGTCATGTATGGTATCAAGTCAGAATAGGAGATGAAAAGCTATATGGTCATGGAGATAAAATAGACATACTTGTAGCTCTAAATCAAGATGCCATAAACAATCAAAAATCTCACCTAAACGATGGAGCTTTTGTTATATATGACAATACAAAGGTGAATGTAGATGCGCTTAAAGCTACATCTGCAAAGCTAATCGGCATACCTTTGCTTGACATCGCCGTTGCAGCAAGCGGAGATCCCATAATGAGAAACACAGTTGCGATAGGCACTGTAATAAATTTAATAGGCATGAAGATGGCTGCATTCGAGGCGGTAATAAGTTCAATGTTTGGAAGAAAAGGAGAGCAGATAGTCAAAAGCAATATAGACGCTGCAGGAAAGGGCTTTAATTTTCAAGGTGTAACTCCGTTTTATAACTTAAAAAGCGATGGTAAACAAAGGTACTCTATGGACGGAAATACTGCGCTTTCAATAGGTGCATTTACTAGCGGTTGCAAGTTCTATGCTGCATATCCTATGACTCCTGCAAGCGGCATACTTCATTGGTTTGCTGCGCATGATCATAAGGGTGTGCTGTTTAAACAGGCAGAGGACGAGATAGCCGCAATAAATATGGCAATAGGTGCATCATACGCTGGTGTTAGATCCATGTGTGGTACTAGCGGCGGAGGATTTTCATTAATGGTAGAGGCATTGGGCTTTGCAGGTATGATAGAGACTCCTCTTGTAGTTGTAGAGTCTCAAAGGACAGGTCCAAGCACCGGTCTTCCTACTAAAACTGAGCAGGCAGATCTGCTTTTTGTAATGCACGCTTCGCAAGGCGAGTATCCAAGAATTGTGGTAGCTCCAAGAGATATAAACGAGTGCTTTACTATAGCTACAGAGGCTTTTAATTTAGCCGATAAATATCAATGCCCTGTTATAATACTTCTTGATCTGTTTATATCCGAGCATGTAGAGACGGTTGATGGTTTTGATACTTCATCTGTCAAAATAGATCGAGGTAAAATAGCAATGTCAAATACCTCTGGAGGCAGATTCAAGCGATATGAGTATAGCGCTGATGGTGTATCAACGCGTGCAATACCTGGAACTGCCGGTACAGAGTTTATAGCTCCTACAGATGAACATAATGAGTACGGCGATTTGGTAAGCGATGCATTTTCCGGTCTTGATGCATATGTAGAGGTAAGAGTGAAGATGCATGAAAAAAGAATGCGCAAGATGGACATGATGCTTAAGAACGAACCATACTTTGTTCCCAAAATAGAAAATGACTCTGCTGATTACTTTTTTGTGACCTTTGGTTCAACCACCGAAGCTGTAAGAGAAGCAGTTATTATCCTTAAGAAAAAAGGCTTTAATTTTGGTATAATCTCATTCAATTACATATTGCCTCTTGACAAAGAAAAAACCGCCTCCATGCTAAAAGGCAAAAAATTATTGGATGTAGAATGCAATTATACCGCTCAGCTTGCACAAGTGATAATGATGAATACTGGAATTGAGATAAAAAACAAGATCTTGAAGTACGATGGCGAAGCCATAACCGGAATCGAGATAGCAGAAAAGGCCGAAGCTATGCATACAAAACTGTGATTTTATGGTAGAAAACAATACAACTCAGAATATTCAGAATATTAAAAATGTAGCTCAAGGAGCACAGACAAAACAGGTATATACCTCAACCAACAAACCTATCTGGTGCGCAGGTTGTGGTGATTACTCGGTATTTGCCTCTATAAACAAGGCTCTTACAGAGCTTAATATAGAAAAGAAAAATGTTGCCATAGTATCTGGTATAGGCTGCAGCTCAGCTATGCCTCACTCATTTAGCACTTATGGTGTTCATAGTCTTCACGGACGTTTGCTTCCTGTAGCAACGGGCATAAAGCTTGCAAATTCTGCTCTTACTGTAATTGGTACTGGTGGCGATGGAGATGGATATGGTATAGGTGGAGGACATCTAGTCCATACGGCAAGAAGAAATCTAGATATGACCTATATAATAATGGATAATGAAACATATGGGCTTACCACTGGTCAGACCTCTCCAACTGCGTTGTTAGGACATAAAACCAAATCAACACCATTTGGAGTAATAGAGATGCCAATCAATCCCATGGCTCTTGCAATAAGCGCAGGAGCTACCTATGTCGCAAGAGGTTTCTCAGGAGATCCTGCACATCTAACTCAATTAATAAAAGGAGGCATTGAACACAAAGGTTTTGCATTAATAGATATTTATAGTCCATGCGTTACATTCAATCATGATAATACTTATGATTGGTTCCGTCCAAGAATCTACAAACTCGAGTCTCAAGGACATGATCCTTCAAATCTAAATATGGCTATGGAAAGAGCGTTCGAAGATGTAGTTACAAAATACGAAAAAATACCTATAGGGCTGTTCTACAAAACACAACGACCTACATATGAAGAGCTAGAGCTTTCTTTTAAGAATGGACCTTTAGTAAAACAAGCAATGCCATCACAAGAAAACATAAAGGCCGTATTAGAAGAAAATATATAAAGCTCTGATAGCTCTGGAAAATAGCTACCTAGAAAAAGTTGCACGTTCAGTTGTATATTTAGTTCCACAAGTAATTATATAATGAATCCTAAAATCACCTGTATCAAACTGATTCATAATACTATTCATCATACCTTTTAAGAGCATTGAAATTAAGTTTTTAGTAGCTTAAAAGACTTAAAGACTAAATCTTCAGCGATTATTACAGAGAAAAGCATAATGCTTAAAGTGAGCAGAAAGGAATTAAGCAAGGCTTTGCATATGAAGTGATAAAATTGCGGCTTCTGATACAGAATACAGTTTTTACGTAGAATAACTTTTACACAACGTCATTAAGCAAGAAAGCTTTAAATATAAGAATTGCTTCAATAATAATGTGATATAATGGCACTCGGAATGAAGGCAAGAGAAACAGTGCAAGTTCAGTTCAACGAAGTAAGAAATAGTGGAGTTTTCATAGCCCAGATAGAGGCAAATCAGAAAAACTCAATGAGTCTACTTCAGCAGAACGGTTTCAGGGCATTGACTTATCAAGAGGCACTTGTAAAAGTAGATCAGAATCCAGAACTTAAGAAACAATTGAAAGGAAACCGGTTCTATATCGAAGAAAAAGGCTCTGCTCTGGCAGGATACTATACCTTCAATGATAAAGGAGAATTGATTCAAGGAAAGGAAGATATAGATAAGACAGTTTATGTTTACAAAGGCTCACGGCCGTTGTCGCTCGCCGTGCTTACTGACTATGATGCCCGCCACGGCGAGATGCGTTTCGTCTTAGATGCGCTCGTCGACCCGTCTTATGGTGCCAGTGTGGTGGTTGGGGTCCGTATCGACCATAAAGTGGCCGCGCCGAAAATTGAAACCTCAGAAGGCTCAAAGATTGCTCTTGAGTTAAAGGAGAAGTTTAGAACAGCACTCACTAAGGCAGAAGGCGTACTCAATTCTGAGCTAAATTTTTTTAAGGAAGTTTTCAGAACGATATAATAAAAATCATCGTCTGCTTGGGTTCTACACAGAAAAGAAAATAATTATTTATCTATATTTATTTTATAAACATTGCTACCTTGGTCTACCTTATGCTTTAATTTTATTCCTACAGAGTCGCCTTCATAAGCGGTTTCTATATCTTGTCTGTCTATTTGCATGCTAGAAATACGCTGCCTTATAGCGTCCTCCTCGGTTCCTATCTCTATAACATCTCCTACCTTTAATGTTCCCTCAAGCTTTATCGCAACAACATTTATTTTATTGAAGAACTGTTCAACCATTCCTATGTATATCTTGTCCAATCTCTTATCTATAGCTTCAAAGGTGCCTCCATTTTTTTTCTTTTCAAGTGTATCAAGCACATCCATGGCATTGTCAAGCTCATTCATACGCTTCACAAATAAGAATTAGACATAAGGTTTTTTATATGTGTGGTGCGCCGTAGCCCCTCTTCTGTTTTAGGTGACATTAGACTAAGCGGCGTATTTTCGCCTTGCATGCTCATTGACCGCGCATCGGCACGTTTCATCCCTACTTCAACGCTCGTAATGTCATAGCTTTTGTATTGAAAAAGGGTATCGTTTCTGCTCCGAATTAAGCCTTAAGCCATACGGTCTCTGCATGGAGGGAGCTTCCTCAGCCATATAATAGCCGTGAGTCACCCGCGCACCACAATATATTTATACATTACAAGGTATATAAAATCATGCTAAGCATTATCTTTCCGATGATTGTACTTTCATCTTCTCTTTCGGCTCTAGGAGCATACATTTTACTTGCAATTCTAGCTGTAGTTCTTATTTATATAATCTTAACTTTAGGAAAGTCAATTGTAAAGTTTATAATCGGCTTGGTGGTGAATATAATACTTGGTGTAATAGCACTGCTTATCCTAGATTTTGTATTAAACTTTGGAATACCACTTACATTTCCTATACTAGCCGCAACTGCTTTATTCGGTCTTCCCGGTGTTGGAGCTATGGCACTGCTTAAGCTTTTAGGAGCTATATCATTTTTGTAAAAGCATAAAGAGAGATATTTTGCAAACCTTCTCGTAGTTAGATTGCTATTTATTAATGCTTATTTTTATACTACTTTCAGGTATCTCAAGATTACCTTTTCCAAACTCAATTTCCTTAATTTTCATTATGCCTTTTATATCGTCTAGATACGCATTGTCTATATCCCCTTCAATAATTATCTTACTTATCTCTGCGTTGAGTGCTATTTTATTATCATGCTTCCATGACCTGATGTACTTTATCACTTTAGAAACAACTTCTCCTTTATCAAAAGAACTTTCATCAAAGCTTCTTTCATCAAACGTAGGCCAAGCACTTAGATGTATTGATTTTACTTCATTATTTTTGTATAACTCTTGATAAATCTCTTCAGTTATGTACGGCAGATACGGTGCAAAAAGTGTAAGCAAGGAAAAAAATACCTTATTCAACGTATATCCAGGATTATCTATATTATTATAGACTCTATGCTTGATGTACTCCAAATAGTTGTCGGTGAAGTCCCAGAAGAACAACTCTATTTCACGTTTAGCTCCGGCATAGTTGTACTGCTCAAACATCTCTGTACTTTTTTTAATCAGCAACATAAGTTTTGATGATATCCATTTGTCTATTGGATTGGTAACTATATCGCTATCTGATTTTATATTATGGCTAAACTTTGCCACGTTCCATAGCTTGTTCACTATTCGTGCACCTGTAATCACGTCCTTTTCTTGGAAAAGAGACTCTTCACCTAATTTAGAAGAACTTGCCCAGTATCTAAGTGCATCAGCTCCATATTTTTCTATTATTGGTATTGGTTCTATTATATTTCCTTCTGATTTATGCATAGGTTTTCCTTTAGAATCCAAGGCGTGACCGGATATCATCACATCCTTCCATGGTAATTTTCCAGTATGCAGAAAACACTTGACTACAGTTGTGAATAGCCAAAATGAAATAATATCATGCGCTTGAGGTCTCAATGACATTGGGTATATATCTGAGCTTCTTTCATCTTTAAGACTCCATTTCTTATTTATCAAAGGCGTTAATGAAGAGGTAGCCCATGTGTCCATTACGTCCTCTTCAGGTATACTTTCTACTGATCCACAGTTGGTGCAAGCTCTTTTAGGTTTGGTGTTTAATGGATTTACAGGAAGCTCATCTTTTTCAGCAAAGATCGGTTCATTGCATTTTTTACAGTACCACACAGGAAATGGTATCCCATAAAATCTTTGCCTTGATATAGACCAGTCCCATTGCAAACCTTTTACCCAGTTATCATATCTTACTTTCATATATTCTGGATTCCAGTTGAGCTGGTCACCTAACTCAAGCAACTTTTCTTTAAGGTCTAGATACTTTATATACCACTGCTTTTTAACTAAAAATTCTATTTCTGTATTGCATCTTTCATGAACATTCACGTTATGCTCGATATCTTTTTCTTCTAATATCAAACCCTTAGCCTTAAGTTCTTCTATAATTGCCTTTCTGGCCTCTTTAATCTTCATACCTTTAAAATGAGGTTCAAGCATATTCGCTTTCTCATCTATAATTATTTTCAATGGAAGATTATATGCTTTATACCAATCTATATCTGTAAGATCTCCAAAAGTACATGACATAACCACGCCGGTTCCTTTATTAGGATTGACTCTTCTATCGCTCATTATGGTTATTTCCTGTCCAAATATAGGCACCTTTACCTTTTTTCCTATGAGCTTCTTGTTTTTTTCATCTTCTGGGTTTATAAAAATTGCAACACATGCTGAAAGCATTTCGGGACGTGTGGTCGCTATTATCACTTCGTCTCCAAAGTTTATCTTGACAAAACTTGATTTTAATATTTTATCTTTAAGTTCCATCTGCGATAATGCAGTTTTACATTTAGTGCACCATATGGTTGGAGTTTCTTTCCTATATGCTCTACCTATTTTATTAAGCTCTAAAAATGAGTATTGCGATATCTGCTGAACCTCCTTACTTATTGTTGTATAAAAATAAGACCAATCTACAGATATTCCTACCTGTTTCCATATATTTATATACATCTCTTCATATTCCTTTATGCTAGTTTGGACAAGCTCTATAAACTTCTCCCTTCCGACATTTTCGGAAATAACATTATTTTTCTTTTCAACAAGTATCTCAGTAGGCAATCCATTGTTATCGAGCCCGAACGGGTAAAAAACATCATAACCTCTCATTCGCTTATATCGCGCTATGAAGTCGGCTTGAGAATAAGAAAAAACATGCCCTATATGTATTAACCCTGAAACAGTTGGCGGTGGTGTATCTATGGCATATATATTATTAGAATCTTTTTTAAAGTCATAAATTTTATTTTCAGCCCAATATGCTCTTATCTTCTTTTCAACATCTTTGTGGTTGTATTTATCGTTCATACCAGTATATTGTTATGCAACATATTTAAAAATATACTACAAAACAAAGTAAAATTACTCATAAACCGAATGGTATATACTTCCAGCTTCATCGCTTATTACTATACACTCCCCTTCGCACTGGACTAGACATGCCTGGCAGAATATGCAAGATGGTCCATTCAACGCTACCGAAATTCCACCACTTTTACCGTCATTTGAATTTGCAAAATGATTATGCCCATCATCTTTTCCAGACCACTTGTCCTTTACTGCCTGGTCGGTTACGCCCTTCCATTGCGCTTCAGGCGGAGCTACATCTGTATTGACATCATTGGCATCCCTATTTTTCATCTCAAAAACCGCTACTGGACATACATCGTGGCAATGCGAACATCCTGTACATTTTTGTTTTTCTACATAAACTTGCATTTCATACACCTACTTTTTACCTTTCTTTTTAAGGACAAATTCATATTCTTCCAATATCCTATACGCTTTTTCTACATTCTTTTTTCTAGGAGCGTCTAAGCCTTTAGAGTTATGTTTTGATAATAATTCGATCATCTTTTTATGATGTTCTATTCTTTTCTT